>JALHMA010000561.1 GCA_022844265.1 Saprospiraceae bacterium | reverse complement strand
GGGTTGTACAACAAACCATTGATATAGGGCTTTTCGGACGGCTCAATAAGGCCCAATTCAAATAAATCGGTGAAACGCCCGTCGGCTTCTTCCACACCCAGATCGCCGAAGCGTTCGCTGACGACCTGCTGCACCGCGCCCAGCGACAACGATACATCCAGCGCGCCCGCAACACCGGCATTGATCGCCAGATCGGGTTGTTTGCGGGCAAAATAATTGCCCAGGCTCCAACTGGTGGCCGCAATACCTACGCCGGTAACTAATATTGATACGCTCAGGTCTTTGTTGCGGTAAATACCTTGTTCATTTTTTTTAAAACGGGCCTGCAACCATTCCTGCACCGGCATAATTTCAAAAGGAGTAGCTGCGACGAGTAGGATTTCCATGCGGGCGTTTTAAGTGTACATAACATAATTGAGGGCAAGGTATGAAAAGTGCTTCGCAAGGTTGTTTGGGTGCACTGCCTTAAGTAAAAAGGCAAAATCTCAAAGGGCAAAAGCAATGTAAATCAATGAATTGTAGAAGATTTAAAATAAACTACAGCAGTTTCTAATGTAGACAATGCGTAAAATCGGATGTTCATGGCTTGTTGGCAAAGGGGCAGCGCCCCGGTAATATTTGTAGCATTTTCCAGTTAACCCAGGAATGGAGGGGCAGCGCCCCGTTCATATTACCGGGGCGCTGCCCCTCCAACTATACTCATCACTTCATTCTACGAATATCATCGGGGCGCTGCCCCTTTTGTTAGCCGGTTCAGGACGCGAAGTCTCTCATAAATGCCTTACATTAGAAAGTGCTGAATTAACTAATTTTGCACACCTACTTAAATATATCAAGCAACATAGTTTGGATTAAATCTCTTGCAAATACTTGATTATCAACACTAATAACCAATAACGGATAACAAATAACCAATCATGCACGCCATTTTATCACTGGATGCCGCGTTGTTTCATTGCATCAATACCCGCATGGGTAATCCGCTATTCGATGCCCTGCTCCCGCTTTTTCGGGAAAAATGGCTGTGGGCGCCTTTGTACCTTTTTCTGGCTACGTTTTTCCTGTTGAATTATGGCCGGAAAGGCTGGATCATCATTCTGACGATGGTACTGGCAGTGGGTTTGGCCGACTTTACGAGCAGCGAATTAGTCAAAAAAAATGTACAGCGGCTGCGGCCCTGCAATGACCCGGCAATGGTCGTTGAACAGCGGGTATCCTGCGGGAGCGGATACAGTTTCACATCTTCTCATGCCGCCAATCATTTTGCGGCGGCCATTTTTATTATTGGCATAATGGGAAACAGGCAGCGATGGATTCGCCCTGCCGCATTGATCTGGGCAGGTCTTATCGCTTTTTCTCAGGTGTACGTGGGCGTACACTATCCCCTGGATGTATTGGGAGGCGCCTTGCTGGGGGCTGCTATCGGTTGGTGGGCAATAAAAACGTTGTCGTTGTTTAGTGCGCGAAGTACCGTTGCGCCAACTCGATCAGACGACCGACTACCGTAAAGTCAGGCACGGCAATACCGGCCTTGTCCATATTATCCGCTTCCTCTACTTTCTGAACAAGACAAGTTTGAGCAGACTGGCACGAACCGGACGATACATTTACATTCACAAATGTAAAGGCGAAAAGACTAAAAAGGGATACAGCAAAAAAGAAAGATTTGGGTATTGGTTTGCGTTTCATAGTCCTGATTTTAAGACAGACAAATGTACTTACAATTTTTGATTATTTGCAACATATAGTTTTAGGATTCGCTACCATAGACGGGTAGAAATGCAAAAAGGTTGCTAAAAATGAAAGTTTTTTTTATTTATCTTCAAAAGCCAGCATTTCTACCCGCCCGATTTTTTGTGTTTGAAGGGCTTGCGGCAAATTCTCGTAATCTACCGAGACGCCAAAACGCCGCTTTGAAGCCGTCAGAAGTGGCCCGGTTCCCTCCATTGTCAACACTTCTTTGAGTCTGTCGTCTTCCGGATTCAGCACAGCCGCATACCACAATCGGTTATCTTTTCCGAAAAGCAATAATTCGAGCCGCGGGTGTTCCGCTGTTCGTTCCAGCGGGTTGGAAAGTTCGGCGCTGATCTGCCAGCCCAGTTCTGTACTGGCTGCGCTGCCGCTGCCCGGACTTCCAGGCGCCAGCATCCGCACACCACTCAGGTTTCCCACCAACAGTATAGGCCCGGCTGCTTGCCCGAAAGCGCCGGCACCCGATACGCGGCATGTATCCGGCTTACCGGAAAAATCTGCCAGCGGCCAGCCTTGAAAAAAGGCGCTGCGGCCGCGTGGCGGAACGGCTGCCGAAAAAACGGGGAACACGACTCCCTCACTGACGGTTTTTCCGCTGCTGTCCAGGGCTTCCATATGCAGCCAGATTTTTTGCCATTGATCCGACTGGCTGTTGCAGATGCCTGTCACGAAGAATTGGCCGCCCTCTGACCAGCAGTTCAGGTGGCTGATCTGCACTTGTATCGGCGCGGCGTTGGCTGGAATTCCGTTGTTTTCC
>JALHMA010000560.1 GCA_022844265.1 Saprospiraceae bacterium | reverse complement strand
AGTTCACCGCCGTCGACGCCATTACATTCGACGTGCAGGCAGGCGAAATTTTCGGCTTCCTCGGCGCCAACGGCGCGGGCAAAACCACCGCCCTGAAAATGCTGACCGGCCTGCTCAGCCCAAGCAGCGGTTCCGCCACCGTAGCAGGTTTCGATGTCTGGCAACACCCCGACCAGGTCAAACGGCGCATCGGTTACATGAGTCAGAAGTTCAGCCTCTACGAAGACCTGACCGTTCGGGAAAATATCCGGCTGTACGGCGGTATTTACGGACTCAAAATGGCCGACATCCGCTCGAAAACAGGCGTTTTACTGCAAAAATTAGCCCTCGATGCCGAGGCCGACAAACTGGTCGCATCGCTGCCACTCGGCTGGAAACAAAAACTTGCCTTCTCCGTGGCGCTGCTCCACGAACCCCGGATCGTTTTCCTCGACGAACCGACCAGCGGCGTGGACCCGCTCACCCGCCGCCAGTTCTGGGAACTGATTTACGAAGCCGCCGCACAGGGCGTCACCCTCATGGTCACCACCCATTACATGGACGAAGCCGAATACTGCGACCGCGTCAGTATTATGGTAGACGGAAAAATAGAAGCCCTGGGCACCCCGCGGGCGCTGAAACAGCAATACGGTACGGATAATATGGATGAGGTGTTCCGGCGGCTGGCGCGTGGGTGAAAAAATCCGTGTCCAATCCATTAAATCCGTGTGCAATTACTCTACGAGGGAAAAATCTAAAATCCGTACCTTCGCCGCGCTCTACCAGTTTTTCCAGTAAACTTTTCAATTTCCAACCAGAGAAATGAACTTCGATGTAATTGTAATAGGCAGCGGCCCGGGCGGGTATGTAGCTGCGATCCGGGCTTCCCAATTGGGTATGAATGTAGCCATTGTCGAACGGGAAAGCCTCGGCGGCATCTGTCTCAACTGGGGTTGTATTCCCACCAAAGCCCTGCTGAAAAGCGCACAAGTATTTGATTATCTGAACCATGCGGAAGATTACGGCATCAAGGTCGGCAAGGCAAGCGCCGATTTCACGGCAATGGTCAAACGCAGCAGAGGCGTTGCAGACGGCATGAGCAAGGGTGTTCAGTTCCTGATGAAAAAAAATAAAATCACCGTTATCATGGGCGGCGGCAAACTCGTGGCCGGCCCCAAAGTAGCGGTGACCGACGCGGCAGGCGCCACCACTGAATACAGCGCCAAACACATCATCGTCGCCACCGGCGGCCGCGCCAAAGAACTGCCCAACCTGCCCATCGACGGCAAAAAAATCATTGAATACCGCAAGGCCATGAGCCTCGAAAACCTGCCCAAACGCCTGGTTGTCGTCGGTGCAGGCGCCATCGGCGTCGAATTCGGTTATTTTTACCACACCATCGGCAGCGAAGTGAGTATCGTCGAGTTTATGGAACAGGGCCTGGTGCCCCGCGAAGACACCGATATTTCCAAAGAACTCGGCAAAATATTTACGAAAAAAGGCATCAAAGTGTACGGCAACTGGGCAGTGGAAACCGTGGATACCAGCGGCAAGGAAATTAAAGTACACATGAAAAACCGCAAGGACGGCGCTACCGAAATCATCCTCTGCGATGTGGTACTCAGCGCTGCCGGCGTCACGCCCAATATCGAGAACATCGGACTGGAAACGCTCGGCGTAGCCACCGAACGCGGCTATATCAAAGTCGACGAATTCTACCGCACCAATGTCCCGGGCGTGTACGCCATCGGCGACGTATTGCCCACACAGGCCCTCGCCCACGTGGCCAGCGCCGAGGGCATCACCTGCGTGGAAGCCATTGCAGGTCATCACCCCGAAGCCATCGACTACAACAATATTCCCGGTTGCACCTATTGCATCCCTGAAATCGCTTCCGTCGGCTACACCGAACAAGCCGCCAAAGAGGCCGGCTACGAGGTGCTGGTCGGCAAATTCCCCTTCACCGCCTCCGGCAAAGCCAAAGCAGCCGGCCACGCGGAAGGATTCGTCAAAGTTATTTTTGATAAAAAATACGGCGAATTTCTGGGCGCCCACATGATCGGAGCCAACGTTACCGAAATGATCGCCGAAGTGGTCGTGGCCCGAAAACTGGAAACCACCGGACATGAAATCATCAAATCCATCCACCCCCACCCGACCATGAGCGAAGCCACGATGGAAGCGGCGGCGGCGGCGTATGGGGAGGTAATCCATTTATAGTTATGAGTTATGAGTTATTGGTGTTTCAGGCTGGAATGAGGAAATATACTATGTCCTGGATTTCCCCATTCCAGCCTGAAACACCAACAACTCATAACTCATAACTCATAACTCATAACTGAAGAAAAATGTTACATAAATCCCACATTCACATACACGCTCAATAGAGATTGAGTAGTTTTGCTGCTCAATATTGACGCGACGCATGATTGACGCCCTGATTTCATCTAAAACCCGCATAAAGTTGCTGCTGAAGTTCTTTTTGAACAGCCATGCTACAGCTTATTTGCGCAGTTTGGAAAGTGAATTCG
>JALHMA010000559.1 GCA_022844265.1 Saprospiraceae bacterium | reverse complement strand
GAGCGCACGGAGAGCAGCACCCGCACTTCATTCGGGGCGGCTAAGGCCCGGCGTTGCTCGCGGTCGAGGGTGCGCGCCAGTTCGCGCACGGTTTCGGGCAGTTCTTCGTTCAGCAATTCCGCCAGTTGCTCCCGAAAGGCCCGCTGCTGCTCGGCGGGGTAGGAAAAAAACTCTTCAAACTGGTCGAATACCAGCAAAAAGCCGCCGGAGGGTGCGCCGCCGGTTTGTTTGAACTGCGTCCAGAGCGAAACGGGCAGTTCCTGCAAAAAGGACAGGGCGGCATTCGGGCTGCCGCGTTCGGCGAGTTTCCGAAGCAGCGTTTCCACCGGCGACAGGCTTTGTCCGGGCAGGTATTCGCCGAGCCGCACTTCGATGGGCAGCATGGTTCCGCGCAGCCGGGGCAACACACCCGCATTCAGGATGGAGGATTTGCCGTAGCCGCTTTTGCCAAACAGCACGGACAGTTTTTCCACCCGAATCAGGTCGCAGAGGTCCTGAATATCGCGGTCGCGGCCAAAAAACAGGGCCTGTTCGGCGGCTTCAAAGGGTTTGACGCCCGGATAGCGGTACACTACATGTTTCGTTTCCATGGCATCAGAGTTGTTTGGCTATTTGCAATACGCCGTCGCAGACCTGGTTGTACATCACATTCAGGTCGCGCACATCGCTGAGGCCTTTGTTTTTTTGTTCGTTCCACTGCTGGTAGCGGGCGCTGATCAGGGTGGCCTGATCCGAAAACGTATTGCCTTTCGTCGCGTCAATCAGACGGGCAATGGCTTTATCTAAGTTGCCTTTTTGCAAAAACGCGGTGATTTCCTGTCCGGCGGGCGTGTCGAGTTGGTTCACCGGGCGCAGCAAATCGGCCTCTTTAAAGCTCTGGTGCAACTGGCTTAGTAAATCGGCGTCGTCGCCCAGAAACTTGATGCGAAACTGGTTGAGCAAAAAGGCCTCTGTGTCTTTTTCTTTGGGCAGCGGCGACTGCACGGCAAAACGCCGGGCGGCATTTTTTACATCCAACAACCTCAGTATCAATTGGGTATGCCAGCGGTCGAATTGAAAACCCAGAAACAGGTACGAGGTGGTGTCTTTCAGCCGGGCCATGAGTTTTTCGGGTAGTTTGGGCGCGCCCAGCATACCTTCCAGCAGTCGGAACAGGTCGTCGTAATCCAGCACCAGCGTCGAAGGGCGCTCCACGCAGCCGCAGAGGTTGTAGTACATGGGAATGCGCTCGCGCAGTGCGGTGCCGTCGGCTTCGGCGCCGTCGGGCATTTCAAATTCCTCCTGTTTGCGAGCGTCGAAAGTGGCAAAACGGTTGGGCAGTCCGCAGGCAAAACTCAGGTCGCGCAAAAAGGTATCGGGATTGACGGACAGCACCAGCGAAAAGGGAATTTCCACGATCTGGCGCAGCGTTGTTTCCGGCGGATGCAGGTCTTTGTACTGAAACTGCACTTCGTCCTGCATTTCGGGTTTGTCGTCGGGGTTTTTGAGCAGGAAAAAACCGTCGCGCTCGTAATACGCGGCAATCTGTTCGCCGAAGGTATCCATCAGCCGCTGCCGGATGTACGACTGTATGGATTGGCCCTCGACCTGGAATATTTCGGGACCCAGCACCAGGGCGCATTTCCCGGATTTGATGTCGGCCATCAGGCGCTGGAGGTCTGCGGATGGTAGCATTTGGCTGGTTTATGTTCTGTTGGGGGGTAAAAATAGAAAATTAACATGAGTCATCCGAATTTTATTAGCGTGCAAAATCGAATAACAAATGCCAGGGGTCTACAGGCGGATGAAATCCGCCCGTAGATCCATTTGACCAATAGAATCATTGCATAAATTCAAACCCTATGTTTACTTCCAAACCAGTTTCTGTATTACCAACCTATTCCCGTTTTCCAAAATCTCTACAAAATAAACGCCTGCCGCAAGTCCGTTTCGATGCAGATCGGCGGTGTTTCCATTAATCTGCATCCGCCGGACTTCCCGCCCGAGTGCATCGCGCAACACAATCTCGCCATTTTCAAGCGCATGTTCCGGGAGACTGATCCGTACGAACTCACTCGCAGGGTTAGGTGAAATCTGTAAGTGAAATTTCCCGGCAGCAGGCGCTTCTGTACGCACGATTTGCACTTCCAGAAAATCCTCGCACACCGTGTGGTAGGGGGTATTTGTCAGTACAGGTTCATTTTCGTCGAAATAAATGGCCGCCTGGTTGAAAATGACTGCTCCGACCGGGTTGCCGGCTCTTTGGGCGATTCGGAAACTGACGAAGCCGTTGGAGGCACGCTCGTTCACGTTGGAATCCGGCAGCATGATATCGTCAAACAACACCGACAGAATGCCCGTTCCGCTCAGGGTCCAGGTGTACGGATGGCTGGATGCACCGGGCCGGATGCTCGTTGGTTGAAGCCAGGCCGAAAGCGTATCGCGGATTTCCACCCGGAACGCCGTATCCGTTCCCGTATTTTGAAAACGCACCAGGTATTCCAGTTCCTGATCGGCTTCGATACAATGCGCGTCGTCTACGCCGTATGGGAAAC
>JALHMA010000558.1 GCA_022844265.1 Saprospiraceae bacterium | reverse complement strand
CTCGTCACCGCCAAAGGTATCGCAGTAAAAGATACTGTAGAAGGCATTGATTTACAAGTTATTACCATAGAACCTTCTGCCAATCACGGCAATGTCGACATTCAGTTAATTGCTGCTGGAAGCAACGGTACGCCCAACCGGTATTTGGTACGCTACACCCCCTATCCGGGGTATTATGGCATCGATACTTTTACGCTGGAACTAAACCAGTTTTTCAGCTTTCCTTACCTGCATTACCTGGCTTACCGGGTAGCTGTTTATCCTTCTCTTATAACGCTGAAAAACGATTATGCCACTACTTTTACAGGAGTACCTATCACCATACATGTGCTGGGAAATGACCAATGCAATAACGGGCCGCTTACACTATCTGATATTGCCGTTGTGAACCATGGTACGGCCGGTATCAATGCCCAAAATCAGATTGTATTTTCACCCAACGCAGGATTTAACGGGGTCGCACAAATCAACTATGTCGCCTGTGATTCGTCAGGACACTGCAAAACCGGCCAGTTGAACGTTGGAGTCAGACCGGTCAGCCAACCTGGCAACACGACCCTGCCCATTGCCACTGTACAAAACACCCCCACGCAGGTGCCGCTTCAATACAGCGGATATGCAGTTTCACAATCTCCGGCGCATGGTACCGTACAAGTAATCAGCGGGCGCGCATTCCGGTATACGCCGCATGCAGGTTATACCGGAGCCGATCCTTTTGTGTTGCGCCGGACGGTGAATAATGTTGATTATCTGCTGACGGTTGACATGAAAGTGTTGCAGACATCGCCCAAGAATAAAATGGCGATGAACGATTATATTTACACACCGGTCGGCATGCCGGTAACTTTCAATGTGCGACAAAACGATTTAGGCAATTTGTTTGTGACCCAATGGGGCAGCCCTAATACCGGGGGCTTCCTCAGCAACACCACACCCGACGGTCATGCTACTTTTACACCCGATCCTGATTTCACCGGGGCCGCGGTTTTTCAGTATACCCTGGGAAATGGCATCGCCAATATCCTTGAAACGGCAACCGTCAATGTAGTCGTCAGCAACCTCAATCCCGTTTATGACACGTTCCACCTGACAACGCCCCGGCAAACACCGTTCGTAGTGGAATACCCCATCCCTTATGCAGCATTTGATTTTGAAATAAGCAGCCTGCCCATGCACGGCAACTGCCAGTTTTACCCGGGCTATAGTTCGCAAATAATTGACGGACAAACGGTTAGCGGAAATAACTTATTGATTTATTTCCCGGATGAAGGATTTTCGGGTGAAGATGTTTTTGAAATCAACTACTGCCTTGCCGCGAATACCCAGTGTAAAAACACTGTTATCCGAATGCAGGTAACTGAATCCCAGGATACCGGATCGCCACATTGTTTACAGGACTGTGTGTGGCCGGGCGATGCCAATGCCGATGGTGTTGTCAACAACAAAGACCTGCTGACACTCGGTTTCTGTATGGGCCAGGAAGGCCCTCAAAGACAGGCTGGTTCCACCGGATGGATTGCACAACAGGGAAGCGACTGGTCGAACCCCTTTGTTCCGCTGCAAACCGATCTTAAAAACGCCGACGCCGATGGCAACGGCCATATCACCGAGGCGGATGCCGATCCGATCCGGCAACACTACGGCCGGACGGACAACCTGGTGCCGGCTTCCCCACTCGTCAAAAAGGGCTTGCCTTTTTTCTTTGAATTACTGACGCCTGATGCTTCTGTCGGCGACCTGGTGGAAGTGGAGGTTTCGCTCGGCAGTCCCATCAACCCGGTTACCAACCTGTACGGTATGACTTTCGATGCTGTGCTGAGTTCCAATATCGTCGATTCTGCGTTCAAAATGGAGTTTTATGACAACTCCTGGATCAACCTGAATTCACCTTTCCTGTCGCTGAGCGTTTCGCCGGAACAGGCACGGCTGGAAAGCGCCTTTACCCGCACCAACGGACAACCGGTAAGCGGATATGGCGTCATCGGAAAATTCAGTTTTATCATTATCGACATTGTGGATGTAGGCCGCCCCGACGATCTGTTGTATTACAACCTTACCCTTTCCAATTCTTCCGTCCAATGGGGCGACGGGGTAGTCACCAGCGGCTCCAATGTTGACCTCCGGATACCACTGGGCAACACCAGCGAACGTGCGGCCGCGGCCATACCGATCCACGAGATGCGGGTGTTCCCTTCGCCTGCCAACAGCATCATACAGGTGGAACTGCCTGATGAAAATCTGCTCCAATCCGTTGCCCTTTTCGACCTCCATGGCCGGATGGTTCAACAGGCAACCGGACTTTCCTCACAGCGTACCACATTGGATGTCAGCCAGTTACCCAACGGGCTTTACGTAGTCGCCGCACAAACGGCACAGGGTACGGTGGTGCGGAAGGTTATGGTAATGAGAGAAGTGAGAGAGTGAGAGAAGTGAGAGGGTGAGAGGGTGAGAGGGTGAGAGTCATCCCGTTTGGCGGCTCTGGTGTTTTTGAATTGGTTTTTCAGGCCATTAATCGTGAGTGGTGAGTGGTGAGTCGTGAGTGGCATTTTGTTAGGAGTATTATGAGTTCATTCTTCTAACGAAAT
>JALHMA010000557.1 GCA_022844265.1 Saprospiraceae bacterium | reverse complement strand
CCCCCGGCTTCGCACTACAATCAAGTGAATTTTCTAATCACAATAATCGGGGTCTACCTGTTGTCTATGAAAAATATCTATGTCCTGCTGGCAGGACTATTCCTATATACGCATTCGCTCTTTTCACAAACAGCCGCACCCCTGAAGGGTATGGTGACCAATGAAAACGAGGAATTACTGATCGGCGCTTCCGTCTTTTGGAAAGACACTAAACAAGGCGCCGTTACGGATACAGCCGGACGGTTCAGTCTGCCGTCCCGAACCGCTGAAGCCACTTTGGTGGTCAATTACATTGGTTATACACCCGCCGAAGTGCAGGTATTGCCCGGCGAAAACAACATCTGGGTGGAAGTGAGCGGCATCCGCCAACTGCAACAAGTGACAGTGAACGGCGCAGGTTTTGATACACATGTGTCCACACTCGAAACCCGCAATGTGGAGCATATTTCCAGCAAGGAACTCCGCAAAGCGCCCTGCTGCAACCTGTCCGAAAGTTTCGAGACCAACGGCGCCGTGGATGTCAACTACGCCAACGCGCTTACGGGTGTGAAGGAAATCCAGATGCTCGGTCTGCGCGGCGTGTACAGCCAGTTTATGGTGGAAAACCGCCCGACCATGAGCGGCATTGCCACACCTTTTGCATTT
Organism: Saprospiraceae bacterium; assembly: GCA_022844265.1. Classification (GTDB taxonomy): domain Bacteria; phylum Bacteroidota; class Bacteroidia; order Chitinophagales; family Saprospiraceae; genus M3007. Next base: position 1,955 of record JALHMA010000557.1, on the reverse strand, counting down.
GAATATGTGCCCGGCACCTGGCTGGAAGGCATCCAGTTGGCCAAAGGCGCCAGTTCGGTGAAAAATGGTTTAGCAGGTATTACTGGCCAGATCAATGCCGAATTGGTGAAACCGCATTTGGATAAACCCTTGTTTGTCAATGTCTTTACTTCTACGGAAGGCCGCGGCGAACTAAACGTCCACCTGAATAAAAAAGGGAAAGGCCGCATTTCCAACGGGCTGTTGCTGCACGGCAGTTTTGTGGAAAACCGCTGGGATATGAACGACGATAATTTCTACGACTCGCCCAGCCGCCAACAGTTGAATGGCCTGTACCGGGTGTTTTACGAAAGCCCCGCTATGTGCGCCCAATTCAATGTGCAGGCGCTGACTGACCGCCGTCAGGGTGGACAAATCAGTCCGATTGCAGGAAAACCAAGCCTTTTCGGTATCGATCAGAACAACGACCGCGTGGAAGTGTGGGGCAAGGTCGGCTATGAAGGCATCGGCGGCAAACCCTACAACCAGTTGGGCAATATGATTTCGGCTTCCTGGCACCGCAGCAATGCCTTGTTCGGTCCGAACAGTTATGCCGCTACGCAGCGGTCATTCTACTGGCAAAGCCTGTATCAGACGATTATCGGAACGACCGACCACAAATTTGTCGTGGCGCCTTCCCTGCAATATGACGATATTCAGGAAACGGTGAATGAAGGCGATCTCAGCCGCAAAGAGGCCTTGCCGGGCGCTATGGTAGAATATACCTACAGCCGCCCGAACCTGGAAATGGAAATACCCGACCTGGTGGTGGTGCTCGGCGCACGGGTCGACTGGAACAGCCGCTTCGACCGCGTACTGTTTACGCCAAGGATGAGTGCGAAGTACAATTTTTCACAAAAAAGTATTGCGCGCATTTCTGTGGGAAGGGGTTTCCGCTCGCCCAACCTGATGGCGGAAAATATCAGCCTGCTGGCCAGCAACCGGATACTGAATTTTGCCAACAACCTCGGACTGGAGGAAGCCTGGAACTACGGCGTCAATTTTACCCAGAATTTTAAAGTCGCCCGCCGGGACGCCACGTTCAGCGTCGACCTGTATCGCACTGATTTTGAGCAGCAGATTCTGGTGGATGTGGATCAGTCGCCAACACAGGTTTCCTTTTACAATGTCGACGGCAAATCTTTCTCCAACAGCTTCCTGGCCTCGCTTCTGTACAATATTTTACCCGGCCTGGATGTAAAAATGAGTTACAAATGGAACGACGTGCGGGCCACTTACGCCGACGGTGTGTTGCGGAAAGTGCCGCTGGTCGCCCAACACCGCGGGCTGGTGACCTTCGATTATACGACACCCAACAAGTTGTGGATGTTCAATACCCGCGTACAAGTGGTAGGCCCGCAACGGCTGCCCGATAATTCGCAGGTTCCACACGAATACACGCACGATTTTCCGGCAAATAGCCCCACCTACGGTATCTGGAACGCTCAGGTGACCCGGACTTTCGGCAAAAAACTGGAAGTATACATCGGTGGCGAAAACCTCAACGGTTTCCAGCAACACAACGCCATCATAGCGGCCAACGAACCGGAAAGCCCCTTTTTCAACGGCTCCCAGGTGTGGGGGCCGATGATGCGGCAAGTGGCGTATCTGGGAATTCGTTTTGCGCCGGGCGGGTTGCAGTGAGATCGTGGTTTGCCTGATGTAGCGTGATGGAACACGGATTGAACGGATTGGACACGGATTTAAAGGGATTTTTTTCCCTCGTAGAGTAGGATTTTCGCGCTTCGCGCTCGTAGGAATAATGGGGACGCGGATTAGGCGGATTTTGCGGATGAACGCGGATTTTCCCGCTTCAGAGTTGACCTGCTTTTTCCTAATCGTGAACATTCATTAATCTTTGTCAACTCTAAATCGGGAAAATCCGCTTTAATCCGCAAAATCCGCCTAATCCGCGTCCCCATTATTATTCCTACGAG
>JALHMA010000556.1 GCA_022844265.1 Saprospiraceae bacterium | reverse complement strand
GGCCACACCATCGGTTTGCGGCAGTCGGGGTCGTTGGCGCCCCACATCCCCGCTTCATCGCCATAAAAAAACATAGGCGAGCCCAGGTAAAGCATTTGAAATGCTACGATCAGTTTTTGTTTTTGCCGTTGTTCCGGTGTTGGTTTCCGGGCATTGTAGTTTTTGTTGTTGCTCTTTTGGCTCCAGTTAAAATACTTGCCCCAGTCGCCGAATTTTCTACCATCCGGGTTGGCCACGGCGCTGGCCAGACGGGTCGCATCATGGCTGTTCATCAGGTTTTGCATATTGAAAGCCACACCTTCCCCAAATGCTTCCCGCAATTCCCTCAGTTTGCGATCGAATTCGGTCACCGTGGAAGCGCTGGTATCCTGCACAAAAAAATCATGCACGAGGAAAGCGAAGTTATAATTCATCGTAGCGTCGAATTCATCACCCAGCAAATAAGGCCTGGTTTTTTCGATCGGATCAACCAATTCGGCGGTCAGGTAAGCATTCGGATTGATGCTGCGCACCCATTTACGCCAGTCTTTCCAAAAAGCATGGCCTACATCATACGCCACGTCCAGCCGCCAGCCGTCGATACCATGCGCGGCGCCTTTATTCATCGGATTCATCCAGCGCATCGTGGAATTGAAAATATATTGTTTCGGCCCTGCAACGATGCCGGTACTGTCTTCTTTTAATTCAGGCAGTGTTTTTACCCCGAACCATCCTTTGTATTCGAACTTGGTGCCTGCAACGCTGTCCCGCCAACTGACGATATTGAACCAGTCTTTGTAGGCAGATGCCTGCTGGTTTTTTTCTACATCCTGAAAAGCAAAATTCTTTACCCCCAGGTGGTTAAACACACCGTCGAAGATGATGTACATTTTTCGTTTGTGCACTTCTTCAATCAGTTTCAAGGCAAGTAAATCGCCCTTTGTCCATACCCAGGTTTCGGGTTTCAAGGGATCTTCCTGCTCCATCATTTTTTTATCTCCTTCCGGATCGGGTCCGAAAGTAGGGTCCACGTGGTGATAACACAACGCGTCATATTTATGGGAGGAAGGAGACCAGAAAATGGGCGTTATGTATATGGCATTTACACCCAGCGATTGTATGTAGTCGAGTTTGTTGATGATGCCCTGCAAATCACCGCCATACCTTCTCCGCTGTAGCTGGTAATAGATGCCTTTCCCGTTTTTCTGTTCGTACGGTTGCAGTTGGTACCAGTCGCCGGTCCACGGATGAATTTCAAAAGGCGAAGTGTCGTCAAAAGGATACGCGCCGTTCTGGTCGCTTACCTTCGGGTCATTCGTCGGGTCTCCGTTGCTGAATCTTTCCGGGAATATCTGATACCATACAATGCCTTTGCTCCACTCGGGAGTGAAATCATTTTGGGCGATGCCCGGTAATGCGAGGCATAACAGGATTTGAACTATAAGAACAGGTATTCCTATTTGTTTCTTCATCAACTTTGAAATTTGAGCATTATTTGCGCGCAATGATCGGTTTGGTTCGGTTTTCCATTTTCTAACGCTTCAATTTGAGTCCAGCCAATTTTTGACGACCGCTTTGTATTTGTTGCGAATGGCTAAAAATTCCGGTTTTGGCTCTCTTTCCAGTTCCGAATACATATTCATCATATTCGGGCGGAAATCAGCATTGTACGCTTTGAATTGCGTGTTCAAAACACGACACAAACCATCCACATTCAGCGTCTCCAGGAAGTCATTTTCGTTGCTAAAACTTTGAAGGCGGTATTTGAGTTCTTCTGAAATTCTATTGATAATTCTATTTAACGGCTCAACAAATCGTTCAGGGTGTTCGACTGTGTTATCTTCCAGATAAATGATAACCCATCGATAATCGCCATTTTGTTCATAGCGGCCTAAAACGTCCAGCAATTCGGACTCCAAATCCGGTTTTGCCTTTAATTTGGTCAATGCCGCTTCCCGTACGCGCACGTCATCTTTAAATAGGTAGTATAAAAGGTCGGCTGCATCGTCCGTCAAATCAATCAAGCGCATTGATTCCTGATACTTCTTCTCTGCAACAGCCTGTTTATCGGTGAACAAACCACCCAATTGTTCCCTGCCCAAAGCAAAAAAAGCAAAGCCGATGAAACAGGCTACCATCAGCGGAATCTTGTATAAATTGGGCGAAAACGTATGGAGCCATTCGGGTTTCAATAAAATGGCAAAAGGCGCCAGCATCAATAAGGGCATCCAGATTGCGCCATATCGAATCACCAAAAGACCCAGCCAATTAGCCGTGCTCGCGCCGTTCGCATCTGCATTTACCATCGTAACAAAGACAATCCCGTTCATCAAACATAGAAAACCGAAGCCAATGATGACATTTCTGGTTGCTTTTGACGCTGAAATCCAGTCAAATCTTCCATTGTTTGCAAGATTAAGGGTAAGCAACAAACTGCAAAGCACATACGCAGCCAGTACGCCGAATATGATAAATCCCCAACCCACCAAACGCTCGCCTGTGGCGTTGGGTTTATAGAGGTTGACCGCGGCCAAGCCAATATAAGCCATTGCTGTAAATGCATAAAACGCGTTTCCGAACATGTTACAGTTTTAATTATAAACTCGATGTTGAAATATCCGTGCCTACCCGACAGGCGTTTTTTACTGGATAATTA
>JALHMA010000555.1 GCA_022844265.1 Saprospiraceae bacterium | reverse complement strand
CCTCCTCGCGGCGCTTTTCGCCTGTAAAACCCGCAAAGACGCCCCTCCCACCGACAATAGCAACCTGATCCGCCTAGCCACCCAGGGCTGCAGGGGTTATTGTCCCGAGTACACGCTCGACTTTCGCAACAACGGCAGCGTTACCTATGAAGGCATCCGGAATGTCGAAAAAATGGGGAAAACGGAATTTCAACTTACGCCGGAAGAACTCCGTACGTTGAAGGCCGAAGTACAAAAAGTCAACCTTTGGCAGTACCCGGAAATGATCGAAAGCGGGGTAGCCGATGCGCCCTATGCAACCCTGACGGTATATGATGGCACTAAAAGCCATCCGGTTTCCGGCAGTATCGACCGCCCCAAACCCATCATCGATCTGGAAGTCAGACTAAAAAACCTCGCCGAAGCGCACGGATTACAGGTAAAACGCGGATTCGACCCCAATGATCCCATCCTGAAACTGACCGCTCAAATAGTGGTGAAACTCAAACCGGAGATCAACTCGGGCAACTGGATTGCAAAATTTGATACCGGCATCCCACTCCGCCTGATCCGGCGGGTGGCCACTGAAAACAACTGGCTGCTTGCCTACAATCCCGATCAGTTTTCAGAAACGGAAATCATTAATCTGCTCAAAAGCACGGAAGGCGTGCTCGATGCATTGCCCCCCAAAGACGTAAAAAACCGCAACTGACAAGCATGAAAGCGTTTTGGCGAAAACAATGGTTGCTTTGGGTGGTATACAGCTTGGCTGCGCTATTGGTCTCCCTGCAACGGCTGGGACTGGCCCCCAATGCCGATGGCTATACCGCGTATGAGAACTACCGCATTTTTCGCAATGCTTACTTTCACCTGCTCGCAGGCCAGAATCCTTATGCTGCCTTCCCGGCGGAACAATGGGATTTATTCAAATACAGCCCGGCTTTTGCCCTGTTTATGGCGCCTTTTGCAGCCTTGCCCGACTGGGCGGGATTGCCGCTCTGGAATCTCCTGAATGCCCTGCTGCTGCTGGCCGCCGTTTTCCGTATGCCCGTTCTGACAGCAAATCAGCGCATTTTTATGGCCTGGTTGATCCTGCCGGAACTGGTAGTTTCCATGCAAAACAGCCAGAGCAACGGACTTACCGCCGCTTTGATGCTGTGGGCATTTATTGCGCTGGAAAACAACAAATCCGTATCTGCTGCCGGGTGGACGGTCGCCGGGGCATTTCTCAAGATTTTTGGTATTTTTTCAGCCATCCTGGCCTGGTTTTATCCTGAAAAGATCCGTTTTGCACTTGGATTGGTGGTGTGGACGGTTGCACTGGCGCTGCTGCCCGCATTGTTTACAGGCCTGGAACATCTCGGACAAGTGTACCGCTGGTGGTGGGAATTGCTGATTCAGGACCACGCCAGTTCGGTCGGATTATCGGTGCAGGGCTGGCTGCAAACCTGGTTCGGCTGGACGCCTTCCAAAATTGGAGTGACCCTGGCGGGGTTGTTCTTACTTCTTATATCCGTCTTTGTTGCGCAGCGCTCCCGGCAGAACGCTTTGCTGACCCTCGCCGCTCTCTTGCTTTGGGTCGTTATTTTTAACCACAAGGCCGAGTCGCCCACCTTTGTTATTGCGATGTGCGGCGTAGCCATCTGGTACCTGACGGGCGCCCGCAGCCGCTGGGAAACGGCTTTGCTCATCATTACTTTTATTTTCGTCTCCTTATCCCCGACGGATATTTTTCCCCGCCCCTGGCGTGAACAATTGGTGCAACCGTATGTATTAAAGGCGGTTCCTTGTATCGCGGTTTGGATACTGCTGACGCTGCGGTTGATGGGGTTGAATCATGTTGAGCGGTTGAGGCGTTGAGCGGTTGAGGGTGGTCGCCCAGGCTTTTGCTGTAGAGGGGCTTGATAAGTACGCCGTGTGCCGGTCTTACTACCTCGCACTTCAAATGCCTGATTATCAACACTGATAACCAATAACTAATAACTGATAACTAAACGATGCCCACCACACTCCTCGCCGGCGGTTCCGGCCTCATTGGTACCCGACTCGCCGAACTGCTCCGCGAACAGGGACATACCGTCCGCCTGCTCAGCCGCAGTCCGCGTGGCGAAGGGCAGTTTGCCTGGGACCCTGCTGCCGGTACGCTGGATGAAGCGGCCCTGCAAAATGTCGACTATGTCATCAACCTGGCCGGCGCCGGTATTGCCGACCGCCGCTGGACAGCCGCCCGAAAACGGGAACTGATCGACAGCAGGGTGCAAAGTACCCGTGTGCTGGCCGAAGCGCTGAAACGAAGCGGACACCGGCCCAAAGCCTGGATTTCCGCTTCCGCCATTGGTTATTATGGCAATTCTGGCGAACGAATCATGCGTGAAACAGACGCGCCCGTTGAACGGAGTTTTATGGTATCCTGCTGCGAACAATGGGAACAGGTAGCGGATGAAATCGCCGCTCTGGGTATCCGCACGGTAAAACTGCGCATCGGCGTAGTGCTGGCAAAAGAAGGGGGCGCCCTGGCTGAATTTGTAAAACCCCTGCGTTTTGGACTGGGCGCTTATTTCGGCAATGGAAAAGCCTGGTATTCCTGGATTCACCGCGACGATCTTTGCCGGGCTTTTATCTGGGCGCTGGATCACCCGGAAGTGTCCGGCGTTTATAATGCCGTGGCCCCCCACCCCGCCCGCATCAAAGCCCTGGTACAGGCAACCGCCCGCGCCAGGCATAGACCCGCCTTGATACTTCCGGCGCCTGCATTTGCAAT
>JALHMA010000554.1 GCA_022844265.1 Saprospiraceae bacterium | reverse complement strand
TAGACTTGATTTTTCATTTTTATATTTGATTTAATAACGCTCAAAAAACAACTTATACTTTTGACTAACCCCCGCGCTTTAGCCGGGGGAATCGAAGCAACCAAACCCAACGGGGTTTTAACCCCAGATCACTCATTTTGGGTTAAAACCCATCTGTGTTTGTCCCGTTCATTTCCCCCGGCTAAAGCGCGGGGGTTAGTCAAATCGTGAACTTATTTTTTGAGCGGCACTTATTTTTTAGCAGTTTCAAGTTCTTCCAATTTTTTTCTCGAGCCTTCATTTTCCTTCAATGATAAGGCTTTTTTCAACTGAATCACCGCATTTGCCTGATCGCCTATGGCTATAAAATAATCGCCATAAGAATCATAGACATTAAAACTTTCAGGGTGATTGTCCACATTGAGTTTGAAAAAATTTTCTGCTTTTTTATAGTGTTTGGCCTTCAATGCTTCATATCCAAAATAATTGATTTCCCATTCATCGGGCTTTATTGGATAGCCCATTTTTTGAGATAGATTGGCAAAATGGTTTCGGTATTTATCAGGAAATAGAGCAGTGCTGTCCATAAAATCTTTAAAGGAAATCTTCATCGGATAAAAATCGAAGAAATAGCGTAAAGCATCATACGTCGTAATGAGGGGTGCAGAACCGTGCGTATCATCAGCATAGTATTTGCCCCGATACTTTAAGCCGTTCTGTTTGTTGCTTTCTAATGCCTTTTGTAATGCTAAAATGGCGCGAATATGGTCTGTTTCCTTCGAGGTATCTTTTGTCACTTTTTTTATGTCCATACCCTCTTCCATTGTATTGGCAATGCCCAGAAACAAAGATTTTCCATCCAATTTCGTGTTTTTTAAGAACGTTTTGGTTTCTTTCAACAGTTTTTGATTGTCCCACCACATACTCGGGTCAATGCTGAGGTATGCATTGAACAGACTGTTATGATGGGTAAAAGTTTGCATCACCGCCAAACCACCGAAAGAATGTCCTATCAACATTTTATAAGGCGCTGTTGGATATTTCGATTCAATAAAAGGCATCAGTTCTTTTTCCATGAATGAAATAAAATTTTCACCGCCACCAGATGTTCTTACAAAGGCACTATCGTTCATCATTGGGTCAATATCCATGTGTGTTGGGGTCAAATCCCTTGTTCGGTCGGTGTTTGGTATGCCCACCACAATCATTTTTGGACACATCATATTGCCGTTGACACTGCTCAATTGCTGTATCATACCCACCACTGAATAAAAATGAGCATCGCCGTCCAATAAATACACGACGGGATATTTTTGGTTTGCACCATCAGGCACATAGACCCAAACCTTTCGTTGTTCGCCCAATATGTTTGATTGTACGCTATCTATGGTACCGATGACTACTTTGTTGTCCTGGGCATTTGCGGCAAAAGATACGGCAACAAAAAGGAGCAAAAGGAGTCGTTGAAAAAGGGATGTTGATTGCATTATTTTAATTTATTTATTGAAAAACTAAAACCTGAATTGGAAGGTTTTTTGAGAAAAATTTAAAAATTAATTTCTTAATACATAATTTTACGCTAAATTTTATGCATTAAGGTATGAAAATTCAACGAATTATACAGCATCAAGTTGAAAGTCGAATGGTTCCGGGAAAAGTCGTGGTGCTGTTAGGCCCCCGGCAGGTAGGTAAAACTACCTTGCTGAGAGATATTCTTGCAAAAGAACCGGCTCCTTTCCTTTTCGTTTCCGGGGAAGACCGTGCGGTGCAGGCCTGGCTGGGCAGCCAAAGTATCGAAACGCTCCGGCAGAACATTGGCAAACACCAACTGCTCGTAGTGGACGAAGCCCAGCACGTGCCCCATATCGGGTTAAACCTCAAACTGATCGTCGACCACTTGCCGCATCTTCGGGTTTTGGCAACAGGCTCTTCCTCTTTCGACCTTTCCAACCAGACCGGAGAACCCTTAGTCGGAAGAAAATGGGAGTTTGAGTTGTACCCTATTTCACAACTTGAACTCGCAGCCACCGAAGCGCCTTTTCAGACGGAGGAACTGTTGTCGCAGCGCCTGATTTACGGCAGTTACCCGGAAATTGTCACAACAGTAGGGCTGTCGGACAAGCGGGAACTACTCAACAACATTGTCAATGGCTACCTTTACAAAGACCTGCTGATGTTCGAAGACATCAGGAAATCCAAAAAAATCGTCGAAATACTGAGCCTGCTGGCTTTTCAAATTGGCAACTTAGTATCGGTGCATGAAATCGGCCAAGCCATCGGTATGAACACCCGTACGGTTGAAAAATACCTCGACCTGCTGGAAAAAGTCTTTGTCATCAAGCGCCTCGGCGGTTATTCGAGGAACCTGCGAAAGGAAATCTCCAAAGGCTCGAAATACTATTTTTGGGACAACGGAATCCGCAATGCCATCATCAACAATTTCAATGAACTGTCCCTGCGGAATGATGTCGGGGCTTTGTGGGAAAACTACCTGATCACCGAGCGCCTCAAAAAACAACGCTACACGAAAATCTTTTCTAACAATTATTTTTGGCGCACTTATGACCAAAAGGAGGTGGATTTCGTGGAGGAGCGAGACGGCCGGCTCCATGGATTTGAGTTTAAATGGTCGAAAACCAACCCTAAACCGCCCTCTCTTTGGCTTGAAACCTACCCGGAAGCCGGCTTTGAAGCTGTTCACCCAGGCAATTACCTTTCGTTTATTGCCGAACAGACATCTCCGACATTTCCACCGTCTGAAACGGCAGCCGGCTCAACATGAACAAGTTGCGATGAAGCGGTTTT
>JALHMA010000553.1 GCA_022844265.1 Saprospiraceae bacterium | reverse complement strand
GTCTGGAAAAAACGCTGCTGCACATCCACCGCCAGTTGCCCGACCGCACGGCTGCGGATATTTTTAAAGAAAAAGCCCGCCTGCGCAAACACGCTATTCAGCAGTATTGTTGGGACGAAGCAGCCGGTTTTTATATGGATTATAACCATGTAAATAATTCAATGTCAAACAGTTGGACGCTCGCGGCTGCATTTCCGCTGTTTTTCCAGATCGCTGAAGATGAACAGGCGGCATTGGTGGCCGATCACATCGAAGCCAAATTCCTGCACCCCGGCGGATTGGCTACGACGCTCGTGCGTACCGGCCAGCAATGGGATGCCCCCAACGGCTGGGCGCCGCTGCAATGGATGACCTACCGGGGACTGCTCCAATACGGACACACGGCACTGGCCGAACAGCTGCGCCAAAACTGGCGGCGACTGAACGAAAAAACGTACGCCGAAACGGGTAAAATGATGGAAAAATACAATGTCATGGATACCGATCTCAAAGCCGGCGGCGGCGAATACCCGAATCAGGACGGTTTCGGCTGGACCAACGGGGTGTATCTGGGAATGGGCGATCGCATCTAAATTCAGAAGTTTGATTACGAAATCCTCAATTTAAATGATTTAAGATTCCCGATTACATGATTGAAGATTTTTGATTTCTTCCAAACGCTTGGATTTCGCTGGAAAGAAGCCATCAATAGAGATAATAGTTCGCAAAACATCTGGTTTTCAGCAGGTTTTGCCTTGTCACCAAATCAAAAATCGAAAATCAAATCGGAAATTTTAAATCATGTAATCTTAAATCTTAAATCATCTACTGTGTGCTGAGATTTGATGCGTTTGCTCTTTTACCTATTTATTTGGCAGGAAATAGCCTACCGTTTAATCTACTCCGGTTTTTATGTCTTGTATGAATAGATTTGCAATCTTGATTATTCAAATCAAGTCACACCTTAGTCAATCACTAATCCATTATTCTCATAAATAACAGATACTACACATATGCGCCTTTTTTTACTACCACTCTTGCTTCTTTGCCTGCAAACCGCTTTTTCACAAGACCCATCCAAAGCCGAACTGGCTCCCTGCGGAACACCTGCCGGTATCGCCCCGATGCTGAAGGCGTACCGCAGCAATCCGGGTGCCTTTATCACCGAACGCTCTTCCGATACTTTGCTGGTCGGGATGCAGTTGCACCTGCTGGCACAGAACAACGGCGTCGGGCGGATTTCCCCCGAAAGGTTGCTGGATTCATACTGCCGCCTGAATGCGGATTTTGCCGGAACGGGAATTCGCTTTTACTCCAAATATGACTGGAATCGGATTGACAGCACCGCCTGGTATCAGCACGATACCATTACCAAGGGTATCGACATGATGCTGGCCAACAATGTGCCCGATGTGCTGAATGTGTATTTTGCCTCCAATGTGGCAGATAATTGCGGTTACAACCTGCCTTATGCAGGTATTGCGATTTCCCATGGTTGCAGCGGCGGCAGCAGCCACACCTGGGCGCATGAGGTGGGACACGCGCTTTCGTTGCCGCATCCTTTTATCGGCTGGGAAAGGAAAGTGTACAGCCCCTCCAATCCGACGCCTGATACGCTCACGTATGACTATACCCATTTTCACGATACCCTGGATTTGGTGAATGCCCCGCTGGATACGGCCCTGACGGAATATGTAGACGGCAGTAACTGTACCATTGCCGCCGATCTGATTTGTGACACGCCGCCGGACTACCTCAGTTACGGATGGAATTGCAACGACCAAAACCTCAGTTTCGTGGTGCAAACCGACCCTGCCGGCGCCACCTTTCGTTCGGACGGTTCTTTGTTCATGTCTTATGCTTTAGACAATTGCCAAAACCGGTTTTCTGCGGAACAAATCGCCATCATGCGCGCTACGTTGCTGACGGAGAAAGTGGCATGGCTTACGACGGAACCGCCGGGCCCGGATGTGCAAGGCCCGGTCACCTTACAATTTCCGATCAACCAGGAAAATGTGCCGCCAGTGGGCACAATGCTGCAATGGTCGTCTGTTCCCGGAGCTACCCATTACCTGGTGCAGGCATCTATCCTGCAATCCTTTATTTTGAAAACGCTGGATATCGTCGTTACAGACACCCAGTTTGTCGCGCCTAATTTATTGGCGAACAGAAAATACTACTGGCGGGTCCGGCCGTTCAACAACTGGTCTGCATGTACAACTTTTTCGGCAAGTGGCATCTTCAACACCACGGATATTGTGTCCGCCACCGCACCGGATAACGAGGGCTGGCGCTGCTATCCTACCATCCTCGCAGCCGGTCAGTCGATTACCCTGGAATTTCCCGGCGCCTGGCTCAACCAATCTGTTCAGTACATGGTCTACGACGCTGCGGGACGTATGATGTGGCAGCATACAGATACACCGAATGCAACAACGTCGATTCTTCCGCTACCCTCCTCCAACTGGCCTGCGGGCGTGTATCGCCTGGTGGCGATGGGGGAAAAAGGGGTGAAAACGCAAACGCTGATAAAGACGTGAGAGAGTGAGAGAAGTGAGAGACGTGAGAGGGTGAGAGACGTGAGAGGGTGAGAGACGTCCCGCTTGGCATTTGATTGTATTTTAAGTTTAGGTTTTTCAGGCCTGGAATCGTGCCTCGTGTTTGGTGTATGGTGTTTAGTGTTTAGTGTTTCGGGTTCTTCGCGTTTGGCCTTTGTGGAAATTCGACCAAGATATCAACCACTGCCAAGCGCGAAGAACCCGAAACACTAAACACTAAACACCATACACCAAACACGAGGCACGATTCCAGGCCTGAAAAACCTAAACTTAAAATACAATCAAATGCCAAGCGGG
>JALHMA010000552.1 GCA_022844265.1 Saprospiraceae bacterium | reverse complement strand
TGGTCTTCTTTCGCCGGATTCCACCAGGGATCGAGTAAAAAAACATAATCCGCTGCCGTCAGGTTCAAACCGACCCCGCCGGCGCCCAGGGTCATCAGAAATGCCTGCACCGTCGGGTCGGATTGAAAACGATCTACTTCCCTGCCGCGGTCGGCCTGCGCGGTATCGCCGGTGAGCCAGGCGTACGACTGTTTTTCTGCCTCCCAGCCGGCGCGGTAGAGTTGCAAATGTTTTTCATAGGAACTGAAGAACAGGGCTTTATGACCCGAACGCCGAACCACATCCCACTGCGCCAGCACATCCTCCATTTTGGCGCTGGAACCTTTGTAATCTGCATCGGCCAGCTTCGGATGATTGGCAATCTGCCGCAGTTTGGTGAGTGCCTGCAAGGCCTGCAATCGCGTTTTTGGGTCGTCGAACAGCGATAAAATCTGGTTGCGCATGACCGATTTGACCTGTTCGTAGTACTTTTTTTGTTCCGGCGACATTTCAGAATAAAAGATCTGGGTTGTCAGTTCGGGCAGTTCGGGCGCGACTTCTTCTTTTGTCCTGCGCAGGAAAAAAGGTTGTACCCGGCTGAACAGCCGCGCTTTTGCCCGTTCGTCGTGGTGTTTTTCAATCGGTGTTTGAAACTGATCCCGAAACTGCCGGTAACTACCCAGCGTGGCCGGATTGATAAATTCCATTTGTGTCCACAGGTCGGCCAGAGAATTTTCAATCGGGGTGCCGGAAAGCGATATTTTACAAGTTGCGCGCAGGCTGCGCACTACTTTGGAAATTTCAGAATCGCGGTTTTTGATTTGCTGGCTTTCATCGAGCACGATAAAATGCCAGTCCACTTTTTCCAGCAGATCCAGGTCCTGCCGGGCCGTGTGATAGGTCGTCAGCACGATGTCGTGGCTGCCCAGTGCGCGGGCGTCGCGCAGGCGTTTGGGTCCGATGTGCGCATACGAAAACAGGGAAGGCGCAAAACGCGCCAGTTCTTTTTGCCAGTTAAAAATCAGCGAGGCGGGCAGGATCAGCAGGGCGTTCAGCGGGCGCAATTCGGCGCGATAATCCGCAAATAAGTCTAATTGAACCTGTCCCGGAGCGATAGCCTTGCCGGGGTCAACCGGCCTACCTGCGGTTTCCTTGGCGTACAACATCATGGCAATGGTTTGCAGGGTTTTACCCAACCCCATATCGTCGGCCAGGCAGGCGCCAAAGCCGTGCCGGTAATGCCCCACCAGCCATTTCACACCCTGCAATTGATAGGGGCGAAGTGTCGCTTTTAAATTGTCAGATGGCTCATAATCAATTGATTCTGTGTCGATAACCGGAAATTTTTCCACGCTGGTATCCGGTTCCGTTTCCTGCAAAACGGTGTACAAAGATTTGGGCAAACGCAATAATTCGCCTTGTTCCTGCAATACACCTGCCAGGTCGGCGAAGCGCGCGAACCATTCCTCCGGGATCAGGAAAAAGGAGCCGTCGGGCAGCAGGAAAAACGGATCGGAGCGCCGAAGGTTGGGCAGCAATCTTTGAAAAGGGAAACTGTGCTCGCCCACTACCACCCGGCCCTGCACATCAAACCAGTCGCCTGCCGCATCGGATTGCACGGTGATATCGCCGGCTGCCAAAGTGAGGGTCCGGCCGTCTGCCTGCGGCGCGGGAATGCGGAAACCTGCCTTTTCCAGTGCGGCGCGTTGGTTGGCCAGCCAATTTAAAAGTGCCTGCAAACCGGCGTATTTTCCGCTGTCGGTATGGGCTGGATAAAAAGTGCGGCCTTCTTCCAGCAATCCGTTATTTTTCAGAAACTCGATGCGTTGCGCTTCCTGTTCTGCGTCGCGGCAGATCAGGTGAACGGAAATTTCGCCCTGATCCTGCTCTGGAATATCGAGCGAAGTGATCCGGTCGCGGCGTTCGCCCCACAGGAATTCAGCGCCGTCGTACTCGAACACCGGTTTGAGTAGCCAGCGGTTTTCGAGGATATTTTCCACCGTTTCCAGCCGGGTGCTGCGCAGCGTTTCTGCTTTTTCCACCCGAAACCCTTCGGCTTCCACCCTGCCCCGACGGATACTTTTGGCGATTACTTTCCGGAAATATTCGCGTTCCGAACGGGCCGGCACAAGCACGGTGTCTTTTTGCCGGAACGGTTTCACCATGTTTCCGTTGATGCCCGGCACGCGGAACAGGGCGTAGTCGACCAGCAGCCAGGCCGGTTCGAGGTTGGTGAGCGGCACGATGTTGTGCTCGCGGAGGTTCCAGCGCTGCGTTTCGGTGCCTAATTGAAGGCGGTATTCGATGCCTTCCGCCGTTTTTTTGAAAAAAAGATAGGGAATCAGTTCTTCTCGGGGAAATACCACCTGCACATCCTTGACCAGTGTTTTGCGTTCGGCGTCGATGGTGAGCGGTAGTCGGTTCCGCGCAATTTCATCCAAAAAGACATCCAAAGTGCTGAAAATGAAGCGCTCCACCACTTCTTTAGTGGCTTTTTCGGCCAGCAGGCTGCTGAGTGTCGGCGGTGTTTTGGCTTTGGGCGGTTTGTATTTGGCTTCCAGATTTTTCGGCGTGAGTTGTTCCGCCATGCTGATCAGGCGGCTTTCCAGCGGGCTCAGTTCCAGACCGTAAGACACCACCGTGGCCGGGGTCGCTTTCTGTACCAGGTGCGCCAGTTGCCCGCCCTTATCCTGCTGCACGATGTTGGCAGAGGGCAGGTAGAGCTGCTCCGTGAAAGGATAGAGGTTGAAAACGACCTGAAAGTGAGTCGTGAGTCGTGAATCGTGAGTGGTGGATTGTGCAGGCATCGGGGCGCGAAGATAAAATATGGGGATGTAAGTTTATGGGTGAGTTATGAGTTAT
>JALHMA010000551.1 GCA_022844265.1 Saprospiraceae bacterium | reverse complement strand
CAGAACCAGGGTCAGGGTAGCCGTATTTCCGGCACAGATAGTTATATCACTGTTTACCGCAGCCGTAACCGCCGGGCGAACCTGCACATCGGCTTGACCGCTCACCGTACCCGGACAAAAAGCATCCTGTACCGAAACTAAGGTAAATACCTGGCTCGATTGCACATTGTTTGTGCTGATGTTAAAGGTTGCGCCAGGCGCGCTGAGTTGCGGCTGATTGTTGTTGTTGATGGCATATATAAACCCGAAAGGTGCATTTCCGGTAAAAGCGATCTGGAAAGCGGCGCTTCCACCGGGGCAAACCGTATCCGTACCCATCAGCGTGGCAACAGGCGCATCATGAAAAACGACCGGCGTACCATTGGAAATAGAAAGACATGGATCGGTTATGTCTACAACGCCATTCGGAAGACCGTTGCCGGCAACAGCGGCGATAAAATAGGTCGTTTCTGTTGTCATGCCCGTTTGCAGATCAAACTGCGGCGTATTACTCGTGGCAAGAACTCCCTGTGGCAGGAGTGTAAAGTCTTCATAAAGAATGTATTGCAGTACATCATCCGAATCCAGCGTACTATTGCCGGCGGTTGTAACGTCGGCTTGTCCGGGTAAACAAACGTCTACCTGCGCATTCGACATGGTCCCGGCATCTGTTGTACAAACACAGGTTGCAGTGCCGGTAATAGTGGTCGAACAACCGTCTGCATTTGTAATCGTAACACTATACGGCCCGGAAGGTATGGGATCAGAGACAAAGGTGGTATCTGTCAGGGTACCCGTTACGCCGCTCACCGTGTAAACCGGGTTCGGGGCAGCACCATTGCTGATTTCAAATGTCAGTACATAGGTTTCTGTGGCAAAATCGCAGCTGGTTTGTACACCTGTTGCCTGCGGCGCCTGGGAAATATTGACGGTCGCGCTGCCACTTACCGTACCCGTACAACTGCCCTGACCTGTTACACCGGTCAGTACATAAGTAGTAGACCCTGAGGGGTTCATCGGGATCAGCGGAAAGGGATTGGCTGAGGTGGAAACGGTATTGGCAACACCATTAGAAGTATAATTCAGGGTGTAAAATCCCTGGCCTGTAAAATCAACATTCAATGAAAAAGATGCTCCCTGGCAAACGGTAGTATCTCCCGACAGTGTTGCCGTAACAGGTGGCCGCCAGGTGACAGTTGGTCCAACTGCGACCGATAAACAGGGGTCAGCCGGGTCGACGCCGGCTCCCTGTGGGGTGCCGGCAACGGCGAAGATGAAGTAAGTTGTTCCATCTGTCGTCGCAGTGCTGTTATAGTTGAAAGTTGGAGTGCTACTGCTGTCTACAACTGTCCAGGCGCCGGGACTGGCGCCGCTACTCACTAAATAATATACCAAAACATCGCCCGTGCCCAATACGGTGCCAGTGGGTGCGGCGAAATTTGCAGCAAAACCATTACAAAGCAACAAAGGCGTCTGATCCATACTTCCGGCCTGTGTAGGGCAACTACAGGGAGACATGCCGCTCACGGTATCCTGCGTACAATTAAATGTATCGCGCAGGAAAAATGAATACCCGGTTCCAAATGCAATGGGATCGCTTACAAATTGCGTCCCAGTGATTGTACCAGTATTGCCAGTGACAGAATATGGCGCAAATCCGCCTGAAATATCAAACGTTACGGTGTATGTAGCGGTGTTTTCATCACAAACAGTCTGCTCATTTTGAATAGCCGGACTGCCATGTATACCGATATTTACAATCCCTGAAACCGTTCCGACGCTGCAAAACAGGTCGCTCACCGAATCTAATCGAATCACGGTGTTTTGTGTCGGCGTGATAATCCAGGAATAGGAATCATCCGTCAGACCGGAAACAGTCGGATCTGCGATGCCCGATTGAGAGGTCGTAAAGGAGAAAGGCGCTGCTCCGGCAAAATTGATGGTCAGTTCAATGGGCGTTCCGGCGCAAACAAGCGTATCAAAAGACGTAAGCGCTCCAATCAGGCCATTAAAAATGACCGGCGTACCATCGGCCACAGCAAGGCAAGGATCATTCAAATTGATCATGCCGTTGCCATCCGGGTTGCCTGCGATGGAGGAAATATAATACGTGGTATTGGTTTGCATGCCCGCTACAAAACCGAACGTCGGCGTACTGCTCCAGGCAAGGATATTGCCAATGGGCATCAATCCGGGTTGATCGTGCAGAATATAAAGTAAAACGTCATCCTGATCTAATGTATCGCCCGTTACCAGCGGCACACTAATGCTATCTGTCTGACATGCAAACACTTGTGTCTGACTCATCACGCCTGCGTCGGTCAGGCAGCCGCAGTTGGCCATTCCGGCTGCAGTCGTCTGACCACAGTTGTTGGCATCGCTCAAAGAGAAGGAATAATTGCTGATAATTGGTATCGGTAGGCTGGTAAAGGTGTCGTTGACAAATGAGCCAACCAGGCCGCTTACATTAAAAGGCGCTGTGCCCGCAGCCACAAACCGAATGATATACGTTTGTGTAGCAAGGTTACAACTGATATTCAGGTTTTGTATTTGCGGCGCCGTATTGACCGTTATTACCGCCGTGTCCACAGCGGAAGTGATACAACGCGCATCACCTACTGAAACCAGCGTAACGGTAGTATTCACAGCCGGCTGAATGGCTAACTGGAAACTTGCGCTTGGGATATTGGCCTGCGTGGGTTGTTGTACGCCGTTTAAGGCCCAGGTCAGCGAATAAGGCGGGACACCGGTAAGCGTTACCGGAATGATAAACTGACTTCCCGCACAAACACTGCCGTTAGGCCCCAGCGAAGCGGTAGGCAAGGGGAAAAACACCACAGGCGTCCCCTGCGAAATTTTGATGCAAA
>JALHMA010000550.1 GCA_022844265.1 Saprospiraceae bacterium | reverse complement strand
TATAAACCTCATCAACCCTAATAAACCTCATCAACTAGAAACTTACGTCCAAACCGAACAAAACAGTTTTTGCAATCGGATAAGAGCCATTATCAATACCGACCGTATAAACATTACCGCCGGGAAACTCCGGTGAATAACCGCTGTATTCCTGACGCGTCCAGAGGTTGGTGCCGCTGACATAGAACCGGGCGCGGCTGATACCCACCCGGGAACTCCAGTCAGACGGCAGGCTGTAACCCAATACCAGGGTGCGCAGGCGCAGGAACGAACCGTCTTTGATCCAGTAATCGGACATACGGTAGTTGTGTCCGCCGTCGGTGATGCGTGGGTTCGTGTTGCTGGTGCCTTCGCCGGTCCAGCGGCCATCAAAAAAGAATTTTTCCCAGTTGTAAGTACCGAAGCGGGCCAAAGCCTTGGCATTCAGCACTTTATTTCCCTGTACGCCAAAAACGTCGGCAGCAAAATCGAATCCGAAGGCTTCCAGACCGAAAGATAAACCGTAATTCAGTTTTGGAATAGAACTTCCGAGGAATGTGCGGTCGTCGGCAGTGATTTTTCCGTCGGGCAGGCCCGTCAGATTTCCCTGTGCATCGCGTCCATTCAGGTCGGCATACCGGAAATCGCCCACTTGTTCGCCGCCCAGTTTGGGCAGGCTCGACAATTCTTCCGCATTTTGAAATACGCCGGCCACCTGGTAGCCGTAAAAACTGCCAATTTCCTGTCCGACCACCGTACGGGTAGCAAAATCGCCCTGCGCGGTGCCGCCGTCAAATATTTCTTCGCGCCCCTGGCTGAGATTCTGTACGCGGTTGGCGACCGTGGAAAGAATACCGTTCACATTGTACTTGAATTTTCCTACCGATTCGCGCCAGCCCAGCGAAAAGTCCCAGCCGCGATTGCGCACTTCGGCGGAGTTGACTACCGGATTGCCATCGGAGCCGACATAATCCGGAATAGGCAATTCGGCCAGAATATCGGCAGTATTGCGGTTGTACCAGTCGATTTCAGCGGTCAGGCGGCCATTCAATGCACCGATCTCTATGCCGATGTCGGCTTGGCTGGCGCTTTCCCAACGGACATTGGGGTTTGACAAACGGGTAAGTGTTGCGCCCTGATTCAGTGCTTCGTCGGGGCCGAATATGCCGTATAGCCCCCCTTGCACAGCGCCCAAAGAGGCGTACAACTGCGTTTTATCATTGCCTACGACACCCCAGGAAGCCCGTAATTTAAGTCTGTCGAACAATTTCTGGTTGTTCATAAAAGGCTCCTGCGCGATGTTCCAGCCCAGGGCAAACGAGGGGAAATAACCCCAGCGGTTTTCAGGTGAAAAACGCGAAGAACCGTCCACCCGCAGCGAGGCCGTCAGCAGGTAACGGTCGAATAAGGTGTAGTTTGTTCGGAAAAGATAACTCACCATCGCCCATTGGCTGGCGCCGCCGAAGTTCATCTGTGTGGTGTCGTTGCCATAACTCAGGTACAACAATTCATCCTGTCCGGAGCCGAATTCGGCGCGGCTGCCGCCGAAGGATTCATCGCCAAACTCCTGCGAAGTGTATCCTGCGAGTACATTGAGGCGGTGATTGTCCCAGACCTGGTTGTAGGTGAGCGTGTTTTCCCAGAGCCAGGTGCGGCTTTCAAAAGAACCGATGCTCAGGCGATCATCGACATTGCGCTGTGAAACGGACACTTCAAATTCCGGTTCATAGTATTTGTTGCGCACGTAAGCCTGATCGAGACCGAAATTGCTGCGAAAGGTGAAGTTTTTAAAGATGGTAAAATCGGCATACACCGTTCCGACAAGCCTGTTTCCTTTCGTGTAGTTGTTGCTTTTGTAAAATAAATCAGCCGCCGGATTGCCAATTGCGGTACCAAAAAAAGTCGGATCGGAGAAATTGCCCAACGAATCGCGTTCTCCAAAAATCGGCGGCATCCGCAGCGCCGAAGCGATGACGCCGGGCGGATTCTGCGACTTGGTATTGCTGAAAGCCAGGTTGTTGCCTAATTTGACATAAGGGTTCAACTGATATTCATTGTTGACGCGCAGGGTGATGCGTTCGAATCGCGACGACTCCAGGATACCGGACTGATCGAAGTAATTGGCCGAAACATTGTACAACATCTTGTCCGTGCCTCCGCTGGCGCCAATTTGAATATTGGCAATGGGCGCATCGCGGAAAATCACATCCTGCCAGTCGGTACCTGTTCCGAGGCTTGCCGGATTAGCAAACACGTCGGGCAGCGGCAATTCATTGTACAGTTGCGCGTATTCCGCAGCATTGGCCATCGGAATTTTTTTGGTTAAAGCCTGTGACCCGTAATAACTGCTGACCTGGATAACGGCTTTTTCACCTGCCTTGCCGCGTTTGGTGGTAATGATGATGACGCCGTTGGCGCCCCGGTTGCCGTAAATGGCCGTAGCGGAAGCGTCTTTCAGCACTTCGATGGATTCCACATCCTGCGGGTTGACAAATGAAGCGTCGTCGAGCAACATCCCGTCCACGACATACAGCGGGTTGGCATTGTTGAGCGTACCCGTTCCCCTGATGCGAATAACCGCACCCGCACCGGGTTGGCCGCTGGCGGGAGTGACGTATACGCCGGCGATTTTACCTTGCAGTGCCTGCTCGATAGAAGCAGTCGGCACCTTTTCGATTTCTTTGGCTTTGATGGTTCCAACCGAGCCGGTCAGATCACTTTTGCGCTGGGTGCCATAGCCGACCACCACTACCTGTTCGAGCATGGTAGCATCCTGGCCGAGGGTAACATCTACCTGCGAGCGGCCCGCGATGGGGATTTCCACGGTCGTGTAGCCGGTGTAGACAAAAGTCAGCGTGGCTTCCGCTGT
>JALHMA010000549.1 GCA_022844265.1 Saprospiraceae bacterium | reverse complement strand
CATGAGCATATCTGTGGGCTGATGCGCGCCCTGGGTCGATGTTATTGTTTTTGCCTTTGCCATATTTGACCTGAGAACAATCAGAATGGGGTTGAGTTTTGGGAAACCACAAAAGTACTCAGAATCTGTTGGTTAAAAAAATGATTTTAAAACAAATAGTAGCACCGAACCCTGTTCGGTGCAGTAACGCCGAACAGGGTTCGGCGTTACATTGTGAAATATAAGATAAAAAACCCATTTTTGCACAATCAAAAAAACTGATATGCAAACCAAACAACTTCTTTTCCGGGCTTGTCTGATCCTTTTGATAAGCCCCCCGCTCCTCGCCCAGCAGGAAGACCTCCGGAAAGACCAGTCTTTTTTCTTCCAGCAACAGATACTCTACCAGCAATGGCTCGATTACAACGGCCTGGGAAAAACGCTAAAGGTCAAAACCGTAGAAGTAGAGCCTCAGCAGGTAGCGCTTTACCTCGCGTTACCGTATGAAAATGCCGATTCCGTACAAGCAGCCTGGGCGCAGTTAAAAAAAGATTACCAGGCACTCAACACCGGCCTGAGTCTCGAACAGGCGCTGTTTTTCAAAATGCAACACCTGATGGAATTGCGGGAAAGCCTGGCAAACATACAGTTGTTCGACACCTACGATACCCGCAAAGAACCTTGTTTTTACCGGGGCATATACGTCAAAGATGGTTTATTCCGGGTAGATTCGAGCGGCTGCAAATCCAAATCGCTGGATATTTATGTGTCGCCGGCCGACCTGAAATCTGCCAAAAAACCCAGCAGCGGCGATTTTCAAAAACAGTACACACAGCAATATGTGTTTGACAAAATACACCAGTACGCCCGGAAACGTTACGAACGCAATGTGTGTACCGGCCGCAATCCGAAAGTCAGCGCACCGCATATCGACGGCAATATCATGCGCTTCGAAGTGACGGATTTGTGCAAGGAAGTGTTGAAAGACGCGAAAAACAATGAGTTCTGCGCTTTCCTGAACCAGTACGTCAAACCCTGCAACTGGATTCAACGCGAGAAACTGACGTTTACGTTTATCTACCAGGCCAAAGACAATGCCTTTCAACTCAAATGCGAACTGGAAGGCAAGGTCGGCTCGGGTTATTACGACCAGGTCGGGCGCGGCGGCTACTTAGATATGGAAATTGACTTCGACGGCTACCTGACCGACTACGCGACCAAACTTCAGTACGAACTCAAAGATATTTTACGGTGAAAAAATCTGACCTGCTGTCCCTGATTGCATCCGACGACATGCGCCCGGCCCTTGAAGTGGCCCAGGAAAGTGCCACATTGATGGAAAAGCCTGATTTGCAGCACGATATGGTGCTTTTGCGTTCGCAATGGGAAAACCTGGAAAAGGAAGAACAATCGGGTACCATTGCCTGGGATGTATTGCTGCAAAACCGCAATAAAGTGAAACGCTCGCTGCTCGGCTTGCTCGACAGCCTGCCCGATCAACTGCCTGTGACCCGCGACGTAGCGGGCCATGCGCGGCCAATGATCGCAAAACCCGGCGTGACGGAAACGCGGTTTAAAAGACAGGTGTTCTTTTTTATGCTGGCAGCCAAATGCTGGATCATTTTCTGGATTCTGTTCCACAAAAGTGTCGGCGGATTTACCAGCGGAGAATCGATGGCGACCATTTCGCTGTTGCTGCCTGCTTTTACGGCATACACGACCGTGATGCTCGGCGATTTTATCCAAAACCGCAACAAACCTGCCCTGCCCGCAGCGTTTGCCCCGCGCGTGAGCAACACGTTGTCCTGGATCACCTGGATCGTTTTTCCAGTTTATGTGCTGGTACTGCACTTTATCATCGGCGAAAAAGCGGCCGGCACTTTAGCCGACGATCCGCAGACCAATTATGAAAGTATGACGGGCTGGCTGGCTGTGGCGGAAAGTGCGTTCGGGATATATGTGGGGCAGATTATACATGCGGTGTTTAAGGGGCAGGAAGGATAAGGCGATTATTTTATTACAAAACACATAGTTAACGCGGTCTGTGTTAACGCCAGGACAATCTCATGCAATTGTATTGCTACAGCAATACAATTGCCCCTAAACCTATTCCTTATGAAAAAGAAATCCCCGCTTTCAATAGGACTTTGCAGTCTTTGCCTTGTTCTTTTCTCTTTCAACCTCTTTGCCTTCACGCGCCCGGCGCCTTCCTCCGGCAACCGCACCGAAGCCTTTACAGCCGTTTGTTTCAGTCCCGACATGAAGTCGTTTGCAGCCGGTACCGCCGAAGGAAAAATGCTGCAATGGAGCCTGGAAACGGGTATGATGACCCTTTTAAAAGAGGAAACTATTGTGAACAGCGACATACTGCACATGGCCTTTTCCAATGATGGACAATGGCTTTGGTGGTTGCGCAGCGGGAAGTTGTTCCGCAGCAGTTATCCTGCATTGGATCAGACCGAAACAATGGAAACCGGTGTATCGGCCTTCGTTTTTTCTCACAGCGGCAAATACCTGGCCATCGGAAAACAGGACGGGAAAATCATCATACTGGCCCCGGATCAGCCCGAATACAAAAAAGAACTCAATCCTGAGAACGGCGGATCAGTCAAAGCCCTGGCCTTCAGCAGAAGTGAAAAACGCATTGCCTCCTCCGGCCTGGATGGCGTCATTGTTGTCCGGGATATCAACACGGCTTTTGTGTACAAACGCCTGGATGAAGGCCGCAAAAACAAGGCCGTTCCAACAGCGCTGATATTCAATTTGAACGATCAGTACCTGATAGCAGGCAGTAACAATAACCTCCAATTGTGGGATGTTTTTGATGGCAAAATCAAAAAAAGCAGCAGCCAGATACCTGGTATCCATACTTTAGAAATAGGTGCAAATGGCCGTAGTTTTTTTGC
>JALHMA010000548.1 GCA_022844265.1 Saprospiraceae bacterium | reverse complement strand
TTGAATTGCTGGGTTCCTCCAAGCAGGGTATTACTTCTGTCCAATCGGAGCAACTTTTGGCTGAATTCGGTCCGAATGTGCTGGAAGAAGCCCGTAAAAAACCGCTCTGGAAAATGTTTCTGCGGCAATTTATGGATTTTATGATCCTTGTGCTGATTGGAGCGGCGGTTATTGCCGGATTTGTCGGCGATCTCACAGATACCATCGTCATTCTGGTTATTCTTTTGACCAATGCCATCATTGGTTTTGTGCAGGAATACAGGGCAGAAAAAGCCATGGACGCCCTGAAAAAGATGGCTGCAAATACGGCCACCGTCCTCCGCGACGGCAGCACCATTCAGGTACCCGCAGCAGAATTGGTGCCCGGAGATGTGCTCTTGCTGGAAGCGGGTAATGTGGTGCCTGCCGATATCCGCTTGTTTGAGGTGCATAACCTGCAAGTAGCAGAGTCTTCGCTGACCGGCGAATCGCATCCGGTGGAAAAAAACCAGGACATGCTTTCTGACGACAAGCTCCCGCTGGGCGACCGCAGGAATATGGTGTATAAAGGCACCAACATTACCTACGGAAGGGCCACCGGGATCGCGGTTGCGACCGGTATGAATACCGAACTGGGCAATATTGCACGGATGTTGCAGGAGGAAGATACGGATACGCCCCTGCAAAAACGCCTGTCCAAGTTTGGCAAAACCCTTTCCTTTATCATTTTAGCCATTTGTGCGGTGTATTTTACCGTAGGCTACCTGCTGGGCGAACCACCCCTGCTGATGTTGCTTACAGCGATTTCCCTGGCAGTAGCGGCAATTCCGGAGGCCTTGCCGGCTGTGATCACTATTGCGCTGGCTATGGGCGCCAAACGGATGGTGCGCAACAAAGCATTGGTGCGCAAATTGCCGGCAGTGGAAACCCTTGGCTCAGTCACCTATATCTGTACGGACAAAACCGGAACCCTGACTGAAAATAAAATGACAGTGCAGGAAATATGGGCAGGAGTAGATACCATTCCCGCAACGGATATTGGCGCGCACGCCGACCAGGAACAGATTCGCTGGTTGCTCCAGACCATGGCTTTGTGCAATGATGTGACTGCGAGCAAAAAGAACGGACCCATCGGCGACCCGACCGAAATTGCAATAGCAGTGTTGGCCAAAGAACACCATTTCATTAAAAAAGAACTGGAAAAAAAATGGCCCCGGATCGCCGAAATCCCCTTCGACTCGGAACGAAAATGTATGACTACCCTGCACCAGGACGAATCGGGCGTGCTGGCTTTTACCAAAGGCGCACTGGATGTCATGCTCGATAAAACGAAGGGACTCAGCCCGGCGGAAAAAAAGAAATGGATGGAATGGGGCGACCAAATGGCCGGACAAGGCCTGCGGGTACTGGGGTTTGCCATGCGAAAACTTCCCAAACTGCCCTCCGATATTAAGCCGGAAAACGTGGAAAAAGACCTGACCATGCTCGGCATCGCCGGATTGATCGATCCACCCAGAAAGGAAGTGCAAAAAGCCATTCTGGAATGCAAAACCGCAGGTATCAAAACCGTGATGATTACCGGCGACTACCTGCTCACAGCCAAAAATATTGCGGAAAAACTGGGGATTATGGAGTCGCCGGATGATATGATCGTAACGGGCACAGAACTCGCGGCCATGTCGTCCAAGGAATTTAAAAAAAAGGTGGAACATATCCGGGTGTACGCCCGCGTGTCGCCCGAACAAAAACTGAGTATCGTGAAAGCCCTTCAGGACAAAGGGCATTTTGTTGCCATGACCGGCGACGGTGTGAATGATGCGCCCTCCCTGAAACGTTCGGATATCGGCATCGCTATGGGCATTACCGGCACGGATGTTTCCAAAGAAGCATCCGACATGATCCTGCTCGACGATAATTTTGCCACCATCGTGTCGGCTGTCAAACAAGGCAGGCGGATATTCGATAATATCCGCAAGTTTATCAAATACATTATGACCGGCAATTCAGGCGAAATCTGGACCCTTTTACTGGCGCCGTTGTTTGGTTTACCGATTCCCTTGCTGCCCATTCATATTCTCTGGATTAACCTGGTGTCCGATGGATTGCCGAGTATTGCGCTGGCCGCCGAACCGTCTGAAAAGGGCATTATGAAACGTCCGCCGCGCCCGACAGATGAAAGCGTTTTTGCCGGAGGACTTGGAAGGCATATCATCTGGGTCGGTTTTTTGATCGGTGTCGTATGTATTGCCACCCAGGCAGTGGCGATCAACATGGGCGACACACACTGGCAAACGATGGTGTTTGCCGTGTTGAGTTTCAGCCAGATGGCGCATGTGCTGGCTATCCGGTCAGAAACCCAATCGTTGTTCAGCCAGGGCCTGTTGTCCAACCTTCCGCTGCTGGGCGCCGTACTGCTCACCTGCGTCCTGCAATTAGCTACCATTTATGTTCCTTTCCTGAACCCGATTTTTAAAACGGCGCCGTTGACACTCTACGAATTGCTGGCTGTACTGGCAGCCTCTTCGGTTGTATTTATAGCCGTGGAATTGGAGAAGGTGTATATCCGCTGGAAAGGGAATGGAAAATAAAAAGCTGTTTGTCAAATATAAAGCTTAAATTGATTGGAATCCACGCGCCAAATATTCTGAGCCAATCCAAAAATCTCTGTTCGTCTGCAAAGACAGGCTCTTAATCCAGCATATAATCTCTTTCAATTCACTTTCGTTTATGAAAAACTTCTATTTGGCGTTTTTGGTATGGGCAACCTATGCCTGTACCCCACTTTTTGCTACCACCATCATACCCTTCGCACATCTAGGTGAAGCCACCCTGCAAAGCAGCGCCGTCGTGCTGGCTGTTGCGATGTACGAGGTAGAAAGTCCCCAGAATGGCATGATTTACCGGGACATGCAGTTTCAGGTTAAATCTGTGGTGAAGGGAAGCCTGGAACCGGGACAGGAATT
>JALHMA010000547.1 GCA_022844265.1 Saprospiraceae bacterium | reverse complement strand
GGCAGTAACAATAACCTCCAATTGTGGGATGTTTTTGATGGCAAAATCAAAAAAAGCAGCAGCCAGATACCTGGTATCCATACTTTAGAAATAGGTGCAAATGGCCGTAGTTTTTTTGCAGGTGGCAAGGGCGGCATCTATTCCATAGACCTGGAATCATTAGAAAAAATAAAAGAAATCCCGGCGCCGAAAAGCAATCTGGTCAGGTACAACGAAGCAAAATCCATGGACATCAGCGCCGACGGGCAGTTTCTGCTGATGGGATGTATGGACAATGCCGCCCGGATCTGGCATTCACAATATGACGGTGCACTGCTGACATTTGTGCTGGACTTCTATCCTGCCCTCGTCTATGCTGTTTTGTCGGCAAGTGGTGACTTTTTTACACAAACCCAAACCAATATCGCGAATGCCACATACTATGTCGCACAGCAGGGCAACTACAACCCGGGCCTGGTGACACAGGTATTTCAACAAATCGAAACGGAAAAAACCACCGAAACAAAAGAAGAACAAATCAACCGCGCCGGGAAGGATTACGCGCTTTTTTTTGTCATCGGCGATTACCAGGAATGGGGGAAACTAAAAAACCCGGTCATCGACGGAGAAGCGGTTGCCGGCAGTCTTTCGGACCAATACGGCTTCCAGACAGAGGTAGTTGTCAATCCTACCCGCGACCAGATATACGCGCAATTAGAAAAATACAGGAGCATTACTTTTCCTGATGACGGACAACTGTTTGTCTTCTTTTCCGGGCACGGCGATTTTGTGGAGTCTACCGGTGAAGGTTTTCTGGTTCCAAAAGAAGGGCTGAAGAGTGAAAAAGACCGTTTTCAAAATTCCTATATCCCGCACGCCCGTTTGGAAAAAATGCTGGACGCGATCCCTTGCCGGCATATACTTATCGCGCTGGATGCCTGTTACTCCGGCACTTTCGACCAGGAAATTGCGGAGTTAAAAGGTGAAACGAACTTCAAACGCCCGGGCGCAGGTTCCAAAAATGCGATCGTACAACGGGAACTGGAGGCGCAAAGCCGGATCTATCTGACTTCCGGCGGAAAAGAACGAACGCCCGACGGTGTGGTGCATTCTCCGTTCGCCGAAAAACTGCTCGACGCTTTGGATGGGGAAGGCGGCGACGATGGCATCCTGACGATCAACGAGTTGTACGGTTTTCTGGAAAAAGCCGCACCTAAACCCCGCAAAGGGCGATTCGGCAAACACGACCCGAGCGGTACTTTTTTGTTTATCAAACGAATTAAAGAATAATTCCTCCTTTGCAATGCTAAAATAAATCCTGCCATGAAACGAACCTCCATCTTCCTGTTAACCCTGACGGCATTTGCCCTCCAAAGCAATACTACCAAACCTACTGCCTCCTTTCGCCCCGGCAAAGACTACGCCCTCTTTTTTGCCATCAACGACTACGATCATTGGCAGGATTTGACCCAACCGATCTCCGATGTCGAGTCTATTGCAAAAGACCTGCGCGATCTGTACGCCTTTGAAACGGAGATCATCCGCAATCCCGACCGCACCACTATCTTGACCACCCTTGAAAAATACCGGGCTAAAACCTATGCGGCGGATGCTCAATTGCTGATCTTCTTTTCCGGCCACGGCGACTTCCATGAGTCTACGAAACAGGGTTACTTCATACCCAAAGGCGGCCTGAAAACCGATGCCTTCGGCGATTCCTATATCGAATATGAAAGCCTGAAACGGCGCATCACTTCGCTGCCCTGCAACCACATCATGCTGGCGCTGGATGCCTGCTACTCGGGTACCGCCGATGAAAGTATCGCCATGCGCGGCACACCGGGCAGCCGCCCCGGCGCCAATGCAGAAACGGCGCGACAACAGTATATTTCCAGCAGCCTTCAGTATAAAAGCCGCTTCATGCTTACCTCCGGCGCGAAAGTGCGCACGCCGGACAAGTCGGCTTTTGTCGCCAAGTTTCTGGAAGTATTGCGTGGGCAGGGTGGCGCCGACGGTCTGGTGAATTCCTCGGAATTGTTCGGCAACCTGACCACTGCCGTGCCGAAACCCGTCATCAGCACCTTCGGCGACCACGAGCCGGGCGCCGAGTTTTTGTTTATTGGAAAAAACATACCCGCTGGCACGGCGATCGTGCCCGACAGGCCTGCCGTACAGCCCGGAGCGGCAGATCCATCTGTATCGGGCGGAATGAAGGAAGAAATTGAAAAGGACATGGTATTTATTGAACCCGGCACCTACCGGTTTGGGATAGCAGGCCCAATTGCTCCTATAACGGTGAATGAGGTTATAAACGGCAAAACGGAAAGCAAAACAGTGCCGGGCGATTCCAGTTTTCTGGTACAATTAGATGGTTTTTACCTCAGCAAATTTGAAGTAACGCAGGGTTTGTGGCGAAAAGTAATGGGCGGGTTGCCGACTGAACTCAAGTTCAAAGGATGTGACAAATGCCCGGTGGAAAACGTTAGTTGGGAAGATGCCCAGTTGTTTATCCGCACCCTGAACACACAAACTGGACAGAAATACCGGCTGCCTACCGAATTTGAATGGGAATATGCCGGCCGTTGCGGGAATACCTACCCCGATTGCAAGTGTGCGGAGGAACTGGATTTAAAAGACCTCGGCTGGTACAAGAGTAATTCAGGTGACCGCACGCACCCGGTCGGAGAAAAACAACCTAACCGACTGGGCCTGTATGACATGGCAGGCAATGTGAAAGAATGGTGTTCCAGTCGGATGACGGACGAATACTACCGGCAATGCCGTGCAGCTAAAAAAGTCGTTAATCCGCAAGGGCCTTTGGACGGGAAAAACAGGGTGCGGCGCGGCGGCGCTTTTGATAGTAAAGACTGGCAAACAAGACCTACGGAAGTGGGTTGGACCAAATCTGATGCCCGCGATGATGATACGGGTTTTCGGTTGGCGCGCTCGAAGTAGCGCCGAACCCCCGTT
>JALHMA010000546.1 GCA_022844265.1 Saprospiraceae bacterium | reverse complement strand
ATGCCCGATGGCGGCAGCGCGCGTTTCCAACTGTATGAAACGCCCGTTATGGCCCCGGAATTACAGGCGCGCTACCCGCAAATCCGTTGTTATACCGGCAAGGGTATTGACAATCCGTCGGCCACACTTAAATGCGACCTGACACCCTGGGGTTTTCATGCCATGGTTCGATCCAAACAACATGGATCCATTTTTATTGACCCTTATGCCCAGGGAAACCGGGAGTATTACATCTCTTATTTCAAAAAAGACTTGCAACGCAAAGAAGAAGCAGGGCAGTTCAGTTGCGGCGTAGAACGGGAAGCCTCCGATGATGTTGAAATACTGGAAAACAGCAACCCCGCCAATAGCCCGGCGGCTGAATTTCAGGGCGACTGCCAACTGCGGCAGTATCGGCTGGCTTTGGCCTGTACACGGGAATATTCGGCTTTTCACGGCGACACCAAACCGCTGGTTCTGGCCGCCATGAATACTTCCATGAACCGGGTAAACGGTCTGTTTGAAAATGACCTGGCTGTCACGATGCAACTCGTCGCCAACAACGATACCCTGATTTTCCTGAGTACCGAATCTGATCCTTATTCCAATAGTAGCGGCGGAACCATGTTGGGCCAGAATGTGACGACCTGCAACAACCGGATCGGTATTGCCAATTATGACATCGGGCACGTATTCAGCACCGGTGGCGGCGGCATTGCCGGCCTCGGAGTTGTTTGTACCAATGGCAAAGCGCGGGGTGTAACCGGCAGCGACACTCCCATCGGCGATGGATTCGATATCGACTTTGTGGCGCATGAAATGGGGCACCAATTCAGCGCCAATCATACCCAGAACAACAACTGCAACAGTGCTTCCGAGGCTTCCATGGAACCTGGCAGCGCTTCCACCATTATGGGTTATGCGGGTATCTGCGCCCCGAATGTGCAAAACAACAGCGACGATTATTTTCATGCCATCAGTCTGCAGGAAATCGGCCAATTCATCACGGTCGGACAGGGAAATACCTGTCCGTTAAAAACGGATACCGGAAACAATACGCCGAACGTCAACGGAGGCGCCAACTACACCATTCCCAGGTCCACCCCTTTTGCCCTGACGGCTGTTGCCGACGATGCCAACGCAGATGCCCTTACCTATTGCTGGGAACAAATGGACCCGCAGGCTGCCACCATGCCGCCCAATGCTTCCAGCACAACCGGTCCGATGTTCCGGTCTTTTGATCCCGGCGCTTCTCCTACCCGTACTTTCCCGCGTTTACAGGATATTGTAAACAATGCCAACCCAACCTGGGAAAAACTGCCCGGTGCAGCCCGAACCATGAATTTCAGGGTTACGGTGCGTGATAACAACGCTTTGGGCGGCTGTACGAGTGAAGATGATGTGCTCATTACGGTGACCGGGAATGCCGGGCCATTTGTGGTGACCGAACCCAATACCAACGTGCTCTGGTATATCGGCGATCCTAAAACGATCACCTGGAACGTGACCAACACAAATATCGCTCCGGTGAATTGCAACCTCGTGCGTATTCTGCTTTCCACTGATGGCGGTTATAACTATCCCATCGTTCTGGCCGACAGCGTACCCAACACCGGCTCTGCCATGATACTGACGCCCGACCTGGTTTCCAATACCTGCCGGGTGAAAGTAGAAGCGATCGGCAATGTGTTTTTTGATATTTCCAACCAGAATTTCCGCATTCAGCCGCAGCCGACACCCTCTTTTACCCTCGAAAACAGCATCAATGCGCTGACGATTTGCGCCGGCGACACCAGTATTTTTTCGATTCAGACAAATGTGGTTGCAGGCTTTGACGGCCCGGTTCAATTATCGGCAAGCGGCGCTCCTTTCGGTGCTGTGGTAGAAATCAGCCCCAACCCGGTTGCGCCGATGGGAACGGCAACAGTGCGTATTACCAACGTCAGCCCGCTGACAACAGGCGCGTATTCACTGATTATCAAGGGCGTGTCGGGCAGCATCGAGCAATCGGATACCGTTGCGCTGACCATTTTCCCCGGTTTACCCGCCTCAAGCGCGCCCATTGCTCCGGCAGACGGCAGTTCTGGACAAAGTACTTCCACAACGCTTTACTGGGGCGAAGTCAATTTTGCGACTGCCTATACGGTTCAGGTATCCCAAAGTCCTGCTTTCAGCAACTTTGCATACAACCAGACCCAAGCGGGAGCCTCCGCAACAGTTTCCAATTTGCAAGCAGGCGCCGTGTACTACTGGCGTGTGCGCGCTGCCAATCCCTGCGGCGCTGCGGCTTTTTCGGAAATATTTTCTTTCCAGGTACAAAACCAGCAATGCGACCAGGTTTTTACCAGCACGGATGTGCCTTTGGTTGTAGATGATGCCAGCATCAATACGGCCCTTTCTGTACTCGATGTGCCTGTGGTAGCGGTTATCAGCAGTGTGCAGGTAAATATGGAGGCATCGCACACATGGGTGGGCGACCTCAGTGCAACGATCATGACGCCCTGGGGACTGGATATTCAGTTGTTCGACCGTCCGGGTATCCCTGCTTCCAATTTCGGTTGCGGCAACAACAACCTCAACCTGAGTTTCAGCGATCAGGCTGCGCTCAGCGCCACGGCACTGGAAAGTCAGTGCAACAACTCGAATCCGGCCTTGTCCGGCCTTTTTCAGCCTATTCAACCCTTGTCGGTCGTTTACGGACAGGGCGCTACGGGTCAATGGCGGCTGGCACTCAGGGATAATGACGGCTCAGCCGACGGCGGTTCGCTGGACAACTGGAGCCTTCGTTTTTGTTTTTTACAGGAAATTCCCGCCGGCGCATTTGTACAGAACAATACCCTGCCCGTTCCGCAGGGAGGCAGTGCAGGTGTGACAAATACGTACCTGCAAACCCTGGCCAGCGGCGCTACCGGTCAATTGTTGTACACCCTGTTGCAACTCCCGCAGTATGGTTCGCTGCTGCTGAATGGCGTT
>JALHMA010000545.1 GCA_022844265.1 Saprospiraceae bacterium | reverse complement strand
TCGAAAAGCGCCGCTGCGTGCAGTCCGCCTGTCAGGGTAAACGTATCCTGTGCCTGCCGCAAGGTATCGGACAACGTGTACATAACATCGACGTTTAATACCCTGGAAGGCGGTTTTACAACGTTGCAAGCGCCGGCCATTTTTACCGCGTCGATGGACGTTTTGCCACAAACGCCACAACTGGAGGTTGTGTAAAAATGCCGGTCGAGGCGCTGCATATCGAATGTTGCTGCCGGGTCTAATTGGGCGAGTACAATATTCCCAGCATCCTGAGCACCCGGCAAGGCATCCATAACCCGCACAGCCTTCAACTCGGCGGTATGGCGAATGATACCTTCTGTGAACAAAAACCCACGCACCAGGTCTTCATCCGCGCCGGGAGTGCGCATGGTCACGGAAAGGCTTTTTATCACCCTGTGATGGTCCGGACCGTATTCGATGCGTATTTCCAATGGTTCTTCCGTTGCGAGAAAATCCTGTTTTTCAGCGGCATTGCTGCCGTTGAAAGCGTAAACAGTGACCGGTTTGGCACTTAGTTGTTCCATAACCTTATTTTTGCTTTTCCAGCCATAGTGTCGGGGTGACTTCAAGACACCCCGACACTATGGCAACGCATAACTACTTATTTTTCAACTGCACTTTCGCTTCATTCCACAACGCATCCATTTCCGACAAAGTCATGTCTTGCAGGGGTTTAGGCGCCTGGTTTTCAATGTATTCAAACCGGGATTTAAACTTGCGGTTCACCCTTTCCAGGGCCGTTTCGGGGTCTACTCCAATGAACCGGGCATAATTGACCAGGGCAAAAAGCACGTCGCCGAACTCTTCCTCGATGTCAGCCTGGGGGGCGTTGTTTTCAATATTTTCCTGTAATTCGCCTATTTCTTCTTCCACTTTTGCCCAGACCTGCTCCGTATTTTCCCATTCAAAACCAACCTGTTTGGTTTTTTCCTGCATCCTGTAGGCTTTCACCATAGCGGGCAGACCAATCGGGACGCCTTCAAGCAGCGATTTTTTACCTTCTTTCAGTTTCAGTTGTTCCCAGTTGCGTTTTACTTCCGCTTCGTCTTTGACCGTGATATCCCCGTAAATATGCGGGTGACGCGCGATCAATTTGTCGCAAATGGAATGCAGCACATCCGCTATGTCGAAAGCACCCTGTTCGGATGCGATGCGCGCATAAAAAACCATGTGCAGCATAATATCGCCCACTTCTTCTTTCACGCCTTTCAGGTCGTTCGTCAGGATGGCGTCCGCTAATTCGTAGGTTTCTTCTATGGTGAGATTGCGCAGCGATTCGATCGTTTGTTTGCGATCCCAGGGGCATTGTTCCCGCAATTCGTCCATAATGGTAAGCAAACGGCCGAATGCGTCGAGTTTTTGTTGGTATGAGTTCATGTTCTTCATTAAAAGGCAAAATTCAACTGCGAAGATAGGTGGCTGTATGGAGAATCATTGTGCCTTCTGTTTTCAGTATAATTTCCGACTTTTACCCTCTGTACAAACGAGACAAACATGAGTATACTTATCCGCAATGCCCGTATTGTCAACAGGGGCCGCATTTTTGAATCCGATATCCTCATCGAACAGGGCCGAATTGCCCGGATTGCACCCTCCATCAGCAGCCGCGCAGCCACTGAAATAGACGCAAAAGGCCATTATGTGCTTCCCGGAATCATAGACGACCAGGTACATTTTCGTGAACCCGGACTGACGCATAAAGCCACGATCGCTTCTGAAAGCAGGGCTGCCGTAGCGGGTGGCGTCACTTCTTTTATGGAAATGCCCAATGTCAATCCACCTTCTGTAACGCAGGCGCTTTTGGAGGAAAAATACCAGATTGCGGCCCTCCGTTCCCTGGCGAATTATTCGTTTTTTATGGGCGCCACCAACGACAACCTGGAGGAAGTGCTGCGAACAAATGGCAAAAACGTCTGCGGCGTCAAAATTTTTATGGGCAGCAGCACCGGTAATATGCTGGTGGACAGTCCGAATACCCTGGAACGTATTTTTGCCGAATCGCCGCTGCTGATTGCCACGCATTGTGAAGATGAAGCCACGGTACGGCGCAATCTGGCGCGTTACACCGCGGAATTCGGCGATGCGCTCACGGCGTCATTTCATCCTGTAATCCGCGATGTCGAGGCTTGCCTGCGCTCTTCTTCTCTGGCCGTCGATATGGCGAAACGCCACGGGACGCGGCTGCATATCCTGCACATCAGCACCAAAGACGAACTGGATTTGTTCGACAACAGTCTCCCTTTGGAGCAAAAACGAATCACGGCGGAAGTCTGCGTGCACCACCTGCATTTTTGCGCCGATGATTATGCACGGCTGGGCAATGACATCAAGTGTAATCCCGCGATCAAAAGCCGCGAACACCGCGATGCGCTGCTGCCTGCGCTGTTAGACAATCGATTAGATGTCGTCGCCACCGACCACGCGCCGCATACCCGCGCGGAAAAAGACCAGCCTTACCTGCAGGCGCCGGCGGGATTGCCCTTAGTTCAACACGCTTTAAATGTGATGCTCGGTTTCTACCACGCCGGCCAGATCAGCCTGGAGCGCATCGTGGAAAAAATGTGCCACGCACCGGCCGTTGCTTTTCGCATCTCCGAACGCGGTTTTCTGGATGAAGGCAATTGGGCCGATCTCTCTATCGTCGATGTCGATCACGAATGGACGGTGCAAAAGGAAAATTTGCTGTACCAATGCGCCTGGTCTCCTTTTGAAGGCCAGACTTTCCGGGGCAAGGTGTTGAGCACCGTTGTGAGCGGCCATTTGGCCTGGCACGAGGGGAAGTTGTGGGAAGGGAAAATGGGGGAACGAGTGCTGTTTCGTGAGTAGTGAGTAGTGAGTAGTGAGTGGTGAGTAGTGAGTAGTGAGTGGATCCCGCTTGGCTGCCTGGATGTTTTGGATTGGGTTTTTCAGGCCTGTATTTGATCTATTGAATATTTT
>JALHMA010000544.1 GCA_022844265.1 Saprospiraceae bacterium | reverse complement strand
CCGCCCTATAAAGATGTGGCGGAAGAAATCCTGAAAGTGGAGCAACTACAGCTGCAATATGATTCGCTGGACCAGCATTTGCAGAAAAGCGACTCGCTCTCGTTTTTGCGCGACTACGCAGGCGCCCTGCACGCTTATCGTGATGCGCAAATGGCGTTGTTGCAGTACAAAGTGATGAATTACCAGCTGTCCACCCAAACGGATTCGGGCAGGATATGGCGGGTCGATTCCACGCGCATCGAGCAAAAATACCTGGATCTCACGCGCCGGATCATCAACCTGCGGGAAACGATGGTGCGCAACTTTGAAATCAGCCAGCGCAACTTTGAAGTATTTAAAGAAGCCAAAGTGTGGGGGCAGGCGATTCGGAACCTGGAAAAAATGCAGTCATTGCTGCCGAAAGAACCGGAAGATATGGAAGTGCTGCGCAAAGCGCTTGTGCTCAATGAATCGCCTGCGGCATTTGTCGAACGCGAATTGCGCAATGCCCACCGGATGCTGGGGCGATGAGCATAAGTAGTTATCGGTTATTAGTTATTAGTTATTGGTTATCCGTGTTCATAATCAAGCATTTACAAAAAATTTAGCCAAAACTAATTTTGCACACCTACTTACTACTGGGCATATTATTCTACAGGTCTCGTTCCACTAAAATGTCCAGCAGTATGGGCGATGATCAGATCAGCCTGAAGCGAAGCCCAAAAACCGCTTAAAATTTTAAAACCCGACTATAATTGGGAAATGTACTGTTGAATAAAATTATTGTTGGAGTACTTTTGGTTTGCAAAATCATTATTCAAAAAGTATCTCAACACCCACTCATTCAACGGATATTTTCACTGCCGTAGCGCGGGTGAAAAATTTAATTTGGTTTGAATCCCGCTTTTTCCCTTTTCAAAAAACTATCTTTGCTGCGTTTTTTAACGGTAAAAAAGTTATGATAAAAAT
This sequence comes from Saprospiraceae bacterium, assembly GCA_022844265.1. Taxonomy (GTDB): domain Bacteria; phylum Bacteroidota; class Bacteroidia; order Chitinophagales; family Saprospiraceae; genus M3007. The sequence continues at coordinate 2,055 of JALHMA010000544.1, read as the reverse complement.
TCTTGCTAACGACGGTATCCATCCGGACGGTCGATTGCTTCTCGAGGAAGCGGATTACATTGTGGATGATGATAAAATTGCGCAGGAGGATCTGCCCGAGCGCATAGCTGAGTACGATGTACTCATTGTGCGCAGCGCAACCAAAGTAACCAAGGCTGTTATAGACGGCGGTAAAAAACTAAAGGTTATCGCACGCGGCGGCGTAGGGCTGGACAACATCGACCTGGAATATGCCCAGGCAAAAGGCATTCAGGTATACAATACCCCGATGGCTTCGTCGAGGGCTGTAGCGGAACTCGCATTCGGCCATATTTTTACCCTGGCCCGGATGTTTCAGCGCAGCAACCGCGAACTGGCGTCCGGCGGCGACTTTAAAAAACTGAAAAAAGCCTTTGAAACTGGCTTTCAGATTAAAGGCAAAACCCTCGGTATTGTCGGTTTTGGCCGTATCGGGCAGGAACTGGCGAAAATTGCACTGGGCATCGGTATGAGCGTTCGCGCGCACGACCCTTTTGTCAATGATGCTGAAATCCAGATACTGCTCAATGATTATTCTGATATTAAATTAGGTGTGAAAGTGCGTACCGAACCTCTGGAGAAGGTAATCCGGGAGTCAGACTTTATTTCCTTTCACATTCCGGGCATCAACAAACCGCTTATCACCGCTGATGAACTGGCGAAAATGAAAACCGGCGTGTTCCTGATCAACACAGCCCGCGGTGGTGTCATCGAAGAAGAAGCGCTGCTGGCAGCCCTGGATTCCGGTAAAGTTGCCGGTGCAGGTCTCGACGTGTTTGAAAACGAACCTACTCCGCGCGAACAACTGCTGCGCCACCCCTTAGTGTCCTGCACGCCCCATATCGGCGCCAGCACAGTGGAAGCCCAGTCGTACATCGGTATGGAACTGGCCGATAAAATACTCGCTTTTTTTGGCGACGATAAATAAGAGAAAAGGCAAACAGTAAAATTGCGAAAAGCAATTGAGGTAACCTTGGCCACTCTTAATAAAACACTTTCCATAAATGGGCTGTTCTGCTTGGCAGGATAGCCCATTTTTCTCACCCTCTCACCTCTCAGCTCTAATGATACGCCTCCACACTTGCACCGGTCACAAAGCTGCGCTCTATGCGCTGGCCCCGGGTCGCGGTAGCCGCCATTTTCTTTCGGCGGGTGGAGACGGATGGATTGTAGAGTGGGATATCGACAATCCGGAAAACGGGACATTGCTGGCCGCTGTGGAAACACAGGTGTTTTCCATATGCGCATTGCCGGAACGGCAATTAGTCATAGCAGGGAATATGAACGGCGGGGTGCATTGGATCCGTTACAACCAACCGGAACAAACCCGGAATATTCTGCACCACCAGAAAGGGGTGTATGATATACTGGCAATGGGTAGCCGGCTCTTGACAGCCGGAGGCGAAGGTGTACTCACTGCCTGGGACATCGAATCGGCCCGCGCACTGGAGAGTTACCATTTGTCCAACCAGGCGCTCCGCTGCATCGCATACAGTGAAGCAAGAAGTGAACTGGCGGTGGGCGCCAGCGACGGCTCCATTTATTTGCTGGATAGCCGTACCCTGGCGCTCCGGCAGGTGTTGACCGGAGCGCACAAGCCCTCCGTGTTTACAGTGGCATACGCTCCCGACGGGCGTTACCTGCTGAGCGGTGGCCGGGATGCCATGTTGCGGGTTTGGGAAGTGGAAGGCGATTTCCGGCTGGTTTCAGAGCAGGCTGCACACTGGTATACCCTGAATCATATTGTTTTTTCACCCGATGGCGCCTTTTTTGCCACGGCCAGCCGCGATAAAACCCTGAAAATCTGGGATGCGCAGACCTTTACGCTTCTGAAAGTGCTGGACACCATCCGCGACGGCGGGCACATCAATTCCGTTAATCGATTGCTGTGGCTGCCGGAATGCCTTGTTTCGGCTAGCGACGATAGGAGCGCTATACTTTGGGGACCTCACCTCCCGGCCCCCTCTCCGATAGAGAGGGGGTGACTTCACCCTTGGCACCCCCGATAAGAATGGCAAATGTCAAGTGCACTTTTAC
>JALHMA010000543.1 GCA_022844265.1 Saprospiraceae bacterium | reverse complement strand
GAACACAACATGGAAGTCATCAAATCCGCCGACTGGCTCATCGACCTCGGCCCGGAAGGCGGCAAAGACGGCGGCCATTTGGTGTACGAAGGCGTGCCCGAAGGACTGGTGAAGGTGGCAGCGAGTTATACGGGGAGGTATTTGAAGGAGAAGTTGTGAATGATGAACGATGAATGGCCGAGCGTGATGACCGACATCACGCTCGGCCATTCATCGTTCATCGTTCATCATTCATCATTTTAAACTTTCCTCCCCAGATACTTCGAATAATCCGGCAAAATCACCTCGTATTCTTCCCGCATCAGCGGCGAAGTCATCAGAAAATCCGCCGTAGCGCGGTTGCAGGCGGTCGGTATATTCCAGGCCACAGCGAGCCGCAGCAATGCCTTGATGTCGGGGTCGTGGGGAAGGGCTTCCATCGGATCCCAAAAAAACACCACCGCGTCAATTTTCCCTTCCGCTATTTTGGCGCCGATCTGCTGGTCGCCGCCCAGCGGGCCACTCAGGAACTGGGTGACATGTACATCGAGCGCCTTTTCGAGCAATTTCCCGGTCGTGCCCGTGGCAAACAACTGGTGCTTCTGGAGCTGCTCTTTATTGTGTACCGCCCATTCGATGAGGTCTTTTTTCTTATGATCGTGGGCAATCAGGGCAATTCGTTTGCGGGCGCCCAGTTCCCGGGTGTAATAGGAGTTTGATTCTTCCATAATTTTTGTTTTTTTTACCACATAGAAACATAGAGGTTTACATAGTTCACATAGGCTGGAAAAGTTTGGTTTATGTTCTATGTGGTTAAACTATGTACCTATGTGGTAAAAAATCACCGTAATATTCCATTTAACACATACCGCCCGCCCTTTATTGTTTGCAAGGTAGCCGTGTGATTTGCGTATCGAATGACACAGGTATTGCCCAATTTGGATAAAATCGCCACCTGTTTCAGTTTCCCGTTTTCCCAGTCGAGGTCTATTTCAAAGCCGCCGCGGGCACAAATGCCGTGTATGTAGCCGGTATTCCAGGCGGTAGGCAAAGCCGGTAAAAGTTCAATTTCCCCGGCATGACTCTGCAGCAACATTTCGGTGATGCCGGCCGTTGCGCCGAAGTTGCCGTCGATCTGAAACGGCGGATGGTTGTCGAACAAATTGGGCAGGGTCGATTTACGCAGCAGCGCCAGCAGGTTCTGGTAAGCCGATTCGCCGTCGTGCAGGCGGGCAAAAAAATTGATGATCCAGGCGCGGCTCCAGCCAGTGTGGCCTCCGCCGTGTGCCAGCCGGTAATCGATGGTTTTTCGGGCGGCCGCCATCAGTTCCGGGTTTTTCCGGTGGGTAATTTCATTGCCGGGGTGGAGGCCAAACAGGTGTGAAATGTGCCGGTGACCGGGTTCCGGCTCTTCAAATTCCTCCGTCCATTCCATGATGCGTCCGTCGCTGCCCACCTGCGTCGGGGCGAGCCGTGCCAGGATATTGCGCAGTTTTTTTCTGAAATCGGCGTCCACTTGTAATACTTCGGATGCGGCGATGGTATTTTCCAGCAAATTGCGGATAATCATGTGGTCCATAGTTGGGCCCATCACCATCGTTGAAATTTCGCCCCTGGCGGTTTTGAAGGTATTTTCCGGAGAAATGGACGGCCCGGACACCAGTTTTTTGGTTGCCGGGTTTTCCGTCAGCCATTCGGAACAAAACAGTGCGGCGTCTTTCATAGCCGGGTAAGCCAGTTTTTCCAGGTAAGCGCTGTCTTCCGTAAACAGGTAATGTTCCCAGAAATGTTGCGCCCCCCAGGCCAGGCCCATCGGCCACATAGCCCATTGTGTTTCTCCGTAGGGTTCTGTGAAATGCCAGGCATCGGTGGTAAAATGCGCTACGGTACCCTTCATGTCGTACATATCCCGGGCTGTTTTGCGACCGTCGGCACGCATCGCATCCAGAAATTGAAGAAAAGGCAGGTGCATTTCCGACAAATTACAAATTTCCGAAGGCCAGTAATTCATCTGGATATTGATGTTGATGTGGTAATCGGCGTCCCAGGGCGGGTTGAGTCCGTCGGCCCAGATGCCCTGCAAATTGGAGGGCAAGCCGCCCGGGCGTGAACTGCTGATGAGCAGATACCGCCCGAACTGGTAATACAGTGCCGATAATTGCGGGTCAGTGTCCTCTTTTTGTATGGCTGCGAGGCGCAGATCGACAGGCAAACGAGCGGCATGACTGGCGCCAAGGTGAATATCTACACGTTTAAAATACCGTTGATAATCACCGACATGCACTGCCTTGAGCGTATCGTAAGGCCGGGCAGCGGCCATTTCCATCTGATCGCGTGAAATTGTTTCCGGCACATCTCCCCAATAATCGGTGGCTGCCGTAAGCATCAGGGTAATTTGGCTGGCTTTTTCTATACGGATCAGGCTGTCTTGCGAAATAAGAGCGCCGCCTTCGGCCAGTACTTTCAAACGGGTGACCAATCGCACGCCATTACCATGATCGACGTGCTCGCTCATAGTGATTTCGTTTCCTTCTACCTGGATCATGGCCAGATTGCCCGGGCGGCTCAGGCGAAAAGTCGCATTCAGCATAGCAGGCTGACTGACATTTAGCCGCACGACCAGTGCCCGGTCGGGCGCGCTGGAAAAAATTTCACGGGTAAAATGTACACCGCCCGAACGGTAGCGCACACCTGCTATCGCCGAATCGAGATTTACATAACGTTGATAATCTGTTATTTGTGCAGCATGATCTTTCCCAAAATCGATGTGCAGATCACCGAGCGTCTGGTAACGGCTGCGGATTGCTTTTTTCCCCATCATGTATTTCTGAGCTGTTTTTCGTGCCTCTTCATATTTGCCGGCAAACAGCATCACACGCACTATCGGCAGAACTTCCTTTGAAACCGGATTGACAAAATCGTGGTCACCGCCGGTCCACACCGATGATTCGTTGAGTTGAATCCGCTCCGTTTCTAGTCCGCCGAAAACCATGGCGCCCAGGCGGCCGTTGCCCACAGGCAGGGC
>JALHMA010000542.1 GCA_022844265.1 Saprospiraceae bacterium | reverse complement strand
AAGATGGGTGCTGATTCGGGTAAGGGGGCGGTGGCCGGGACTGAGCAACACAGGGCGGCGCATCTCCTGGATTTTCGGAGGTTTTGTATTTGTGACAGCCATCGGCCAGGCTGTTATGCAGGCTGCCATCGAGTGGATGAAAATAGCGCCCGTTCCCGTATTTACCTTTAAAGTCTGGCTGATCAACTTCTCCATTTCACTGTTTTTTGTGGTGCTCATCGGCAGCATTTACGAGGCGATATATTTTTTCGGACATTATAGAAACACGCTGCAGCGCACGGAGCATCTGAAAAAGGAGCAGGCGCGGCAACACCTGGAAGCCCTGAAAAGCCGGGTAAATCCTCATTTTTTGTTCAACAGCCTCACCACGCTTTCGGCGCTGATCGGTGAAGACGCTCCTCGCGCGGAACGTTTCGTGGATGAACTTTCCAAAGTGTACCGTTACCTGCTGCGCGCCAACCGGCAGCGCCAGGCGCATTTGGCTGATGAACTCGCTTTTCTGCAATCCTATAGTTTCCTGCTGGAAACCCGGCTCGGCCCGGCGTTTGGGGTGCGGACAACTGTAGAAGCCTCGTTTTTAGAAAATAAACTCCCACCGCTTACCCTGCAAACCCTGCTGGATTACCTCATACGCACGCAAACCATCGCCCCGGAAAAAACCTTGCTCGTGGAAGTAGCCGCCAATGAAAACGCCCTGACTTTGGCCTGCCCTTACCAGCCCAAAACGGTTTGGGTCGATTCCGGCCTGATGGACTGGAATGACATTGCATCTACGTTTGAGCAACAGACAGGCAGGCAGGCCGTTCAGGCCGTTGTTAACAACCGGCTGCTGTTTCGAATCCCATTCATTCAGGAAAACGAATCTGCAGCATGAAAGCGCTTTTGTTTGATTTCCCAAACGCCGTTCGGTCTTATTGGGTGGAGATGATCTTTGTGCCGCCCTTGTTCATCGCCAATATGTGGCTTCTGTATGGCGATTTTTACGTGGCGTCCAGTTACAATTTTTTCCTGGTGACCCTGCCCTGGCTGATAAGTTCCATTCTGACCCCGGTTTTATGCCACCGCGTCAGGAATGCTACTTTGCAGCAGTACCCCGAACTGCATCAGTGGCGCAAACGCGTTTTTTTCAGTATCCTTGGTTATAGCGCATCCATTGTACCGGTGGTTACCCTGACGTATGTTGGGCTGGGTTTGTTACCGTATCCCGAACTTGCCTTTTCCTGGACCAAATGGTATGCGCTGATGCTGCTGTCTGCCATGGCGGTGATGATCGGCACGGCAACATACGAGGGGGTGACGTATTTTCAGAAATGGCGGGCCGCACTGACGGAAGCCGAGACCCTGGAAAAATTGCAACTGGAAAGCCAGTTTCAATCCCTGCAAAGCCAACTCAATCCCCATTTCCTGTTCAATAGCCTCAATGTGCTGTCTTCGCTGATTGCAGAAAACCCGCGTAAAGCCGAAGATTTTGTTGATGAATTGTCCAACGTGTACCGCTATCTGCTCCGCGCCAATGAACAGGAACTCGCCCGGGTAGAAGACGAATTGCGGTTTACCCGCTCCTTTTTCCACTTGCTGAAAACACGCCACGATACAGGAATTAACTTGAAAATCAACGTTCCACCTGAGTTTTCAGATCAAAAACTACCTGCGCTGACCCTGCAGATTCTGGTGGAAAATGCCGTCAAACACAATGAAATCAGCCCGGAAAAACCACTGACCATCGAAATTGGCGGAACTGCTGCGGGGCTTCGTGTGACCAACAACCTGCAACGCAAAAACGCCCGCCTGCTTTCCAACCGCATCGGACTGGATAACCTGCGCGAACGATACCAACTGCTCAATCAAAGCGGATTCGAGGTGCAGGACGACGGGCGTTTTTTCACGGTAATTTTGTCATTTGTCAAACCCAACCCAACCATTCCAACCTGACGAAAAAAAATAGCCATGCGCACTTTTCTCATTGAAGACGAACCATTAGCCGTCAAAAAACTCATTCGCCTGTTGCAGGAGGTGGATACTGAAATAGAGATTCTCGGCACGGCAGGCAGTATCCGGGCTGCTGTGGAGTGGCTGGAAAACAACCCTGCACCGGATCTGATTTTTCTGGACATCGAACTTTCCGATGGACAGAGTTTTGAAATATTCCAACGCACGGAAGTCAAAAGTCCCATCATTTTTGTCACTTCCTACGATGAATACGCCCTTCAGGCTTTCAAGGTGAACAGTGTGGACTACCTCCTTAAACCCGTGCAGCGCGAAGACCTTTCGAGGGCGCTGACGAAGTACCGCGAACTGAAAAGCCGTTTTGCAAACCCGGAGCCGATCCCGCATTTGGATAAACTGCTCGATGTTTTGCGGAGCCAGGTGGAGCCCGCACAGCAATACCGCCGCCGTTTTTTAGTGAAACATGCTCAGCGCTATGTGTCGGTGGAAATATCTGATATTGCTTACTTTTGGTCGGAAGGACGGGTCAATTTTTTCAAAACACACGCCGGACAACGCTATATGGTGGAATACACCATGGATGAACTGGAAACGGCGCTTGATCCGCGCGACTGGTTTCGCATCAGCCGCCAGTTTATCGTGAGCGTTTCATCGGTCAGTCAAATTCATCCCTACTTTGGTAACCGCCTGAAACTGCACCTGAAACCGGAAGAACCGCAGGAAGCCACCGTGAGCCGCGAGAAGGTATCGGATTTTAAAATCTGGCTGGGGAAATAAAATACATGGCATCAGGCAAAGTACAAGGAAAAGCAATGAGTTGCTTCAGCATAAATGTCTATGGGGTTTATTAAAATTACAGGTCCGGGAATTCAGTAACAACTTTTGACGATTCATCCGCCGGATTTTGCGATTCACCCACAATTGATTGCAATGTTTTGCCCCCGGCCCACACATTTGTCTCAGGTTTTGAATGAACAAGCACCGCAAGGCCCTTTGAACCAAATGAAAACACCCCCGAACCCCTTGAACCAAATGAAAACACTCCCAAACCCTTTGAACCAAATG
>JALHMA010000541.1 GCA_022844265.1 Saprospiraceae bacterium | reverse complement strand
GCACAAAGCCAGGCAGACATAGTCGGTTATATGGACCTGGATTTGGCTACTGATCTGCAACACTTTATTCAGGCCTACAACGCACTGGCCACGGAAGGATTCGATGTGGTATACGGCACTCGCTTGCACCGCAAGTCCCGGGTGATCGGCCGAACCCTGAAGCGCGAAATCACTTCCCGTATCTTCAACCTGCTGCTCAGAACCTACCTTGGCACGCGTTTTTCCGATGGCATGTGCGGTTTCAAATGGCTGCGCCGCGAATACGTGCAACCGCTCATGGACGGCGGCGCAGTGTCCAACGGCTGGTTTTTCAGCACCGAACTGCTGGCAGTAGCCGAATGGAAAGGCCTGAAAATGTGTGAATTACCGGTAAAATGGACCGACGATACCAGCGGCAGCAAGGTGGATATTCCGAGGTTGGCCAGACAGTATATTCAGGCGATGCGGGTGCTGAAGCGGAAGCGATGAATTTTGTTGAGAATGTTGAGGGTTGAGATTGTTGAGGGTTGAGATTGTTGAGAGCCACTCAATGAACAAGTCGCTTTTGTTGGATTCGGCTACGCCCCTCGTAGAGTGATGGGAAAACGGATGAAACGGATTTGGGCGGATTAAAACGGATTTTCGTGGCCTTACGGCCACTTTTCTGATTTTCGTGACTGATTTTTCTCGGATTTTGCTCCGCCTTAGGCGGGGTTGAATCCGTAAATAATCAGAAAACTGTGGCCGTAAGGCCACGAAAATCCGTTTTAATCCGCCCAAATCCGTTTCATCCGTTTTCCCATCACTCTACGAGGGGCGTAGCAGAACCAATCAAAAGGCATTTTAGTTATTTACAAAACTACCCCATTTATGGGTTAATCTTACCTCCTTCATAGAGCAGCCCTCAACAATCTGAATATGCCTTTACCCTCCCTTATACTCGGTACCGCCCAATGGGGCTGGAACGTCGCCCGCGACGAAGCCTTCCGCATGCTCGATCTCTGGCTGAAAACCGGCCACCGGAACATCGACGCGGCCACCAATTACCCTATCAATAAAAATCCCGGCGACTTCCGTGCTGCCGAAAAAATCCTGCACGAATACGTGCAAGCCCACGGCCTACGCGACCTGCGCATCACCATGAAAATCGGCAGCCTCGACAACATGCGCACGCCGGACATCAACCTCGCGCCCTCTTTTATCCTCATGATGGGCGACGAGTACCGCCGCCTGTTCGACGACAACCTGCACTGTCTGATGCTGCACTGGGATAACCGCGACGACGAGAACGCCATTCGCGGCTCGCTGGAAGCACTGGCCGTGCTGCAAAAGGAACAGGGACTTCAACCGGGATTGTCGGGCATCGCCTACCCGAACATATACGCCGCCATCAATGCCGACCTGGGGCTTTCCTTCGATATTCAAGTGAAAAACAACTTGTTGCAATCGGATTTGGGGCGCTACGAGGCGCTACGCGAACAAGGGAAACATCGTTTTTTTGCCTACGGTATCAATGCAGGCGGCATCAAACTCGACGGCGTGTATCCCAGCGACAGCACTTTCCTGCAACGCGGCGGCGACCCCGAAAAAGTAGCGGCTAAACTGGAGAAACTGCGGAGTATTTTACCCAAACTGAATACGGATTTTGTGCGCCCGCCCGTCAAAACCATGAACCACGTCGGACTGATCTACACTGCCCTGAACCCGCAGTTCAGCGGAATGTTGCTGGGCGTGTCCTCTGTGGCGCAATTGAGCGAAACGCTGGATTACTGGCGGAATTTGGAGACGTATGATTACGGGGATGTATGGGCGGCGCTGGGGCGGCTGCTTTAGAAGCCGGTTTTTACCACAAAAAAATGCGGGTACCTGAGCCTCCTCCCGGTTTCCCGGTCAAATACTCAAATACCCGCAGCCTCCAATACTCCTAATCTTACTGCACCGCTACCCGGAAAGTCGCCACCTGCACCCCGCTTTGTAAACGGAGCAGGTACAAACCTTTTGGCATAGCGCTCAAATCAACTTCTGTCTGCTGATTCGTGATCGATTGTTGCGTACGAACTAATTGTCCTGCCGTATTAAATACAGACAAATGCGCAGGTGCGGACAACAATTCGTCCATTTGAACGAACAGTTTGCCGCCGGTCGGGTTCGGGAAAACCTTCACCTGATCCTGTAAAGCCAGTTCTTCAGTGCCGACACAAACAACTACACTGACAGCGACGTCATTGGAAGCAGAGCAGCCGAACGCATTGGTGACGGTTACTTCATACAAATCGGAAGTAGTTGCTTCGATCGTCTGCGTAGTAGCGCCGTTCGACCAAACATAAGCGCTATTCGCATTACCTGCGTCGAGCGTCAGCGTCAGTCCTTCACACAGGGTAGTATCCGCACCTAAGTCCACCACCGGATTCGGATTTACATTTACCTGAACGGTATCCACATCGGAGCAGCCGGTAATAAGCGTTACCTGAACCGTGTAAGTGCCCGTTGCAGTCACATTGATAGAAGGTGAAGTGGCGCCCGTTGACCAGATCGTAGCAGCGCCAGGGAAACCAGAATTCAGCGTAAGCGCCTCACCTTCGCACAGGTTTTGATCGGCGCCCAGGTTGATAACGGGCGTCGCCAAAGATGTGATAACGATCACATCGGAAGCAGTACAACCGTTGCTATTGGTGACGGTGACCACATAGTTACCAGGTGCATTGACCAGAATGACCTGGGTAGAAAAAGCATTCGACCAAACGTAATTGCTGCCGGAGTTGCCTGCATCCAGCATACGGGTTTGTTGTGCGCAAAGTCCGGCGTTGGGGCCGAGGTCGACGACAGGCCGTTCATTTATAGCAAGTTGTACCGTGTCGCGGGAGACGCAACCGAAAGCCGTAGTAGCCAGAACGGAGAATGCACCCGTTTGTGTGGCCGCAATCGACAGCATCGTATCGCCTGTCGACCAGTCGGCTTGTGCAAAACCCTGATCCGCAACATTCAATTCCAGTTGTGCCGGTGCGCAAGTAACTACGTCATCGCCCAAAGCAACTTCGCAGAACGGACTT
>JALHMA010000540.1 GCA_022844265.1 Saprospiraceae bacterium | reverse complement strand
GATGCCTGTTACAGCGTGCGTTTCGACCCCGACTGGAAAAACAAACCGGACGGACAGTTCAGGCGCCCCGGTGAAATGACGGACAGCCAACGCGCATTAGCCAACTACGAAACCTACAAGGCGCGCGTGTTTTTTACCTCCGACAACAAGGAGGACCAGACGCCCGATCGCTCCAATTTTGCAAAAAAAATACTGGAAGGCCTGCGCTCCGCCAATGCCACAGATGGTTTCCTGACCAGCAAACAACTGTTCGTCAATTTCGTGGAAGGCGCTACGCCTACGCCCCGCGCCGGCACTTTCGGCGATGACGAGCCCAGTTCGGCTTTTCTGCTGTATGACCTGAGCGGAGCGCCCAAGCCTGCACCCGTTTCCGCTGCTGTGAATACTGAAGCCGACGACCGCGCTTTTGAAAAAGCCCGCAGCCGGAATACCGTAGAAGCCTATCAGGATTACCTGGATGTTTTTCCGGAGGGTCGGCACAAAGCAGATTGCGATGCAGCAATGGCCGTGCTGAAGCAGAACAAGCCGACGGAAACTACTACCGATAATGACCTTCCATCCAACCTGCCTGCCGATGGTTTTGTATTCTTAAAAGGCGAGACTTTCACCATGGGCTGCACCAGCGAGCAAAAAGACTGTGAAGAAGATGAAAAACCCGCTCACGATGTAACCCTCAGTGATTTTTACATCAGCCCTTATGAAGTGACGCAGGGGCAATGGAAACAGGTGATGGGTAACAACCCTTCCACGGCGTCCAAAGATTGTGATAAATGCCCGGTGGAAAATGTCAGCTGGGACGATGTACAGGAGTTTTTGAAAAAAATAAATATGCAAAGTCCGGGGCGGAATTACCGCCTGCCTACTGAAGCGGAATGGGAATACGCGGCAAGGGGCGGCAACCAAACGAAGGGCTATTTGTATTCTGGAAGCAGCGATATCGGTATGGTTGCTTGGTACACAGGTAATTCAGGTAATAAAACACAACCCGTAGGCCAGCGAAAAACCAATGAACTGGGGCTGTATGATATGAGCGGGAATGTTTGGGAATGGTGCAGCGACTGGTATGAGAACTACGCTTCCGGGAATCAAACCAATCCAACCGGGCCCACATCAGGCTCCGGCCGCGTGTTACGCGGCGGGTCGTGGGGCATCGCCCCGCAGGGTTGCCGGGTGGCGTATCGCAACGGCTACGCGCCCGGTAATCGCTACTACGGCTTAGGTTTTCGCCTTGCCAGGACCAGGTAACCCTTTGATTCTTTTACCTTTTTACCCTTTTCAGAGAAGGACGGGACGCGCAGCGGCTCGTCCTTTTTTTGTGTAAGCTGGTGCCTGCAACGCGTAAAAGTCTTGCTACACAATATGGCGTATATATAGGCTCAGCATATATAGCATATATATAGACGCGCAGCGCTGATGTGTCGCCGCTGGCGGCATATATAGGAATACTCAAGTTTTTGAAAATTTACCTGAAGCGTGTCAGGCAAGGTTTTGGCCGGGCACTAATTTGACAACTTTTTTGAAAGTTGTCAAATTTTCACATTGCTTTTGGTGATGATTAGACGGTGCGAAAATGCGATTTCCTGCTATCAATGCAATTCACTCCGTTTATCTGGCTGCGAAATGACGCCATGCCCCATTGTCATGCTGCCGGATTCCGTCCACTCTACAAGGGGAAATTAAGTTGAAACGCGCCCGTAACGCGGACAGATTCCGTCAGAAGGACAAAAGTAGCGTACACCGTAGCATACACGGACTTTCCATCAGGCAAAACAGAACCCGCTCCAAAAAACGCTCGAATGCTCCCAACTTCCCGAAAGTTTTAAACTTTCGGGAAGTTACGCCCGGATTCCCGGTAGCGGTAAGAAAGGACGTTTGCTTGAGCACAGGGTTCGGCGTTACTGCTTGCGGACTTCCATCGATCGGAGCACCTGGCCCTTCTGGTTTTCCATCACGATGATGTACGAACCGGCGGGCTGACCGGCCAGCGAATACACCTGGCTGGGTTCTGCTTCAAAGCGGCTTACCTGGCGACCATCGAGGCTGAAAATGCGGATAGCCGAAACCAGGTCTGCATTTTCGAGGGTGAAAGATTCCACCGTCGGGTTGGGAAACAGTTTAATGCGGGCGGCAGCGGCTTCTTCTTCCGTTCCGACCACTTCCGTGGAAACCGTGTAAACAGTTATAATAGAATCGGCCGGATTGCTTTCGTCAAAAAACTTGAGGCGCACAACCGTAGTAGCCGAAATAACGTCTGGCAGGAGCAGGTGAACACTGATATTACCCGTTGCATTCGGAGCCAGCGGGAACGTTTTTGCGGAAGCGGAAGGGCCATAGCAGTACAGCGGATCGCAGACGTAGGTTTCGCAGTCGGCGCTCAGGTTGAGAATGGTGCGTTCCCAGCGAATATTTTTGACTGTCGGGGTAAGGTTATAAATTGTATTTTCGGCCTTTGGATCATCTGCATCAGAACCGTAGACTGCCTGCGGATTGAGGGGTAGAATGGAAAAAGCGGCCTGACCGAAGAGCTGTGCGCAGCACAGGAAGGCGATAAGTGTAAACAAATTTTTCATCATGAATTTGTCTGTGATTAGCAGGTTGAGTAATTTTAAACAAAGATAAGCGGGAAGCCCAAATCCCCTATCTATTTTTGTAGAGGCTAAGCCCATTTGGAAAATTTTAGCAAAGATAACCATGAAAAAGTACCCGGTGTTTGCCTTTTGGCTGGTATTTGTGCTCCGATTGTCCGCACAATTACCTTCAGGTGCGGTGGCGCCGGATTTTACAGCAACGGATATCAACGGCCAGAGCTGGCATTTGTATGACATTCTGGCGTCCGACAAAATTGTGGTGCTGGAAATCAGCGCTACCTGGTGCCCACCCTGTTGGGCCTACCACAACAGCGGGGCCATGCAGGAATTATATGCTGCACATGGCCCTGCGGGCGACAACCGCCTGCAAGTGTTATACGTGGAAGGCGACCCCGATACAAATGTCGACTGCCTGAACGGCCTCCCGGGCTGCAATGACTATTCTCCGGGCAG
>JALHMA010000539.1 GCA_022844265.1 Saprospiraceae bacterium | reverse complement strand
TTATAGGAGGGCGCAAAAGGTGTCCCCACCAGCGCAGCCAGTAAAGTCAGGTTGCCGCCGATGAGCCTGCCTGTGGCCTGTCCGGGCGTTACCACAAACGGCTCATAAGCATCGCCCGCCGGAAGATCGGGCGTAGCGGGCATCTGTACCGAATAGTCGGGCGTGGGTTCCATCAGTACCGAGCGGAAATGCCGCAGGGTATTTTCAGGAAAATCGGAAGCGGCTACCGGCCCGTGAAATGTAACCAGTCCCGTGCGCTGCTGAATGGCTAAGTGCAAGGCCGTCACATCGCTGTAACCGATCAGCACCTTCGGATGTCGGCGAATCAGGTCGAAATCGATATTAGGCAACAAACGGCTACAGCCATATCCGCCCCGGACACACCAGACAGCGTCGATGCCAGGATTGCTGAAAGCGCTGTGCAAATCTTCCAGCCGCTGCGCGTCGGAACCAGCGAGGTAGCCGTTCTTGGCGTGAAAATGAGCAGATTCCTGTATTTGAAACCCCAGCGCTGTCAGGTTTTGGCGCGCTGCTGCCAGTTTTTCTTCCGAAAACGGGCTGGCCGGCGCGATCAGGCCTATGGTCATTCCGGCGCGCAGCCGGGCCGGTTTGTGCAATTTGATGGTATCCACGGGATCTGATTTTTCCATAAAATGAAACGCCGGAACACCTGATGCAAGTGCCGCCATTCCGGTGGTTTTAAAAAATGTACGGCGTAGCATACCTATATTTTGATATAAATCTGTCGCACATACAACCATCGGCACACCAGCCAGCAGAGCAGCATATAAACAAAAGCAAACAGGAACGAACTGAATTCCGCCCCTTCAATGGGTTTGAAAAACGTGTTGTAAATCCAGCCGGCCGCGCTGATCGTTTCCGTTCCGCTGGTCCAGCGAATGGCCGAAAGGGACATGATGAGCGCTTCGGAAAACACATACGCAAACAAGGCATTGGCCCCGAAAGCCAGGAAAAAGCCCGCGCCGTTGCGCCAGCCGCGCACATCGAGGAACCACACGCTGGCAGCCAGACCGATCATGGAAATACCGCCTGCATACAACACATAAGAACTGGTCCAGAGTTTTTTATTGATCGGGAAAAACAGGTCCCAGGCGAGTCCGACAAAGCCGCAGATCAGACCAAAAACCAGCAGGTCGCGCACCAGCAGGTCTTTCTGCTGTGAGCGGTACGCCAGCAATTCGCCGCTGAGCCAGCCTAAAATAACGGTTACAATAGCAGGCAGCGTGCTGAGCAAACCTTCCGGGTCGAAACCTATGCCGTCGCCGTGGTACAAATGGCTGTCGCCGAACAACATCAGGTCGAGCACACGCACGGCATTGGTATGCAGGCCGTAAGGGTCGCCGCCCATCATTGGAAATTTCCATAAAATAGCCCAGTACAGCAGCAAAATACCCGCCGAAATCCAGATGAGCATACGCCTGCTCAAGGTGAGCACCATCACGGAGGCGATGCCATAACCCAGGGCAAGCCGTTGCGGTACACCCATGATGCGCCAGCTGTCCCAGTCTTTCCAATAAAAAGGAAATTTATTGAGCAGGAGACCAATGGCGAACAACAGCGCGGTGCGCCGGAGAATTTTCCAGCCTACTTCAGCCGACCACTTGCGTTGGTATTTGCCGAAAGCAAACCACATGGAAACGCCGATGATGAACATAAAAGAAGGAAACACCAGGTCGGTCGGGGTGCATCCGTGCCATTCCGCATGGCGCAGCGGCGCATATATGTGCGACCAGTCGCCGGCGGTGTTGACGATGATCATCAGGGTGATGGTGAGTCCCCGGAAAAAATCAACGGCTAAATAACGTTCTGAAGTAGAGGATGCTGTCATTTTTTAAAACAATTGGTGTTCGTTTTGTTGTTTACTTTTGCGAAAAGTATAGACTTGCTGCATTTCTATGCTACATAACGCGTATATTTTTTATAAAACTGTTGTTGTATGCTCTTTGCAATAGGAACGAGGGTCAAATTCCGGTACACCGGCGAAACGGGCGCCATTACTGCCATATTAGACGACGGGATGCTGCAGGTGCGCCTGGACAGCGATCCCGATTTTGAAATTCCGGCTTTTGAAGAAGATTTGCTGCGCAACGATCAGGTGGAGCCGGTTTCCGCAGGCGCCCGGTTTGTGCAGGGAAAGGCACCCAAACCACCGGAAGCGCCACCGCGCCGCGAACTGCGCATCCAATACCAGATATTGAAACCCAAGGGTTTACAACTGGCTTTTGAACCTATGCCCGGACGCGACGGCAGCGTAACCAGGTACAAAGCCTGGCTCTTGAATGATACCACGCATGAGTTTTTATTTGAATTCGACCTGTTTACGCAAGGCCGCGATGTGCTCACGCTGGATGGTAAAATGAACATGACTTCGGCGATGGAAGTCGGCGATATCCTGTACGACGACCTCAATGAAGGGCTGGAAGCCTGGATCAAGGTGCGGCGGCTCACGACCGCAGGGCCTGACGAAGCGCTGGAGCGCACACAAAAAATCAGACCCAAACAGTTTTTTAATAACGTGCATACCGTGCCGATCCTTAACCTGCTGGCGCATCATTTTGTGCTGCTCGAAAAGTTCGACACGGCCGTCAAAGAAGAACCCGCAGAAGATTTGAAGGATTATACAAAGCAGCATACGCGCAAGCCGAAACCGGTTACGCTCACGGGTTCTAATCCTTTCGCCTCTTTAAACCTCGAAGAGGCTGCCGGTTTTGAACCTGAAATCGACCTCCATATTGAAAAACTGATGTCCGGTTACGCCCGTATCGACAAGGGCGAAATCCTGCGGATACAGATGGTGCATTTCCATAAGTTTTTGGACAAAGCCATCCGGCTCGGCGCGCCCCGCGTGTTTGTCATCCACGGGGTAGGGGAGGGCAAACTCCGCGAAACGATTGCCGATGATCTGCGCCGCCACCCGCATGTGCTGAAGTACAAAAATGAGTTTCACCATAAGTATGGGTATGGGGCGACGGAAGTGATCTTTGAGTGAGTGGTGAGTGGTGAATAGTGAGTGGCATCCCGTTTGGCGGC
>JALHMA010000538.1 GCA_022844265.1 Saprospiraceae bacterium | reverse complement strand
ACCGGCGATGGCGGTTTGGGTACTATCCTCAATGCTGTGCTGGGTGAAAATTCCGGCGTATTGGGTTCATTACTCGGCGGCGGCATATTGGGCGGCGCCGGCGGCGGTATCGGCGGCCTCCTGCAGGGCATGCTCAACAAAGGTACGGCTACTACTTAAGTTATAGGGTATCTGTGATCGGTGTTGACAAGGCTGTGGTAGGTAAAAACACCTGTTTATAACATCCCCCGTTGGTTTTCGGTCGCCGGCGGGGGATTTTTTGTGGTTGTTTTTCAGAACGAAATTTCTCTTCAATCCCTGAAATACTCCACCCCGTTCATTCCTACAAAGCCATAACGGCCGTTTTTGCGGACTTTAAAAACCATACACCATACACCAAATTTATCCCTGGCAATAAACTTTTTGCCCGAAGTGAGATTTTAGTCAGAGGAATTGTCGTACTTCGCTGAAAGTAGAAACGAAGAAGAAATAGCAATGAAAGTAAAAGAACCATTATTCAATTATATTCACCCTGATACTGATTATCAAATCAGAAAGGGCGATTCTGCCACTATTCTCCGAACAATTGAAGATGGCAAATTTGATCTCATTCTAACATCGCCTCCATATAACGTTGGTAAATCTTATGAGACAAAGACGAGTATTGAAAAGTATTTAGAGACACAAGAGGAAATTATTTCTGAGCTGGTACGGGTGCTTTCTGATCGTGGAAATCTATGTTGGCAAGTTGGTAATTACGTGGATAAGGGTGAAATATTCCCGCTTGACATCTACTATTACCAGATATTCAAAAAACACGGTCTAAAACTTCGAAATCGAATTATCTGGCATTTTGGACATGGACTTCATGCTTCCAATCGCTTTAGCGGGCGTTATGAAACCCTTTTGTGGTTCTCAAAAACAGATAACTATATTTTCAACCTTGATGATGTCAGGGTGCCGTCTAAGTACCCAGGTAAATTGCACTTCAAAGGGCCAAAAAGAGGTTTGCCATCAGGCAATCCTTTAGGTAAAAACCCAAGCGATATCTGGGAAATTATCCAACAGGATTGGGAAAGCGGTATGTGGGATATTCCCAACGTTAAGTCCAATCACCCGGAAAAAACGGAACACCCCTGCCAGTTTCCGATAGAACTGGTTGAACGATGTGTGTTGGCGCTAACCAATGAAACAAGTTGGGTGCTAGATCCTTTTGCTGGGGCCGGCTCCACCATAATAGGCGCTATCAAGAATAACAGAAACGCTGTCGGCATCGAAAAAGAAGCGGCATATTGTCAAATTGCCAATCAAAGAATTAAAGACTTTAATGAGGGCAAGTTAAAATTCAGGCCGATTAATAAACCAATTCACAAACCCACCTCAAAGGATAAGGTTGCCCAGGTTCCGAAGGAGTGGCTGGCCCTCGAACTTACTGATGAAAAAGGAGATTAATAATTGACATAAAGAGGCACTCATGCAAATCGCTCAAAAATATTCCCATTTGAATGGAGAAGAATACCTTATCGTTCATCATAATGAGTTGTATGAGGAAATCAAAGCGGTTATTGCCAATATTGATGCCGATCAATTTAGAACCAAAGTCAGCAAAGAAAAAAGAATACTTGGTAATAGTCTTTTGTCTCCGATTGACCTGAATAATGCATTTAAGCAAGCCTTTAATAACAGAGCATGGGAAGAAAGCAGGTATAGTTATTACATCACACTCAATCGGGAGTTAATGGAGAAAAGCGTCCTTATGTCAGCCAAAGAGCAGAAGGAGTTTTTAATTGAAAATGGGATAACATCTCCGATTTACAGTTATAATCAAACGGATTTTGTGAAGGATAAAATTGCCGTTGAAGTGCAATTTGGCAAGTATGCTTTTGTAGCATTTGACCTGTTTGTCAAACACATGCTTTTTTATTCCGGCGGGGTGATCAACCTGGGCATTGAAATACTTCCAACCAAAAAGATGCAAGCCCAAATGAGTAGTGGGGTCGCTTATTACGAAGGGGAAGTGTATAATGTGATGCGGCAGGGCAGAAATAGTCCTCCTGTTCCACTGTTGATTTTGGGAATTGAACCTTGAAAACCGTGTATGGTGTATAGTGTATGGTGTTTGGGGGTGCTTCGTCTAAACTACTCACAGTTGCCAAAGGCGAAGCGCCCCGAAACCCCAAACACCATACACTATACACTCATCGGATCCGCCAGGTCGTTTTTCACCTTGTATTTTTTCATAAAATCCTTGACCGCTTTGTCCGACACTTTGCCCTGGCGGTGCAGTTGGCGGACGGCGGCATAAGCGATGTATTTGGCAGAAATACCGAAGTAATCGCGTAGGGATTCGCGGCTTTCGGAGAGGCCGAAACCATCCGTGCCGAGTGCGACAAAGTCCTTGGGCATCCAGGGCGACAGTTGGCCGGCGGTGAGTTTCACCCAGTCGTTGGCGCTGACAAACACGCCATCTTCCCCTTTGAGTATTTCCTGGATATACGGTGTTTTTTCCTGTTCTCCCGGATGCAGCAGGTTCCAGCGGTCGCAGGAAACGGCATCGCGGTACAGTTCCGTCCAGGAAGTAGCGCTCCAGATATCCGTGCTGACACCTTCCGCTTCCAGGATTTCTGCTGCTTCCAACACCTGTTTGATGATGACGCCCGAACCGATCAGGTGCGCTTTTGCGTTGCCTTTGCTTTTCGATTTTTGGAAGCGATAGAGGCCGCGTTTGATACCTTCTTCCACACCTTTCGGCATTTCAGGCATCAGCAGGTTTTCGTTGTAGACCGTCAGGTAGTAGAGTTTATTTTCGTTGTTGACATACATGCGGCGCAGGCCGTCGTGAACGATAACGGCCAGTTCGTAGGCAAACGCCGGGTCATAGGTGAGGATAGAGGGCACCATTTGCGCCAGCAGGATCGAATGGCCGTCCTGGTGCTGGAGTCCCTCGCCGTTCAGCGTGGTGCGTCCGGCGGTTCCACCGAGGAGGAAACCTTTGCACATCATATCGGCGGCGGCCCAGATCATGTCGCCCACGCGCTGGAAGCCGAACATGGAATAGTAGATGTAAAACGGAACGGTCGG
>JALHMA010000537.1 GCA_022844265.1 Saprospiraceae bacterium | reverse complement strand
CAACCCGGACAGGCGATTGATCTGACAACGCTGCCGGCGGGTATTTACACGCTTTCTGCACAACAGGGAGCAGATGTGTACTACCAAAAAATAGTAAAGCAGTAGTTTTTCGTAACCCTCTTATACCCGGGGCAGCATTCGTGCCGCCCCGGGTTCATTCCAACCAAATGATTTCCATGCCTCATACACTCGCCCTTATGCTGGTCTACGGTTTCCTTTTTTTGTTGAAATACCTGTTAAAAATATACTTCGGAAAAAATTTCTTAAAGGAAACAGGGTAGCGCGTTAAGTAAATCATAATCACCCCGGTAAATTCCAACCTGCCTGATTTCGGATCTGTCTATCCGGGTAGTCAACAAAAACAAAGTAAGCTATGAAACAACAATTTTTCAGATTATCCCTGATTTTTATGACCGTTCTGGTTAGCATGGTTGCCTGTAAAAAAGAGCCTGCCGAAGAATTGCCGGATAATCTTCCGCCACAACAACAATTGCCGAATCCTTTACCCGCCAATGCCCTGGTGAAACAGCTCTGGCAGGCGGAAAACGATCATGAAACCTTTACGTATAATACCAAAGGTCAGGTCACACAAAAACGCTTTCAATATCAATATGTGGAAGGTGATCCTACCCAGATTCGTTCTTTGGTACATGACTTCCAGTACGACGCGGCGGATAAACCCATTCGAATCAATACTACGGGCGGTTATGCTGCCACATATACTTACGAGGGTGATCGCATCAAAAAAACACAGGAATTATATCCAAATGGCACTGTATCCAAAGAAGTATCCTTTGTGTATGCCAATGGCAGAATTATTCGGGAGTACTGGGGCATTTCAGATTCCTTCGAAGATACGGTGACCATCTACAAGCACGACTTTTCTTACGACGCCAGAGGCAATTTGAACAAAATAGAGATGTACCTGCAAACGGGAAATTTTCAGTACCAATTGCTGGAAACGGTTGAATACAGCGATTTCGATGACAAAATCAATCCAACCAGCTGGACCATGCGCTATCCTTATCTGCCTCAGTTGAGGTACCAGTTCAACAACCCGCGCAAAGAAGTGCGAACGCCTTCCTCAGGAGGCGTTCAAACAACCACATTTGCGTATGAGTACAATGCCGCCGGATTGCCTGTGGTCCAACGTGTTACCAGACCATCCGGTTATGTATCTGTAATAGAATATAAATACTGATAACACGCAGTATTGTAGGCATGCACACTACTTGACATTTTTCAAATTGGTGCTGAAATGTACTGCCGAACAAGGTTCGGCGGCACCTTGACCAGCAAATTGAAAATGTCCAGTAGTGTGCATGCATGTTATAGTCAACGCAAAATGGTTTTGAACGAGAAAATGTAATAATCCACTGATTACCAGTACTATCTTAACGTTTACCCGCCGAAGCCTTTTTAGGCGTAGGAGGGTTTTCAACGTTCTCAACCACTCAACTTTCAGTATATTGGGATGATACCACATGACAATAGTCTTTTCCAATTTCTACAAAACAAATCGGGTTGTTAAAAGCAAATAAGTCGCATCAGGCTGCTTGTTTAAAAGATTTGCCCGAAACGAGTAGTTTGGCATAATTGAGGCAGGCAAGAATATCCTCACGTTCCAATTCTGGGTGGTCCTTCAATATTTCATCCCACGTCATTTCAGATGCTATAAGGTCTAAAAGGACCTCTACGGGCCAGCGCATGCCGCGAATACACGGCTTTCCATGACAAATATTTGGGTCAATTGTAATGCGTTCGATTCCGTTCATAATTTATTTTTTTATCTTTTACAAAGCTACAAACAAATGCGGAACTCACGAGTTTAAAAATGCATGCTTTGAAATTTCATCTCCCTTTTTTTGTCATTCCTCCTTTTTTTTCAGCCAGTCATCCAGCCTGATTTGCACAGGTGGTGCGTTCGCAACACCTTTGTTTTGAAAAGCGCGAAAATACAATTTTGCTATTTTTGAGCTGTCAAAGTATCGCTTGTCTGAACGCATGAAAAACATACGCATCCTCCTTTTTTTATTTGTTGTAAGCCCTGCACTTTCCGCGCAGGTCAATACAGATAGTTTGTGGAGTGTGTGGAATGATACCAAACAGCCCGATACGATGCGCCTGAAAGCCATACAGGCAATGGCCTGGAGTATGTTGTACAGCAATCCTGATTCGACCTATTCTTTAGCGCAACAGGAATTAAGATTTGCTGAAAAAACAAATAATAAAAAGTGGCAGGCAAAAGCCCTCAATGTGATCGGTTCCACCCATAATTTGAGGGGCAATTATATCGCAGCTTTGAATAGTTACGAAAAGGGCCTGGCAGCCATGCAGGAAGCGGCCGATGCCAGGGGAATCGCAGCCATCAGCAATAATATCGGTCTTATTTACCGCAACCTGGGCAACCCGCCGAAGGCCATAGAGTATTATCAAAAAGACCTCGCTATACAGGAACAACTCGGCGACAAAGGTGGAATTGCCAACGCCAACAATAATATCGGGCTCATTTACAGCGACCTGGCTAATCACCCAAAGGCCCTGGAATACTACCTGAAAAGCTTGCGGCAGCACGAGGCATTGGGCGAAAAATACGGGATGGCAATTGCCTATAATAATATTGGCTCCATTTACAACAGCCAGGGTGAGTTCGGTAAGGCACTGGATTACTTTCAAAAAAGCCTTGTATTGCGCAAGGAAATAGACGATCAGCAGGGTACTGCAACGGTGTATAGTAATATCGGTCAACTGTACAAGGATCAAGGGCTGTATGATAAAGCGCTGGAATATTATCAAAAAAGTATGCTTATCCAGGAAAGGCTGGAGGAAAGGCCCGGATTAGCCACCTCTTATTACAATATGGGTAAATTGTATCAAAAGCAAAATGCCTATACTACTGCAATAAACTGGTGCAACAAATCGCTGGAACTGAGTCGTGCATTGGGCGGTTTGAGCGCCCAGATCAATGCCTGCGATTGCCTGTATGAAAATTACAAGGCCATCGGACAAAGCAGTCTGGCGTTGGCTTTTCACGAACAATACCTGACACTGAATGACAGCCTTCAGGC
>JALHMA010000536.1 GCA_022844265.1 Saprospiraceae bacterium | reverse complement strand
GTGGGCGCCACGGTGCCATCGTCGCCGGAAGCGGAAATACTGTGGGCCGCATAGCCGCCGGGACTGTCGCAGGAAGTGAGGCCCCAGCAATTGGCCGAGTAACCTTCGTGATTTTCCGGGTTGGCGACGGCGTAATCACGCTGTATGAGCGCATGGTTGCGGTTGCGGACAAAATAATTGCAATAGGCGTCTTTCAACCCACGCGGATCAAAACCGAGGTAAGAATAGTGGGCAAAAAACATGGGTCCGCCGCCGAAAGGCCCGCAACAGACCGGATGCCCGAAGTGAATGGCGCCATTGGCGTAATTGCTTGAGGTCCAGCCCGTTTGGTACAAACTGCCCGGCACGGGATGTGTGGGCGAAGCAGCGGCGAGGATATACACAATCTGCGCTTCATGAAATCCGCGCAGTTGAAAATTCATTTGCCAGCCGTAATTGGGCGACCAGTGCCAATACAGCACAGGACTGTTGTTCTTGCGAAACCAGTCCCATTCCACATCTTCCCAAAGGCCGGTAATAACATTGCGCACGGCATTTTCCAAAGGCGTATCCTGGTTGAAATACTGGCGGGCGGCCAGCAGTCCTTGCATCAAAAAGGCTGTTTCCACCAGATCGGCGCCGTCGTCGTACTGACTAAAAGGCACCGTATTGCCATTTGTGCCATTCATCCAGTGCGGAAAAACGCCGTGGTAACTATCGGCAAATTGCAGGAAAGAAACAATCTGAACCATGCGGTTCACCGCTTCCTCGCGGGTCACCCAGCCGCGTTCGGCTCCAACGATCAGGGCCATAATGCCAAACCCCGAACCGCCGGTGGTGACAATGTTATCGTCGCCGTTGCTGCGTTCTCTGGCGAGCCCGCTCACCGGATGCGCAAAATCCCAGAAATAGCGGAACGTCGAACGTTGCACCATGTCGAGCAGCGCTTCATCCGACATGGTTTGTGTGGTGGCTGCGGCAATCTCCGAAAAGTCGCTTTCCATACCATTGGTGGCGACTGCTTTTATCTTATACTGAAAGGTGCTGCCGATTTGTGCCGCTCCGGTCCAGTCCAATGTAGCGGGGATGTTATCGACTTGTTTCCACAACTGGAATTCGCCGCTGTCGCCTGCACGCCGAAAAATTCTATACCCTAAAATGTTGGCGGCTGTGTTGCGCTGCCAGCGCAACTCGATATGGCGCTCAAACCCGGTAGCGGTGAATCCGGCGGGCGTTACAGGAGATTGGCCTGAAGATGCAGCAATGGAAGAAAGTGCAAACAGGCAGAAAAGTATTAATCTGTTCATGGAATGTTTTTACTGTTACCTATTTTCAGTTGCCATTTCATTTTTAAATGAAAATTCGGCGCCTGAAATATTTGGCAGGATGAAATTATGGGAAAACAATAAGAAACATTCAAAAACGCACCTCACCACTACTACGCCATGTCCAAAATAGGCAGAAACGGTCAAAAACGCATCATAAACTCGGTCAAATTGGCGTCTTCCGGCAGCCCGGTTTTTTTCCGCAAACGATACCGTTTGTTTTCCACCCCGCGAATGGAGATATTCAGCAGGGGCGCAATCTCTTTGGAAGAGAGATTCATTTTCAAATAAGCCGCCAGCCGCAGGTCGCCGGGCGTCAGATCGGGGTAGTCGTGCATGAGGCGTTTGAAAAAATCATCATGGACGCGATTGAACGATGCTTCAAAAATTTCCCAGTCGTGGTCGGCTTCCAGGTGTTCGTCGATGCGGCGAATTATTTTCTGGATAGACCTGGTTTCGTTTTGCGAATCGATCAGGTCGTCCTTCAAGCTTTGCAAGGCTTCATTTTTGCGGATGAGGTTCAGGGCGGCATTGGAGAGTTCGCGGCTTTTATTTTCTACTTCCAGCACCAGAATTTCATGTTCTTTTTCAGACTCCAGGCGGAGCCGCTGGCGTTGCAGGCGGCGGCGGTTGAAAATCTCCATCGTCCAGAACAGTGCGGCTGCCAGCAGGCAGTACACAAAGGCTGCCCAGTTGGAAAGATACCAGGGCGGGGCAATCCGGAAAGTCACGGCGTCTTCACCAGTGCCGGTGTCTGCACGAACCCGGAAGGTGTAGGTTCCTGCGGGCAGGTTGGTGAACTCTTTTTCGGGAGCGGCTTGCCATTGCGACCATTGGTCGGAAAAACCATCCAGTTTCCAGGAAAACTTGGGGACCCGTTCAAAAGAAGGGGATGTAAACCTGAAAAGCAGGCTGTTTTGATGCCAGGCGAATCGAATAGTGGAAATACTATCGGGAAAAATTGACAGGCCGTCTGCCGATTCAATCAAACGGATGGCCGGTAGAGCCGGCAGTGTTGGCGTGCTTGGCCCGATCCGTTGCTGATCGAGCAAAGCAAATCCATTTTCCAGACAAAAAAGATAGGTGTTGGGGCGAAGTGCAACGATATTTTCAAAACCGGGCACCAGGGAAAGCAACAAATCAAATGTTTTTTCCCCGGATACCAACCGTATGGTATTGCTGTCAATAATAAAATAATCGGCGCCGGCGCCCGGGAGCCATTTCTGGCGACGGTTGGGCGGTGTGATCGGGGTAAATTCAATTTGTTCGCCTGACACAACAATCCGGCGCGGAACCGGATCGGCATTGATCACCACCGCTTCACCAATCATCGTCAAACCTAATTTAAAGTCGGAAGGCAGTTTATCTTGCCGGGTAAAAACCCTGAAATCCGTCACCTGTGCCAGATCACGGCTCAATTGCAGGCGAAACAATCCGCGGTTGGGATGCACGCCCCAAAGATTGCCCGTTGCATCGAACACCGCCTTTTTTAACGGCTCGCTGAACCCGGCAATGCGCTCGGCAAATTCCCAGCGGCCCGCTCCATTTTTTTTGAAATAGATCAGGCCCGTATACGTACTCTGCACCAGAATATCGGGTCGACCTGGCGCCTGCAGGGTACACCAGCCGCCGGTTATATCGCATATTCTCTTGGCAACATTATTTTTTTCGATGATAAACGTGCCGGTGTTGTGTCCGCAAATCAATTGATTGTCAAATACTTGCAGGTTCCACACCTGCCCCTGGGTACCTTCCACCAATTGA
>JALHMA010000535.1:1843-3075 GCA_022844265.1 Saprospiraceae bacterium | reverse complement strand
TGAGTGGCATACCGTTAGAAGAACGAACTCAATATCCTTCTAACGATATGCCACTCACTATTCACCACTCACTATTCACCACTCACTATTCACCACTCACTATTCACTACTCACTACTCACATTTTCTTCAGCGTCATCAAATATTCCACCAGATCCGCCAGTTCCTGTTCTTTCATAATGATGTGGAAGCCGGCGGGCATTATGGAGTCGGGCAGTTGTTTCCGGCTGGCGATTTCCGCCTGAGGGTAGGTAGCCAGGGCGCCGCTTGGCATTTTCAACACGAGTTGCGTTTCCGTCTGGCTGGCAATCAGTCCCGTTATCTTGTCGCCATTTTTCATTTTAAATTCCCAGCCTTCGTAGCCGAAACTGATCCCTGCATTGGGGTGCAAAATGGCGAGGTATTGCCCTTCTCTGGGCAGTTTAGAGCCGATTTCGCTGAGTTTCGGACCGTAATCGATGCCCTTGCCCTTGACCTGATGGCAATTGGCGCAATACTGTTCAAAGAGCGGGGCTCCCTTGGCAACATCGCCTTTCAGGGCAAGCAAATCGGACATAGCCGGTATTTTTTGCGCAGCATTCGGATCGGCATTGCCCAGATACTTGGCCGCTTCGAGGCGGATTGCCATGCGCCAGGCTCCGCTCACACCCTGCACGGCGGCGGGAATGAAACGCGGTTCAATTTTGCCTGCTTTGAGTAGTTCGAGCACGCGTTCTTCGCCATTCCAGCTGTTGCCCAGCCATTCCGTTACCTGGCGGCGCAGCACTTCGTCGCGTTTTCGGTCGAAGGCCACTGATTCCAGGATGGCCAACTGCTCTTTTCCACCCGAGCGTCGAATGGCCCCCAACAGTTGCAGGGTTTCTTTTTCCTTGCGTTTCTGTTGTATGGTTTTTTTAAACATCGCCAGACCGGCAGGATTTTTCAGCAGCACATCGGCAGCGCGGCGCGGGTTTTCGTCTTTTAAAATAAGTTGATACAGGCGGGTGTTTTCTTCGGGCAGCCGGTAGCGGTCGGCAAATTCGAGGTAGGCATCGCCCTGCAAACCCGCCATGATTTTGCTCAATGCCGCTTTGGCATCGGGCGTTTTTTTCACCAATTCCACATCTAAGTGGCGGAGCGCCAGCGTTGCCAGCGCAGTGTCGGCGACATTTTCGCGCAGTATTTTAAGCAACACCGGCGAAGCCTCTGCCGGGTTTTGAAAGTCGAAAGCGCGGAAATACCGCAGGCGTTGTG
>JALHMA010000535.1:0-1743 GCA_022844265.1 Saprospiraceae bacterium | reverse complement strand
TTCCAGCGCACCGATAAATTGGGGTTTTGCAGGGCGGCAACAGCGCCTTCAACAGTAGAAAAATCAAAAACAGGCACGGTGTAGCGCGCAGCGTCGGGCGGCGCAATGCGGAACACACGGCCCCGGTTCTGGTCGCCCGCCTGGTGGCCGCCCACGCCGGGATCGTACCAGTCGGCCACAAACAAAGAGCCGTCGGGCGCTACGCACACATCGCTGGGGCGAAACCACTGGTCCACCTGGCTTTCCACAATATTATCCATCGTTGCTTTGTAGCCTGCGCCGTCGGGTTGTATCGGATATGCCCGCACGACATTGGGGCCGGCGTCGGCGTGGATAGGCTGGCCATGAAAACGTTCGGGCAAGAGGGTACCTTCGTACACCAGCATGCCGCAGGGCGAGCCTGCGCCGGTTTGTAATAGATTGGGCACCACGCCGGGGTCGTTGAGGTGCCAGTGGCGATGCGGAATCTCGGGTTCGATATTGGTGCGGTTCACCTGCCAGCCCGCGCCCGTCATTTCGTCGGTGTAGCCGTAATTGCCGTGCTCCATCACATAATTGATGCGCACGCCCCTATTGCCGTCGTCGTCGTTGTCGGACTGCCAGAGGGTGCCGTAACTGTCGGGCGCTACTTCATAGTTGTTGCGGAAATTGTGCCCCAGCACCTCGAAATGTGTAAAATCGGGGTCGCAGCGAAACACCATGCCCTGGCGGTAGTTTTTGGGGTCGATGTCTTTTCCATCGCTGTCTTTGATCGTTTGGCCCTTGCTGTCCTGCAACATTTCACCTGCATTGCCGAAGTTGAAATAGAATTTTCCGTCGGGGCCGAACACGACGGCGTGCAGGCCGTGGTCGTGCTGATGCCCGCCGATGCCTTGCAGGATAATTTCTTTTTTATCGGCTTTGTCGTCGCCGTTTTCATCGGTGAACAGCCAGAGGTAAGGGCTTTGCGAAACGATGACCCGGTTGCCCATAACCCAGATGCCGAGCGGCGATTCTACTTCCGGCCCCTGGTAAAATACCGTGCTTTTGTCGGCCTTTCCGTCGCCGTCGCTGTCTTCCAGGATCAGGATGCGGTCGCCTTCCGGGTGCACCGGATTGCCGTTGATCTCGGGGCGGTAGTTGTAGGCCTCGCAAAGCCAGATGCGGCCCCTGTCGTCGATATCCATGTCGGTGGGATTGGTCATCATCGGCTCTGAAGCAAACAGTTGCGCCCGCAGCCCATCGGCGACGAGCAGGTTTTTAACGGCGTTTTCGGGTTTGCGGAGTTCGGATTCGGGATCGCCGTTGGTGAAGAGGACGAAACTGAAGAGAAAAGTGCTGAGGACGAGGTAGAGTGCCGTTTTTTTCATGGTCTTTTTATTCTTCATTATAAATCTCCGCCCGCATATTATCTATCTGCAAATCCTGCGCGCTGCCTGGATTCCACACACAGAAACTGACGGAATTGAACGGTTTATTGGGCAGTTTGACATCTATATGCAGGTTTTTGGTATCGCCGGTATCCAAAAAGCGGTGCAGGCGAATGGCATAACCTTTAACTTCCTTGTCGTCGTTTTTGAGTCGGACGATGAGTTGAGGCATGCTAAAAAGTTCCCATTCCTTGAATTCACATTTAAAATCGGCGCTGACCCGCAGCCATTTTGCCGTACCGTTTTGCAGGGGTACTGTGGCAACTTGTGTAAACTCCCTGCCCTTTGTAACGTATTCGCAGAGCGTGCCATTGAACCTTTTTCCGCTTTTGAT
>JALHMA010000534.1 GCA_022844265.1 Saprospiraceae bacterium | reverse complement strand
ACATTTTTCAGCACCGTATCCAGGGGCGCCAGCAGGTGCAGTATCCGCCCAAAAGGCCATTCACCCGGATTTTGGGTGTCCAGGGTTTTTATTTCCGCGCCGTCTTTCAGGTACACAACAGCCTGGTTATAAGCCAGATATGGTTCCAGGTAACCTGCCTGGCGGTTGATAATGCCGTTTTCATCGCTGAGGAAAGCAAAATGCGCGCTATCCAATCCGATGGGCGCCCGTTCATTGGTAAATGGCGTATTGCTCAGGCGCACCAGTTCGGGATTGCGGCTTTCGAGGTCGAACAAGAAAATATCAAATTTGCCGATAGGCAAAATGGTGTCCAGTTTTTCTGTCGTCAGGGTATCTGAAATACGGTTGCTGGCAAAAACAATACTCTTTCGTCCGTCGAGCGTAACGACCGATGCATCTATGTCGTCCCAGAAATCCTGGGTCAGGCGTTCCATCTGGCGGGTGACGGTGTGGTAAATAAACAGGTCGGAATAACCCCGCACGGCAGCGGAGAGCAGCATGTCGATCGGATTGATAAAATCGAGGCTGAACACGCGCTGAAACTCGGGCGACAAATCTTTCACTTCTTTTTTGCCGGTACCGAGGTCGCAGAGGGCGATACGCGGAATATCGCGGCGTTCGTACAATACTGCCAGGCGCTGGTTGTCGGGGTTCCAGGCGATTTGCGGATAATTGTAGTCTGTCGTTTGAATGGCATTGCGGGAGCCGCCGCCCAGCACTTTTTTGCGTTTGCCGCCCTTCACA
This sequence comes from Saprospiraceae bacterium, assembly GCA_022844265.1. Classification (GTDB taxonomy): domain Bacteria; phylum Bacteroidota; class Bacteroidia; order Chitinophagales; family Saprospiraceae; genus M3007. The sequence continues at coordinate 2,317 of JALHMA010000534.1, read as the reverse complement.
TCCTGCACCCACACATTCCAGCGGCCCAGGTTGTTGCTCACCCAGGCGATGCGCCGCCCGTCGGGGCTGATTTTGGCCTGGCTAAGTGGTATTTTTTTCTTGTTTTTGATGGAAATGAGGGTGCTTTGGTCCGGCATCCGGGTTACTTTGGCTTCGTCGCGGTAGCGTTTTCCGTAATAATCGAGTACCGACTCCGTGGTGCGGCGGTAGCCATTGCCCAGCACGTATAAAAATCCCGCGTCGATGCTGCGGTTGATGCGTGTGAGGTAGAGCAGGTTGCTGATGGTGCCGCGCCCGAAATGCAGGCTGACATAGTACCAGAATGCGTGCCCGGCGAGGCGTGGGTGCTCCTTGGCCAATTTATCGAACGTCCGGTAGCGGCCTGTCTGCATCAAATCGCGCAGTTGATTGTCCAGTTCGGGGCTCCACTCCTCTCCACAATAACCTGTGAGTCCGTCGGTGTACCAGCCGGGCAAATTGAGCAATACGGCATTCTGTACGATTTCCTGCAAATTGGAGCCGTACAGCATCGAATTGAGCAGCACACCCGCCATTCCTTCCCGCACCTGTGTCCGCAGGTGGCTGTGGTTGCCGTCGTAGTACACAAATACCTTGTTACCCACTACTTTGGTTTCGCCGCTTTTGATCTGGAACAATTCCGTTTCGCCGATATTGCTTTGTTTCAAGTCGGTCAAATCGCTAAAAACGAGCATTTCGATTTTATCGGTGGTCTGGTGTTCCAGCATTTGTTGCACCGATGCAAAGTCGAGTTCCGCCATTTGCAGCGCCGATTGGGCCACATTGCGCGCATCGCCGTACCAGTAGGTCACAAAATTGGCCGTTTCGTACAACATCCACTCGTCAATCTGACGGTTGAACTGCACGCGGTTTTTTCCAAAAGATGTCTGCGAAGTGGTCTGCCCCCACAGCATGGCGGGCGCCAGAAATGCCGGCAAACAGAGCAGGCAAAGCGTACAAAAACGCAAAAAGTGCTTACGTGAAACCATTGTTGTCATAGCCAGACCGTTTAATGGGTAAAAGTGCGGTTTTTACCTCGAAAATCAATGACTGCTACTGGCAAAACGTTTCGCGGGGCGAAATGTTATTGGTTATTAGTTATTGGTTATTCGTGTGGTAACTCTTGGCTTTGCTGATGGAGCAGCCGGGGTATCTGTGGTATTGCCGAACCTGTTCGGTAGATAAAGCAGCCGGTAGGGGTTGTGTCAAAAGGCCCAGAGGGTCTATATCTTTGTAGTAATGCCAAAGCAAATTTCATCCGGCCCATCGGGCCGGTATCTTTATCGAATAAATACCGGCCCGATGGGCCGGGTACCCAATTTAATCCGTCAGTGCTACAAAGATATAGGCCCTCTGGGCCTTTTGACACAACCCTATACCATAAAAAACAATATCTTTCGAGCGTTTTTTAATTATTCCTGCTATTCCCTATGAAACAAGCAAGCCTGTACCTCTTGCTCCTTTGCATCTCGGTGCTGAACAACAGCAGCAAACGCCCCGACCACACTTTGCCCCGCCCCGGCAAGGACTACGCCCTTTTTTTCGCTGTCAACGACTACGCGCCCGACTCCGGTTTCGACGACCTGAGCAAACCCGTTGAAAATGCCGAAGCCATCGCCAAAGAACTGCGCGAGCGCTACGGTTTCCAGACCGAAATCGTGAAAAACCCCACGCTGGATCAGATCAGCGCCAAACTCCGCGAGTACCAGTCTTTTTATGCCAAAAACCCGCAGGGACGTTACCCCAGCACGGGGCAGTTGCTGATCTATTTTACCGGCCACGGCATCGCGGAAGACAACAACGGTTATTTTGTTCCTACGGACGGGAATGTGAAAAAACTGTACTCCACTGCCTTTGCCTACGAGATTTGGCGGCCTTTTATCAACAGAATCGACTGCCGGCATATCCTGCTGGCCATCGACGCCTGCTACTCGGTCACCTTCGATCCGGACTGGTACAACCGCAAAATGGATGGGGACAACTTCACACGCCCCGGCGAACTCAGCGAAGGCGACAAACTGCTGCTGACCAACGAAACGGACAAAAGCCGCATCGTTTTTACCTCCGACGGTTCGGAAGACAAGGTGCCCGAGCGCTCCAATTTCGCCCGGAAATTTCTGGAAGCCCTGCGCAACGGTCCCCGGCAGGACGGTATCCTGACCTCGGAAGGCCTGGCGGGTTACCTGCGTTTCGCTGCACCCAAACCCCGACTGACGGAATTCGGCGACGACCAAAAAGGCTCGTTTCTGTTTGTTTCGGTAGCGCAGGTGGCGACCGACCCGGCAAAATCGGCAGCAGA
>JALHMA010000533.1 GCA_022844265.1 Saprospiraceae bacterium | reverse complement strand
GAACTTTTGATATAATTGGGATTGCAGAAGGCTGCAAATACGACCTTTCCCACATCGCTGGTGATGATGGCTGTGTTGTTGGTATGCACCATTTCATTGTGGTAGATATGGATGGCGCCAAGACCGTGTTCCGGTTTTTCGCCGATTTTAAATTTTTTACCGGCAGCTGCTATAGCCTTCATGTGGGCGGCCCATTCCATCAATTTATCGCATAAAATAACGGCTTCCTGCGGGTCGCGAAAGCCGCCGGAATAGACGTGGTATTCAATTTGGGCCAATGTATTGTCCACAATATTGACGCTCCAGAGCTCGGTACTGTCCAGGGCGATATAGTGTTCCAGCAGTTTTTGGCTGAGTTGCACCACGGGCTGCGTAACGAGTTGAAAATCAAAAGGCCGGTCGCGTAAAAACTCCAGGTTCCAGGTGGTGCGCCCCCAGACGTAGAGTTTAAAACAGATTAGTTCGGGAATAAAATTGTAGGTAAACACGGGAATTTCGACCGTTGCATAATTAAAATGCACCTTTGGAAGCCGGCGTATTTGTTCCAGCGTCTGAATATAATCCGCAAGATATTGAGAGAAATCGGTGATTTTTTGCGAAAAAGCATTAAAATTACACATCACATTGTCGCTTTGGCCCACTACCAACTGATCGAGCGAAATACGAAAATGCAGGGCCAGGGTGCTGAGTTCGGGCGGCGAAAGAAATGTGTCGCCCCGCAACCTGCGATAAATCGGGTCTTTGCCCAGGTTAAGAATACGGGCCAGGTCCTCCACTGCATCGGCGCGTCGGGCGTAGCGTTGAAGAATTATTTCAAAAAGTTGATCTTGTAAATTCTGCTGCACCATACGGATCGAATCTATTAAGTAAAAGGGCAAAATTGCAAAAGGCAATGTCAGTCAATGAGTTACAGAAGATTTGCCATCAATTAATTTTGCACGCCTACTTATCTTAAGGGGGTAAATTAGACAACTTTTGAAACAAGGGCGTTCTCTTTTGAAAAAACCGCCGTTTAAACGACCTTTGCACCCGGTTTTGATGCATACATGCAAGGACCGCCCTGACCACTCGTTCACTTTTTCAATCACTTACTTTGAAAGCGATTCTCCTCCTTGAAGACGGCACAGTATTTCACGGCAAGGCTGCCGGCAAAACCGGTACGACTACCGGCGAAATTTGTTTCAATACAGGTATGACGGGTTATCAGGAAATTTTCACCGACCCTTCGTACACCGGACAGGTGCTGGTTGCCACCAATGTGCACATCGGCAACTATGGCATCAAAAATGACGAAATAGAGAGTGAAAGCATTAAAATTGCCGGATTTATCTGCCGTAATTTTAATATTCCCTACAGCCGTCAGACTGCCGACCGCAGCATTCAGGACTATTTCGAGGCTGAAGGATTGGTTGCCATACACGACCTGGATACCCGGGCCATCGTGCAGCATATCCGCGAACGCGGCGCCATGAATTGTATTATTTCTTCCGAAACCGACGACGTTGCTGAACTGCAAAAACGCCTCGCAGCCACGCCGGGCATGGCCGGATTGGAACTTTCCAGCCACATCACCACCCGCGAACCTTACTTTATCGGACAGGAAAACGCCAAATACCGGATTGCGGTGATGGATTTCGGGGTGAAAAAAAATATTCTCCGCAGCTTCGACCAGCGCGACTGCTACCTGAAGGTTTTTCCGGCTAAAACGGATTTTGCAGCAGTGAAAGCCTGGAATCCCGACGGCTATTTTCTGTCCAATGGCCCGGGCGACCCTTCTTCCATGCCTTATGCAGTAGCAACAGTTGAAAAAATGCTCGCCGACGGCAAACCGCTTTTCGGGATTTGTCTGGGGCAGCAATTGCTCGCGCTCGCCGCAGGGTTGCCCACGTATAAACTGCACCACGGCCACCGGGGACTCAACCACCCAGTGAAAAACCTGGTAACCGGCTTGTCTGAAATTACCAGCCAGAATCACGGGTTCGGCGTGGTTGAACAGGCCGTTTATGACAGCCCGGGCATCGTTGAAGCCACTCATATCAACTTGAACGACAACACCGTAGAAGGTATTCGCCTGAAAAACTACCCGGCTTTCAGTGTGCAGTACCACCCGGAAGCCAGTCCTGGCCCGCACGATGCGCGGTATTTGTTTGATCAGTTTCTGAGCTTGATGGCTTAGTTATCGGTTATCAGTTATCTGTTATCAGGGTGGTAGCTTTTGGCTATCGTATTTGATTAAGCCAAGAGTTACCACCCTGATAACAGATAACTGATAACTGATAACCAATAACTAAGCCTTCTTAAAGGCCCCAATCGCCTCCTTCGTAAACGGCGTCAGCGCCAGCCGCCCGCTGATGGCCGCCCGTTCGTGCAGGAGGGTATCCCAGTGTTCGGTACCCTGCCAGAAAATTTTTTTGAGTTCGGCCAGCGCGTCCGGGCTGTAGGAGCAGAGTTTTTTACAGAAATGGGCCAGGTAAGCATCGAGCTGTTCTACCGTGTCAAACACCTCCTGGTACAGACTTTTGGATTTGCCCCGCTCGGCTGTTTGCCACTCGTCAGGGGTCAGCGACCACTGGCTGAAAGTGGCCACGCCCACCTTGCGTTCGACGGCAGGACCGATAACAAAGGGGCCGAAACCCACGGCTAATTCGCTCAACCGAAAAGTGGCAAAATGCGAGGCCATACAAAAATCGGTGGCCGCTGAAAGTCCGACGCCGCCGCCTACCGACTTTCCATGAATACGGCCCACAATAATTTTCGGGCAGCGGCGCATGGCGTTGATCACATTGCCAAAGCCGGAAAAAAAGGTTTTGCCCGATTCAAAATCCTGAATCTCCAGCAATTCGTCGAAACTCGCTCCGGCACAAAATGTTTTATGCTCGGCGCTGCGCAACACGACGATTTTGGCATCGGGATTCTGACCGGCCGCTTCAAAAGCGGCTACGAGTTCTGACAGCAAGCGGCTGGGCAGGCTGTTGTGGTTGGGGTGAAAAAAGGTGATGTGCAACGCGCCTTCCGGCATTAATTCGGAATGGACGTAGCCTTGCTGTGTGATGTCCATAGGAAAATGGTTAGGTTTGCGGCA
>JALHMA010000532.1 GCA_022844265.1 Saprospiraceae bacterium | reverse complement strand
GATGCGCCGAGGTAATCGGTGTGGTTCTGGATGGCCTCCATGCCCAACAGCGCCGAAATGCGGTGGTCGCCGAAGGTACGTTGAAAATCGGCGGTGTTGTTCCAGACGAGCGTCTGGTTGAACACCCGGCCTTCATTGAGGGAAGTAGGATCGTACACAGCAGGGGAAAGGCGTGTTTTAAACAGTTTTTCGCGTTCAAACTGGAAATCGCCGCCGAGGGTAGTACGCAGTTTCAGTCCCTCGAATAATTGTAATTCTGCAAACACATTTCCAAAAACCCGGTAACGCCGGATGTGCCAGTCGGTATTTTCAATAAAAACCAGTGGATTGGCATTGCCGTCGCCGTAAAGCGTTGGGTCGCCGAGTTCGGCGGAAACATTGACAGGCCGTCCGTCGGCGTAATTCGGGCGGAAAACGGGCGCGGCAATAAGGGCGTACCGGATGCCGCTCAGTTCGTTGCCGGGGCCGAAGCCGTCGCCGGAAGCGCCGATCACCTGGCGATCCGTGTGGGAAAACGAGAGGTTGTTGCCGAATTTGATCGCCATTTTGGAGTCTGACGACAAGGGTTTGCCGAGTTCGCCGTTGAAACGAACCTGGTATTTATCGAAGCCCTGTCCTTTAAATATACCGTCCTGGGTGTGGTATTCGCCTGAAATATAAAAACTGCTGTATTCGCTGCCGCCCGATGCAGAGAGGGCGTAGTGCGAAATCGGGGCTGGGTTAAACACCTGATCCAGCCAGTCGACGTCGGGCAACGTATCGAGAATAGCCGGATCGTAGGTGTCTATCTGGTTGGCTGGGTTGCGGAGCGTGTTGGCATTGGTGATGGCCTCGTTGCGAATGGTCATGTATTCTGATGCATTGAGCAGTTCGGGCAGGCTGAATGCGTTCTGGATACCGGAATAGGCTTCAAAAGAAAAAGCCGGTTTGCCCGATTTGCCGCGTTTGGTGGTGATGAGCACCACCCCGTTGGCGGCCCGGGCGCCGTAGATAGCCGCTGCTGCGCCATCTTTCAATATCTCGATGGACTCGATGTCGCCGGGAGAAAACATATTGATATTGCCGGTCGTCGGTACACCGTCGATGATAAACAGCGGGTTGTTGTTGCCCAGGGTGCCTGCGCCCCGGATACGCACGGCGATGTCGTCGCCCGGCGAACCGGTCACTTGTGTCACCATTACTCCGGGCGCCTGACCCTGCAATGCCTGGTCGATGCCGACGACAACGAGTCTTTCAATATCTTTTGCCTTGACCGAGGCAATGGCGGAAGAAACGTTGCTGCGGATTTCCTTTTTATAGCCAGTAATCACCACATCGTCCAACATGCTGGAATTCGGATTCAAAATGACCGACAGCGTGGCGCGGCCTTGCACGGGTACTTCCTGGTTGGCAAAACCGACGTAGCGAAACACCAGCACCGCATCGGCGGAAGCCAGTTCTAACTGGAATTTTCCGTTGACATCGGTCGTGATGCCTTTGCCGGTGCCTTTCTCCTGGACACTTACTCCGATGAGGGCCTGGTTATCTTCCGCAGAGAAGACGGAACCCGTGATGGCGAAGGATTGTGCACCAGCATATTGCGCGCAGAAAAGGAGTGCGAACAGCGCTGCGCCCCGAAATTTTTTAACCGTAAAAAGTGTGCCCATAGGAACCTGCTTGTTAATCAGAACGACAAAAGTCATCATTAATGCAGGGGGCAACTGATACTATTATGCAATTATATAGTACTTTTATGAATGGTATTGAAATTTACCGTTTTAATTCTGTTTTCCTGAATATTTTTGATAAAAAGTTTGCCAAAGGGTCGATTGTAAAAATTAAATTATCAAAATGAATATTTACCGCGAAATAACGCCCCTCAACCCGCCGGATGTTTTTGTCGTGCTGGATTCTGTCTGTAACGGCTTCGATTATCCGATTCACAACCACCCGGAATACGAACTCAACCTGATAGCCGGCATGTCGGGCACCCGTATTGTCGGCGATTCCACGGAGCGCTACAACGATTACGACCTGGTGCTTTTGGGACCGTTCCTGTACCATAAATGGGACGGTGACGCACAACTGCAACAAAGCGGGCAGGCCTATCGCGTCATCACCATTCAGTTTGCGATGGATTTATTCAGCAGTGGACAACTGTTTCAAAAAGAACGTTTTATCAAAATCCGGCAACTGCTGCGGGATTCTATTCGGGGTATCAAATTTCACGGTAAAACCTTCGAGGAAGCGATGCGTATCATGGTCAACCTGACGGAGGACAAGGGATTCACCAATATTATCGAGTTTTTGCAGCTGCTCGACCTGCTGTCCCAATCCGCTGATGTTTCGTATTTGGCCAGCGAAGGTTTTTCACCGCAGGCGCTTCGATCCGACAGTAACCGCATCCAGGTGGCTTATGGTTATATTTTAAAACATTTCACCAACGCCGATCTGAAAATCGGCGATGTAGCCTCGCAGGTCAACATGAGCGATTCGGCGTTCAGCCACTTTTTTACCAAATTCGCCTTCCGCAGTTTTACCCAGTTTCTGATCGATATCCGGGTCGGGCATGCCTGCAAACTTTTGCTGGACACCGATGAAACCATCAACCAGATCAGTTTCAAATCGGGCTTTAACAACCTCGCCAATTTCAACCGCCTGTTTAAAAAATACCGCCAGTGCACACCGGTAGAATACAGGCGCCGCTACCTCGAAAAAAACGATTTCGACTGGACGAAACAGGTGACACCCTGGCAGTTTTTGCCGGGAAAATCGCAGACGAAAGAAAGTATCAAACCAAAAGCCTATTCTACGCGGTTGGTTCATTTATAAGTTGTATATTACCAGAAATTTTGAGTAAAAAGGTGGGATAATTGGCAGTAAAAGTTACATAAATCATAGGTTTTTGCTGCTTTTTTAAATTTTTCCTTTTTATTTACGACACCTGGGCATCTATCCGTTTCAAGCGCATTGAGACACGAAAAAAGGAGACACTATTGGTTATTCAAAGCGACCAATGCGCCCACGGGTAATTTTCCTCCAATTTTGATTTATCACTGCCCAATTTATGCCGACTAACAAGCATGCGTCTTTTCGTTACCGCGTTTTGAAC
>JALHMA010000531.1 GCA_022844265.1 Saprospiraceae bacterium | reverse complement strand
CTGAACTGAATGACGGTGTAAACAACGTAACCGTTATGCTTATCAAACCAGGCGTTGATGGTGTTTTTGGAACATTTGACGATGTAACAGTGGGTACTACCACCACAAATGCCGCAGGCAACTACGAATTTACCTGCGTAACACCGGGTACCTATATCCTGATGTTCAGCGGTATCCCTTCAGGTTATGTCTTTTCTCCAAAAGACAACGCCATGAATGATTGCAAAGACAGCGATGTCAATCAAAATGGTAAAACGGCGCCTTTCACGATTATTGCCGGTCAGCCGGATGATTTGTGCTTCGATGCCGGTATTCATATTCCTTGTATCAATGTAACCAATGCCGGTTTCATCTGCTGCGATCAGATTATTTGCGAAGGGGAGACCCCGAATGCGATAGTAGGTCAAGTCGCGCCTTCCGGTGGAGTCGGCGCCATTGAATACCTGTGGGTTCAACTCATGCAAGTAGGCGGTTTGCCTGTTTGGCAGGGTATCCCCGGTGCTACCGGCGTCAATTATCAGCCAGGTCCCTTGTTTGAAACAACGCGTTATATGCGTTGTGCCCGCCGCGAAGGTTGCAGCACTTACCTGGAGACCAATATCATTACAATTCAGGTACTGCCTTCAGGCGGCGCTTGCCCGGGCTTCACTTCAAACCTGAATGCGTATGTGCAATCGAATAATACCGTAAAAATCGATTGGACTACTGCACCGGAAGGAGATGCCTACATTTATTCCGTACAACGTTCGGCGAACAGAACGACCTGGGATGTAGTAACAACCGTCACAGGACATCAAAATGCCACGGCACCTAACCAGTATAGTGCAATCGACCAGACTCCTTTGGCCGGCGTGAGTTACTACCGTATCAAACGCTCCAATGCCAATGGCGTCAACGTATTCTCGGAAAGCACGGAAGTCAGCCTCGATCTGTCGGCAGTTACAGCAGTATCGGTATACCCGAATCCTGTGGCGGACGTTCTGACGATCAGAAATGCCATGGAATACGAAACAGACGTTGTTGTTACTGTTTCAACCACCAACGGAGATGTGTTGCACACACTGACCATCCCGCAAGGCACCCTGATGCAGGAAGAATTGCCAATGCGCGATCTGCCATCAGGTATCTATATGATCCGTATCCAACTGGGTAACGGGGAGATCAAAACCGTCAAAATTGCCAAGTTTTAATTAGACGGATTCTTTCAGGATCATTTTATAATGACCGTCCAGGTGCTGAAGCCTGGGCGGTCATTTTTTTTGCAGCGCTCGTTTCATCAATTTCCTGTTAATAAAGAGAAAACATTTCCCACTATCGGGCGTTTTCATCACCCTTTTCTAATTTTGCGCACCATTTTTTGTATTTTTTATAATAAGAAAATGTTTTTAAACCAGAAATGGTACTCACCAGGTCCTTTTCCTCATCAGATTGCGCTCTTTGTACAGGCCAATCAGGGATGGAAACGGGCTGCAATCATGCCTCCAATTATTATGTTCAAACATCTGCTGGCCTCGGCTTGCCTTATCATGTGGTTTGCAGCCACCCTGACTGCCCAATCCGAAGACCCCATACTTTTCACTGTAAACGGCAAACCTGTTACGGTATCTGAATTCAGGTACATCTATACCAAAACAAATCAGGATAAAGCCGATTTCTCGGAAGCTTCTCTGCGAGACTACCTGGACCTTTATACAAAGTTCAAACTCAAGGTTCAAAAAGCCCGGGATATGCGCCTGGATACTGTTGCATCCCTGAACAGCGAACTGGAGGGTTATCGCCGCCAATTGGCCAACTCCTATTTAGTGGACAAGGAGGTGACCGAAAAACTCATTGGAGAGACGTATCAGCGTATGCTGCAGGATGTCAATGTCAGCCATATTTTCATTGCCTGCGACCGAAACGCCAAAGCTGCCGACTCGCTCATTGCCTATAACCGGGCAATGAAACTGATGGCCCTCATCAATAGCGGCGCTTCCTTTGAAACTGTTGCAGCAGACAGCTCGGAAGATAAATCGGCGAAAGACAACAAAGGTAACCTCGGATTCATTACGGCAATGTTGCCCGATGGCTACTATGCCATGGAAAAAGCCATCTACGCCGCCCCAAAAGGCGCTGTGCTCGGCCCGATCCGCTCCAATACCGGTTATCACCTGGTGCGGGTAAATGATTTTCGCCCGGCGCGCGGTGAAGTAGAAGTTGCACAGATTCTCCTCCGCAAGGATAAATCGCCTGAAAAAAACACCCTTCAACGCATGCGCATCGACAGCGCCTATACCCTGTTAAAAGGCGGCGCTAAATGGGACGATGTGTGCGCCCGCTATTCCGAAGACAAGACAACGGCGCCCAAAGGCGGCTATCTCGGTTTTTTTGGCATCAACCGCTACCAACGTACTTTTGAAGACGCCGCATTTGCGCTGGAAAAAGACGGTGATTATTCCGCTCCGGTGGAAACCAGCCTCGGCTGGCATATCATCAAACGGGTGAGCCGCCGCCCGATCGGCACTTTTGAAACTACCAAACGCGCCCTTTCAGAGCGGATCAAACGCGACAGCCGCAGCGAAATTTCCAAACAAAGCATGATTACGCGGATCAAAAAAGAAGGTCGTTACCAGGAATACCCCGATGTGCTGGCCAAATGGTCGGCCCGCCAACTGGATACCGTTTTTCTGACGTTCAAGTGGAAGGCAGATCCTGCCAAACCGCAGGATGTTCTGATGCGATATAATGACAATACCACCTTCACTGTTGCCGATTTTGAAGATTACTGCGTAAAAGCCGGACGCGACCGGATGCGCGGCGCTGGAATGCCCGCACAGGAAACTATTCAGCGCCTGTTTAAAAACTGGTCTGATGAAGTGGCCATGCAATTTGAAGAGAGTCAGTTGGACAAAAAATACCCCGACTTTCATTCCCTGATGCGCGAGTATGAGGAAGGTATTCTGCTCTTTGAAGCCCTGAAACTGAATGTTTGGGACAAAGCCAACAATGACTCCCTCGGCCTGGAACAGTACTACAAAACGAACCTGAGCCAAAAATACAAATGGGACGAGCGCGCCAGGGTCAGCATTTATACCCTGAAAACGGCTGATCCGAAAACAGGTGAAAAAGTGCGCCTGCTCGCTTCCAAAAA
>JALHMA010000530.1 GCA_022844265.1 Saprospiraceae bacterium | reverse complement strand
AAAAAAAAGGCATTTTGTTGCTCCCAAACTTCTCGCCTGTGCTGACCGATAAAATCCAGTGGGACCTGAGCACCAATTTTGCCTACAACAGTTCGAAAATCACTAAACTGACCACCAGTGACGACCCAACTTACAAGGGCGTATTTACGGGTGGTATCGCAGGTGGCGTGGGTAGTAACATCCAGATACACAGCGTTGGATATTTCCCCAGTTCTTTTTATGTTTTTGAACAAAAATATGACGAAAACGGCAACATCCTCGAAGGCGAGTTCGTCGACACCAACAACGACGGCATCGTGAATGACGACGACAAATACCGTTACGAACAACCGGCGCCTATCTATACGATCGGCCTTACGAACAACCTGGGTATCGGCAACTTTAACCTGTCTTTCGCAGGCCGGATGCACCTGGGTAATTACGTGTACAACAACGTTCAAACGGATATGGGTTACCTGAACAGGTTGTACGGAACAACGAGGGTACTGTGGAATGTGAACCAGTCGGCAGTCGACCTTAACGTTGTCGACCAGGCAAAACTCACATTTAGCGACCATTTCGTTACCAAAGCCGCTTTTTTCAGGCTCGACCACATTACGGCAGGTTACAACTTTAACAATATTATCGGCAATGCATTGCTGAACTTGTATGTTACGGTGCAAAATCCGCTGGTTATAACGCCTTATAAAGGGCTGGACCCGGAAATCGGCAACGGTATCGACAACAATATTTATCCAAGACCACGGACTTACCTGCTTGGTTTCAATGTTAATTTCTAAACATTCAAACAGAAGAAATATGACATCTTCCATAAAAATATCCAGCTTATTGATACTCTTTTTACTGGGAACCACCGGCTGTTTCAAAGACTTGGATACCACACCACTGGATCCGGATATTCTGACAGCATCCAATGTATACAAAGACCCCCAGTCCTATAGACAGGTACTCGCCAAATTGTACGCAGGCTTGGCCGTGAGCGGCCAGCAGGGACCGGCGGGTCAGCCCGATATTTCCGAGATCGACGAAGGTTTCGGACAATATATGCGCGGATTCTGGTACCACCAGGAGCTGACGACTGACGAAGCGGTTATTGGGTGGAACGACCAGACCATCAAAGACTTCCATGCACAATCATGGACCTCAAGTGATTTGTTTACTTACGCTTTTTACAGCAGGGTTTTTGTCCAGATTGCGCTTGCCAATGAGTTCATTCGAGAAACGACCGATGCGAAACTGGAAAGCAGGGGTGTGGATGGCGCACTGAAAAGTGAAATAATTACCTACCGGGCAGAAGCGCGTTTCCTGCGGGCGCTGTGCTACTGGCATGCCTTGGACCTGTTCCGGAACCCGCCGTTCGGCCTCGAAGACGCGGAGGTTGGCGCACTGCCGCTACAAACCAATGCCACCGACCTGTTCAACTTCATAGAGTCGGAACTGAAAGCGATAGAGTCCGATTTGAAAGATGCCAGAACCAATCAATATGCAAGGGCGGATAAAGCGGCAGCCTGGACGTTGCTGGCCAAATTATACCTCAACGCGGAAGTATACACCGGGCAAAACAAATACGCAGAATGCCTGACATACTGCGATAAGATTTTAACGGCAGGTTATCAGCTGGAACCAACGTATCGAAACCTGTTCCTTGCAGACAACCACCTTTCCAATGAAATTATTTTCCCGGTAGCATTCGACGGAGTCAGAACCCGTACCTGGGGCGGCATGACCTTTATTATCCGGGCCGGTGTGGTAGGTAGCATGGATCCTGTCGCTTCCGGTGTAGTGAGTGGTTGGGGCGGCACGAGGACAACCCGCCAATTGGTGGAAAAATTCCCCGCAGACCTTACCGGTGTGAAGATAGACTTTAACCAGGGCAACACGCTGCTGCATCCGCCATTATTAGTACCCAGCTCGGATCAGGGTTTTAATGTTGAAACTAGCAAAAGGCTTTCGGACACCTCAGCCTTCGCTCCCCATGAGAATCTTTTTGAAGGGCATATCTATTATGCAGGAAATAATACGGAAGTTTTGTTTACGAAAACATTTGGCAATAGCGGGCCTAAATACGGCGACAATGGAGCAAATGGCACCCTGGAACTTAACGGCGCTAAAATAGTTGTCCCGGAACCAGGTTTCCATTATTTTAAAGTGAATTGGAATGCAAAAACCTATACTATTGAAAAACGCAACTACAGCATCATCGGAAGCGCTACCGGCGGAACAGATATCAACCTGCAATGGGATTCGCTCGGTTACCTTTCTACTACTGTAAGTTTAAATGCGGGCACCTTCCGGTTCCGGGCAAATCAAAATGATGCGAGCAGCTTCGGAGACAACGGAAGAGACGGCCTGCTGGAAGAAAACGGCGCAGAGATCGCCATCGACCAGGCAGGCGATTACAAAATCATCGTAGACCTGGACAAACTGGATTACACCTACAAGTTACAACTGGTCGGCTTCGACCGCCGCGGCCTGTTTTATACCGAGGGTCAAAACCTGGATATAGACGACCTGACCCTCGCAACCGAGGGTTATGCCGTCCAAAAGTTCAAAAATATCACTTCCACTGGTCTGCAAGGTTCTGATACGGACTTCCCGGATACGGACTTCCCCATGTTCCGACTGGCAGATGTATACCTCATGGCTGCTGAATGCATCCTGCGAGGCGCAGGCGGCGGCGACAAAGCCAGAGCAGCTCAATACTTCAACGCCGTCAGAACGCGGGCATTTACAGGCACTTCGGGCAATTTTGCCCCGAACGACCTCACACTCGATGTAATTCTGGATGAAAGGGCGCGCGAACTGTACTGGGAATGCCACAGAAGGACAGACCTGGTGCGATTCGGTCAACTCACCGACGGTACCTACAAATGGGCCTGGAAAGGCGGCGTGAAAGAAGGCGCCAGCGTACCCAGTTACCGCAATATCTTCCCGATTCCTGCAGCCGACCTCGGAGCGAATCCGGGATTGCGGCAGAATCCGGGATATTGATAGAAGAGAGAAGTGAGAGAAGTGAGAGGGTGAGAGAAGTGAGAGGGTGAGAGGGTGAGAGAAGTGAGAGAGTGAGAAACATCCCGTTTGGCGGCTCGATGGTTTTGGGCATCATTTTCCAGGCCTGTAATCGTGAATGGCATTCCG
>JALHMA010000529.1 GCA_022844265.1 Saprospiraceae bacterium | reverse complement strand
CAGGCTTTTTCGGGCGACAAAATGCTGGTGGAGCGGGGCGATTTGCCGGAGGGGATACTGTTTGTAGCACTGAAAAATGAAGCAGGTGCGGTGCTGGCAAGCGGACGGGTAGTGGCGGTTTCGAGTAAGGAATAAAATCCTCCACGCTCGCACCGGGCTCTACCCATTGGTGTCTGGAACCTTTGAAATTTGGGCGACCACAAGGGTCGCCCCTACATCAAAACATAAAACCTTGCGATTAGCAAGTTTAAAAGCCCTGTTTTTGTAGGGGCGGCCCTTGTGGCCGTCCGGTTTTCCGGGCATTTTTTAGGTTCCAGACAGCAATGGGCTCTGCGTGGTGTGTTAAGTTCAGTGCTTTTTGCCATCTCATTTTACTGAATTAAGTAGGTGTGCAAAATCAGTTTTGGCAAAATTCTTAGTAAATACTTGATCATGAACACCGATAACCAATAACGAATAACCGATAACTAATTATGGGAAAATCCATTGTTGCACTGTCCTTTTTGCTCTTGGTTGCGCAAATGCCGCTACAGGCCCAGGCTCACCTCGAATTCGACCTCAACACTGCTCCTGGCGATCCTCAAATCCAGCAAATGTTCGTCTATGAAGACAGGCTCTATTTCAATGCCTACGACGGTTGTCATGGCTTGGAACCCTGGGTATATGATCCTGCTACAACGAAAACACGTATGATAGCCGACCTGGAGCCGGGTGGTGGTGGCAGCGACCTTTGGGTGCAGGCAGGCTACCAGGGCAAGGTGTACGGAAGTAATTACGAGGGTATTTACTGCTATGATCCGGCATCCCGGTTGCTTTGGCAAATAGCCGATCAGAGTATAGTCAACAACAACATCACATTGCTCGGTGGGAAGTTGTATTATATGGCTGCAACAGCACAAGGACGCAGGTTATCTAGCCTGGATTTGAGCAGCGAATCAGTGGAAGAAATCAATTTTACAGCCGGTATCAGTACCAGTGACTGGAACCCCAGCTCGCTCGTTGTGCACAACAACGCGCTTTATTTTCTTGCAAAAAACGACCAGGAACTCGTTCGTTTATTTCGTTATCAACCTGCTTCAGGTACCCTGCATGAATTGCCGATGCCGGCCGGTATCACCACAAGCCTGAATTTTCGGTCGATGATTTCCTGTGGTAACAGGTTGGTAATCAGTTTATACCTCAATTTCACAGCGCCACCGGAGTACACTTTGTGCGCCTATAATGACGCCACCGATCAAATACAGCCCTTGGGATACGATCATGTATTAGGCTCCCAGAGTGCCTGTTTCGAAAATGAAGTGTACTACATTACCATTGGTTCAAAAAAATTGAAAAAAATCAACCCGGTCAATGGCGCAGTTTTCGAGAATTTCGACATTCTGCCAGGAGTCGATGAAAAAACCAGTGCTGTTAAAATACTGGATGGGGCAGTTCATGTTGAAGTCTATCCTGCCGCCGGGGGCGCTAACCAACTTTTTCGCTGGAATACTGCCCTTCAAGTATTTGAACCGGTTACAGCGGTGAGTGCTGTAATGACCCAAAACGCATTGGGTAACAAGCAATTGGAACGCATCGGTACACAATATATATTTCAGGGAACAGATACTGACGGCGCCCGGGCACTCTTGGAATACAGCCCCGGGAATATCGCTCCCACCGTAGTAAAGGACATTAATCTGGCTACTGCACATACTGATATCTGGAAAATAGACCACCTGGGCGAACACGGCTATCTCTGGGTGTATCAACGAGGCATTGTACGTTTTGATACTACGGACACACCGAATCCTACATGGATGAATGCGGAATGGGGAATCGATAGCACTGCCCCGGTTATCAGTGGTATACATGTAGTGAACAATCGTTTGTACCTGGGCCGCGTCATCTCGCAAGGACAGCGCTACGGGATGAGCGTTTATGATCCTGCGGCGGACAGCCTGCAACATTTTCTGCCCGATTATTTTTTCGGCGGATACAATTTCACCGCTTTTCAGGGTAAAACATATTTTATCGCAGATTCTTTGTCCTCTTCAGGCAGAATCCTTTGGCACGATCCCGGGAATCAGACCGTTCAAAACCTGGATATCAGCGTGCTGGGCAGTTCGCCCATTAAACTGGTTGCCAATGAAGACGCACTGTTTGTTTTTGCCGAAAACAAAAAACTGTTCCGTTTCGACGGTGCAGCCTGGATACAAATTCCTGGCGCCATAGATCTGCTCGAACTCTATTACCAGGAACCTTTTTTCTGGAATGGGAAACTGTTTTTTGCGCAGCAAATTACAGATACGCTGACCGGGGAGTATATACGGAGTGGTTTGTTCGGCCTGGACCTGCAAACGCTGGACATTGCGATGGTTGTCCATTCGGAGGCAGACGGTTACGGTTATCTGGAATTTTATGCTGCGGAGCACCTCGGTGAATTATATATCACTAAAGGTACATTCACAGAAAGTAACCTGTATCGATTCAGTGCCATGGGCGACACATTGCTGCTGGTCATGGAAGGGGTGCCTTTTTCAATAGGATTCTGGACGCTTGCTTCCCTGAATCAGCAACTCTTGTGCCTTGGTTACGGCAGGCAATATGGCTCGGAATGGTATCGGATTAACCTCTCCGACAACCAGCCGGAGCGCCTGACCGATATTAGTCCGCTGAGCGGCGATGGCGTGTATGGCGAGGGTATTGTCATCGGCTCGAAAATGTATTTTGCCGGAAATGATGATATACATGGCTACGAATTATGGAGTTACCGCGATTGTTTTTCCGCCGCCATCACTGCTGCACCAACGGCATACGGCGACAGCACAGGACAGGCCGGCGTGGTAATCGATGGTGGGACAACACCGTTCATGTTTGAATGGAACAATGGCGCAAACACTCAAAACCTGGATAATTTACCGGCAGGCATTTATGAGGTAACCACTACCGATGCCACGGGCTGCAAAAGTACGCTGCACGCTTGTGTTGAGTCGTTGGCGGAGACCACTGGAATTGTGGAACAGGATGCTTCCGTCACTTTTAAAACTTATCCCAACCCATTTGGGCAATGGTTGCGTTTAGAATCGCTGGAAAACAAGGGTGAGGAGTATGTAGTGCAACTAATTGATATACAAGGCCGCGTAATCGAGTCGGATACCTGGAACAGCAC
>JALHMA010000528.1 GCA_022844265.1 Saprospiraceae bacterium | reverse complement strand
ACCTCGAACTGTTCGGGCGTGAGCGAGCGCCCCGGATCGAGCATGCGCAGCACCATAAAGTCGGCCTGCTGCCCTGCGGCGAGTCGGGCGGCGATGTCGCGCTGGAGTTCTTTTTTGCGCTCGGCGTCGCGGGTGTACAGCCACTCGTTCAAAGCGAGGTTCATCGCATAGTCGTCGTAGGCAGCGCTGCCCTCCAGCGGCGGGTTTTGCGCCAGCAGGCGGTGCAGGCCCTCGCGGAGGCGGTAATGGGTTTCCGGGTGCTCGCGCTCCAGCCAGGCCAGCAGGGTCTGCCGTACTTCGAGGGGCATTTCGCCTTCGGTGAACCAGGGGAGACGGGTTATCGCTTGCAGCGAGTGATGAGTTGTGAGTTGTGAATTGTGAGTTGTGAATTGTGGGTCGTGAGTAGCTTTAGTGACGGGGTGACTTGAAGTCACCCCGTCACTTGGGCCGGAGATAGTGAGGCGGTGACTTGAAGTCACCGCCTCACTAAAGCTGGTGGTAGCGACGGGGTGACTCGAAGTCACCCCGTCGCTAGGAACCAGCCCATCGATCAAGTGACCGAGTTGCAGCGTAAGATCCCAGTGGAGTTCGGGGTACATGGCGCAAGCAGCATTCCAAATGATGAATGATGAATGATGACCGATGAATTTTTCGCCATCTGTACCTGCCGGAGCGGAAGGTGCTGCGAACTGGATCGTTTTAATCAGATCATTATCAATGAGTTGCATCGGCTCCTGTGCAGCATCCGGGAAACGGCGCGGATTGAGGTCGGGCGATTTGCCTTCGTCAGCATCGAACAGTTCGATGGCGTCGCGGAGACCGGAAAGCGAGGCAGGCAGCACGTGGAAAAGTTCCTGCAGGATACGTTCCCGGCGACCAAACGTCAAGAGCGGCTGGGTAGTCAGCACGGCGCGGTCGGACCAGGCGGAGAAAACCTGTACGGCCCATTTGCTCAGGTTGCCGGTGCCGGGATGCAGCAAGGCGTAGGCATTGCCCAGCAGCAGCACCCGGCTCTGCGGGTGGTAGTATTGCAGGTCGCGAAGCGACACCCCGTTTGGATGCGCCTCGTTGTAGCAGCGGCGCGGGTCGCCTTCGTCGTACCAGTAGCGCTCTACCAGCACTTCCTGGCTGCGGCATTCGCGGTACAACAGGTCGAACAAACGCGCCTGGTGGTCGCGGCCACTTTGGCGGTCAATGAGCAGCAGGTATTCCGCCGGGCGGGTCTGCTGGGTATAGCGAAACTCCGGCATACCGCCTTTGTCCACCGTTGCGCGGACGGTACGGGGCACATCGAGCCGCCACAGTTCGTCGCTTTCCCGGCGGCGGAGTTGCAGTAGCAGGGCGTAGAAATCCTCGCCAAATGCTACTTCAGGTTCTGCGCCTAAGGAAATATTCCAGGTATAAGGCGGTTTTACATTGGGCTGGTGTTCGGCAATCAGCCGGCGGCGTTTCTGCTCGAAGCGGCGGGCCAGCCACCAGAGGAACAGGCCGCTGAACAGGAAAAAAGCAACTTTTAACAACCATTCGTAGTCTGACAGAAATTGCTGCCAGGTCGTGGGTTGCGGCGGCTCTAACTGGCTCAGGTTGCGGGTATGCGGGATGTCGCGGACTTGATAAAGGACGGTATCCGGGGTTTCAGATTCTTCTTTTTCTGTCGTTGGCGGCGGAACGGCGACGGCATCTAAAACGTTGAAAATGATGGTGTAACGCCGCCGGAAAGCACTATCATCATACTTTGCGCGTATTTGAATACAAAAAGAATCTACACCCGGACGAATACCTGTGTAATGAATATTGGCGAAGTAAGATTCTGATTCATTTCTGGATGCCCCGACAGAAATGGTGACGGAATCCCACATAACACATGCTACTGTCGAATCTATTGGAGCGCACTCATTTTTAAAATCTGCACTGCTGGAACGCAAAGCAACTTGATATTTTCCATGCTCTCCAACATGAACATAGACAACCGATCTGCTGACTGTATTTTTATCGCTATTGGAAAGTCGCCAATACACAAAGACCCCACCAGCAAGTAACACGGTTAAAATAAACCAGACAAATCCCCAGCGCCGCCTCCGCTTTTCCACCTGCGTGTCCGCCTCCACCTGTTCAATCGCCTCCGCTTCCAGTTCCCCCGTTTCCTGCACCCTTGCCCAACTTTTTTTAAATATCTCGTAAAACTGCTCCTGCTCGTCCTGGCTCCGGCACAGCAGCGGCGCCAGGAGTGTTTTCAAATCCTCCGGCCTGGTGTCGTCGGGGAGTTGGTTCACCAATTCCTGCACCTGCAAATACGCAGCCGTGCCGAGCGGTATTCCGCTGGCATTTTCAAGCGACGCCAGTACGTCGGCGATCAGTGCGTGGGAGAAAGTTTTCAAGGAGGAAGGTTTGTCACAAGAAGAGGCAGTTAGGCACTATATTCATCATTCATCATTCATCATTCATCATTCATCATTCATCATTCATCATTCATCATTCATTTTAAAGTTTTTTCACCCGATCTGCCAGCGTTTGCAAATCGTCCTTGTTTTTGGCCAGTACCGGATACGATTTCAGCAGGATTGCGCGGTCTTCGGCGCCGAGTTTTCCGGCATCGAGTACTTCGGGCTGAAAACCGAGGTGGTGCAGCAGCGACACCCATTGAATGAGTTCAGCGGTTGCGGGGTTTTTGCGGAGTTGTTTGGACTCGCGGATTTCCTCAAAATGCGCCACCAATGGATCAAGGGCGGCTTTGTCGTAGCCGGGCAACTTCTTTTCGGCATCGCTGCCCAGTTTAGTGTGCACGATTTCAAGTAGTTCCGCGGCTTTCGGAAAGGGGATATGGTAATACACCACCCGGCGCAAAAAAGCATCGGGCAGGTTTTTTTCCGAATTGCTTGTGAGCACGATGATGGGCCGGTGCTCTTGCGTGGCGGCGTAGGTTTGGCCGACTTCCGGCACCCGGAACTCCAGTTTTTCGATGGCGGCCAGCACATCGTTGGGCAGGTCGCGGGGCGCTTTGTCCACCTCGTCGATCAGCACCACGGTGCGTTTTTGGGCACGAATGGCTTCGCCGAGCGCCTGGTAGCGGATGAATTTTTCTTCCACCTGCGCCAGCGTCAGCGCCGCCGCACTCTGATTGTGGCTGTACTGAAAATGCGCCAGCGCGTCGTATTTATAAAA
>JALHMA010000527.1 GCA_022844265.1 Saprospiraceae bacterium | reverse complement strand
AAAACGCTTAGCATGAGTGGTGCAATGTCGTTGGCGAGGACGCACAACGACGGCCTGGGCGGCTCGGTATACCATGTATAAAGTGAAAACGATGGCCGATAGAATCACTGTAAAATTCGGGATGACCCATGTTTACTTACCTTTGCGTTTTTTAATAAGTAATTAACCCAAGCCAAGCTGTGACCTATGACCCGGAGGGCCAATATCTTTGTAGCATAATCCAGCGTCCATTGCACCCGGCCCAGCGGGCCGGTATCTTGTCAAAATGAATTTATATAGCGACCCGCTGGGCCGCAAAACGCTTGGACATTTATCATTCTACAAAGATATTGGCCCTCCGGGCCATAGGTCACAGCTTGGGTTAATCAGGCAAAATTCGTTTTGGCTAAATTATTTGTAAATAATTGATTATCAACACAAATAACCAATAACTAATAACCGATAACCATTTAACTGCCCAGCCACCACATAAGAGATGTCCACTGCCCAACCAATTAAGCAAAAAAAGAAAAACACAGAAAACCAGATACCGAAACCCGTTCTTGAAAAAGCCTTTCGCCTGATGGCGACCGCGAAGGCCATGACCGAATTGTACGAAGCCAATTTCAAGTACGTCAGCAAATATGTACACGCTACATCGCGTGGGCACGAGGCCATTCAATTGGCGGTCGGGATGCAGTTGTTACCGCAGGATTTTGTATATCCTTATTACCGCGATGACAGCATGTTGCTGGGTATGGGGCTTCGACCCTTTCAACTGATGTTGCAACTGTTGGCAAAACGCAACGATCCGTTTTCGGGCGGGCGATCCTATTATTGCCATCCTTCGCTTCGCGATCCTGATTTTCCAAAGATACCGCACCAAAGCAGTGCAACGGGTATGCAGGCTATTCCGGCCACGGGCGCCGCTTTGGGCATCTGGTACCAGGAACAGACCAAACGCAATCGCCAGATGCCGGTCGTTTTGTGTTCACTGGGCGACGCTGCCATTACGGAGGGAGAAATTGCCGAAGCCTTTCAGATGGCGGTACTCAAAAAACTGCCTATTCTTTATCTCGTTCAGGACAATGGCTGGGATATTTCGGCCAATGCCGGCGAAACCCGGGTAGCCAATGCCGCCGAGTATGCCAAAGGTTTCCCAGGATTAGAGACCGTAAGCATCGAAGGCAATGATTTTGCCGCCTGCTGGACGACCGTACAGGATATTCTGGGAAAAATACGCCGCGAACGCCGCCCCTTCCTGCTCCATGCCCGGGTGCCGCTGCTCAATCACCACACCTCCGGGGTGCGGAAAGAATGGTACCGAGACGACCTGGAAGAGCACCAGTCCCGCGATCCGTATCCCTTGTTGAAAAAGGCGCTTATGGACAGCGGTTTTGTGGAAAAAGAAATACAGGCTCTTGAAAATGAAGCCGCCGAACAGGTTGCAGCAGATTTTGGACAAGCCAGAAACGCGGAAGACCCCCGACCGGAAGATTTATTTACCCATGATTTTGCACCCACACTCATCACAGAAGAACGTGGCGAACGCAGCCCGCAGCACGCAGAACAAAAGGTGATGGTGGACTGTGCGCTGTTTGCGATCGAGGAACTGATGCGCAAACACCCGGAATGCCTGCTGTACGGGCAGGATGTGGGCCGGCGCCTGGGTGGCGTTTTCCGGGAAGCAGCTACGCTGGCAGAGAAATTTGGCGATTATCGCGTGTTCAATACGCCCATTCAGGAGGCATTCATTATCGGCAGCACCGCAGGTATGAGCGCAGTGGGATTAAAACCGATCGTAGAAGTTCAATTTGCCGACTACATCTGGCCCGGACTCAACCAGTTGTTTTCCGAAGTCTCGCGCAGTTGTTATTTGTCCAATGGAAAATGGCCGGTCAGCTGTATCATCCGTGTTCCAATCGGCGCTTACGGCAGCGGCGGCCCGTATCACAGCAGCAGTGTGGAGACCGTACTGACCAATATCAGAGGCGTAAAAATTGCGTATCCCAGCAATGGCGCCGACCTCAAAGGACTCTTAAAAGCGGCTTTTTACGACCCGAACCCGGTAGTTATTTTTGAACACAAAGGCCTTTACTGGTCGAAAGTGCCCGGTACGGAAGCCGCCCGCAGCATAGAACCTGCCGAAGATTATGTCTTGCCTTTTGGTAAAGCCAGGATCGCTTTGGAAGCGGATCAGGTACGCATAGAAAAAGGGGAAACGATGGCCGTCATTACCTATGGCATGGGCGTTCACTGGGCCATGAATGCCGCGCGGAACTATCATCCCGGCAGGGTAGAGGTGGTCGACCTGCGCACCCTGCAACCGCTGGATGAAGCGGCCATGTACACTGCCGCCCGCCGCCATGGCCGGGTGCTGGTGGTGACGGAAGAACAGGTGAACAACTCTTTCGCACAGACTTTAGCGGCCCGCATCCAGGAAAATTGTTTTGAATCGCTCGATGCGCCTGTGCGCACCATTGGCGCCGAAAACATGCCTGCCGTGCCTTTGAATACGGTGCTGGAGCAGGCCATGATTCCTTCTGTGGAGAAAGTGGCGGATGCAATGAGTAAACTGCTGGGGTATTAAAAGGAGTCTATCAAACGCGTGAAAACTATTTACTAATTTTCCTGCTATGTCATTATCCAGTATAATCGCTTTTGCATTTTTACTTCTACTGGTAATCATACTCCTGTGGCGGCTGCTTGTCAACAAAAACAAACAAAAAACAACCGTATTTCCCACAGCCTGGCGGCCCATTCTGGATGAGAAAGTAGCGTTTTATCATCAACTTACCACATCGGAGAAAGTACGTTTTGAAAAGAACATACTCCATTTCTTGGATGAAGTCCGAATCACGGGCGTCGGTACGGAAATAGATGATACTGACAGGTTGATGGTATCAGCGAGCGCCGTCATCCCTTTATTCGGGTTTCCGGGCTGGTCTTATCGCAAATTGAACGAAGTATTGTTGTACGAAGGCGCTTTCAACCACGATTACGAAACCACACTGGGCAAGGAGCGCAATATCCTGGGTATGGTTGGCGGAAGTAGCATGAACCGTACGATGATTTTGTCCAAACCCGATCTACACGAGGGATTTACTGACAGCGCCTCCAGCCAGAACGTGGGCATCCATGAATTTGTACACCTGCTCGATCGCGCCGACGGCACCGCTGATGGCATTCCGGAAGACCTGATAGAACAG
>JALHMA010000526.1 GCA_022844265.1 Saprospiraceae bacterium | reverse complement strand
CGGGGGTCTCATTGAAAAGCACAGCAAACCCCGGAGGGGGCATACGAAACACTCCTCCGAGAAAACAGCAAATCAAGAGACTGGATAAACGCATAAGAGTTATGAATGATGAGTTATGAGTTATGAGTTATGAGTTATGGGTGTTTCAGGCTGGAATGGGAAAATGAAGGTTGCATTATTTCCCCATTCCAGCCTGAAACACCCATAACTCATAACTCATGACTCATAACTTAAAAAAGTATTCCCGCCAGCGTAGCCGACAGGTAGCTCGCCAGCGTGCCGGCAATAAGTGCGCGGAAACCGAGTTTGGCCAGGTCTTCCCGCCTGCTGGGTTCGAGTGCCGAAATGCCGCCGATCTGGATACCCACCGAGCCGAAATTTGCAAAACCGCAGAGTGCAAAACTGACGATGGCGATTGTTTTTTCCGACAGCAGCCCTTGTTCAATGATGGGTTTGAGTTGCAGGTAAGCGACAAATTCATTGGCTACCAATTTCGTGCCCATTAGTGCGCCCGCCTGTGGCGCTTCGTGCCAGGGAACGCCCATGGCGAAGGCAAAACCGGAAAACAAACCGCCCAGAATCGTATTCAACCCAAATTCCGGGTATCCGGCCAGACCGCCTGCAGCGCCGAGGATATAATTGATGAGTGCAATAAGCGCTAAAAAACCGATCAGCATAGCCAGAACGTTCAGCCCCACTTTCAGGCCGTCGGAACAACCGGCAGAAATCGCATCCACAATATTAGAGTGCTGTTTGCCCACTTTTAGTGTCACCGTTCCCCCTGTTTCCGACTCTTCCGTTTCAGGATACATGATTTTTGCAATGGCCAAAGCGCCCGGCGCCGCCATGATACTGGCGGCAATGAGGTATTCCGCTTTGACCCCAAAAAGTATGTAGGTCGCCATCACCCCGCCGGCAATACAGGCAAAACTGCCAGACATGGATGCCATCAACTCCGATTTGGTCATACCTTTCAGATATGGTTTGATCATAATCTGCGCCTCTACCTGGCCCACAAAAGCGCTCGAAATATTGCTCAGCGCTTCGGCGCCGCTCACCCGCATAATATAGTTAAGTCCTTTGGCGAGTTTTTCTACGATCCACTGCATCAGCCCGATATGGTAAAAAATATTGACCAGGCAAGCCACAAATATGATGGTCGGGATAATTTTGAAAAAGAAAATAAATCCGTTTTCCGGGCCGAAAAAAGAACCTAACTTGACTTGATCTGACAGAATACCAAAAACAAACCTGGCGCCTTCGTCGGAGAAGCTCAGCACTTTGGTTACCGCTTTACCCAGCCATTCAAAAATGGCTTTCCCGACCGGCGTTTTCAGGATAAACACCGCCAACAATGCCTGCACGAGCAATCCCATACCAACAGTGCGGTAATTAATCGCCTTGCGATTATTGGATAATAAATAAGCCGTACCTAAAATAAGGATGATACCAAGAATGCCGATAAGTCGATCCATGTGGAGCAGAAAAAATAAAAAAGTGAGCAAATACGCGTGCTTGCCTGCAAGTTTAAAAATACTTATTTTTTAGTTTAAAAAACTGATAATCAATATCTTATCTTTTTTTTACTCCACAAAAAAGTACCTCCAACCTGCAAATCAGGTTTCTTTAACCGGCGAAATGTACGCTTCGTGTGCGGTTCTCAAAAATTTCAGGCGCGAAAGCATAATTTTGCCCGGCTTTTATTCGGGTTTTGGTGTTTTGATGTTTTGGTGTTTTGGGGGTACATACCCCAGCATTTGTCCTTCCATTTTGGACATAAAAATCCGAGCGCAGGGCGCCCGCCAAAACACTAAAACACCAAAACACTAAAACACACACTTACATCCTTATGCAACCTTATGTCCTGGGTATCTGCGGCGGTAGCGGCAGCGGAAAAACAACTTTTATCCGGCGATTGCGCGAGCGATTTGCCCTTTCGGAATTGTGCATTGTATCGCAGGACGACTATTACCTGCCCCGCGCTGAACAACACAAGGACGACAACGACGAGTACAACTTTGACCTGCCGAAGTCATTCGATAAGAAAAAATTCCGCAGCGACCTGCAGCGACTGATCAGCGGCGAAACCGTGACGATCCAGGAATACACTTTTAACAATCCCGATGCCGAACCCAAACTGCTGGTGTTTCAGCCCGCTCCGATTATTGTCATCGAAGGGTTGTTTGTATTTCACTACAAAAAAATTGCGCCTTTACTCGACCTGAAAATTTTCATCAACGCAAAAGAAAACCTGAAAGTCATCCGCCGCATTCACCGCGACCAGGTGGAGCGGGGTTACCCCATCGAGGATGTGTTGTACAAATATGAGCACCACGTATTGCCTTCTTTCGAACGGTTTATCCAACCCTACAAAGAAGAAGCCGATATTGTGGTCAATAACAACAAGGACCTGGAAATCGGATTGTCGGTGGTGGAGGGGTTTCTGCGGAACAAACTTGGGGGTTAGTTATCCGTTATCCGTTATCAGTTATCGGGATTTCAGGCGGGAATTGAGTTTGAAGGATATATTTCTTCTCCCCATACCGAACCTGATAACAGATAACCGAAACAACCAAGGGAGAAGAAATATATCCTTCAAACTCAATTCCAGCCTGAAACCCCGATAACTGATAACGGATAACCGATAACAGATAACAGATAACCGAAACAACCAAGGGAGAAGAAATGCATCCTTACAACCCAATTCCCGCCTGAAACCCGATAACAGATAACTGATAACTAAACATGGAAGATTGGGAACTAGATTTTGAATGGCTGCGCGTGCAGCACAAGGTGAAAGAGGCCATGCGTCAGGAGACACTTCCCGACCTGAATATGGTATTGTTTCTGATCGGGATACAGGAGCTGGGGCGCTGGAAGCGCAGTTTTTCCAAAGAAGAAAAACAGGACCTGATGCACATTGCAGTATGTCGCCTGCTGGCCGCCGAGGAATATTTTGAATTTGTAGGGCGAGACGACGATGGCTGGCCGCATTACAGGCAGGTCAGGGAAATGCCCCCGCAGAGTACCATGCAACAAGAAAAAGTCCTGAAAACAGCGGCAGTGCGCTATTTTCAGGACTTGGAAAAGGAAGATCGTGTTTAGTGTATGGTGTATGGTGTTTGGTGTTTAGGGCACTCCGCTTTTGGCATTTGTGGAAAATTTAGGCTAAATTACCCACAAATGCCAAAAG
>JALHMA010000525.1 GCA_022844265.1 Saprospiraceae bacterium | reverse complement strand
ATGGGAAAAGGTTTGTCTTCGTAGGCATGTTCCTCAAAAGCCTTGTCCAGAAAAAAATGGCGCGGCACGGCAGCGATAGCCGCCAGCACGGCTTCGTCGCTGATGCCCCGCTGGCGAAGGGTGTTCACCAAACGTTTGCGCAGGCCTTTGTGGCGGTACGAATCAGTCATATTTTAAATGATCTGCAACAACCTGAAAGGGAAAGAGACCGGAAGTCTCCGGATACTTATGAATCATCTTGTATTTTTTTGAAGATTATCAGCAAAAGTATGGCCCCAACGAATAATTTTGCCCGCAACCTTTCAAAATCATTTTTAATTCTTTCAACAACTCAATCATTCTGCATGGCAATTCCAATCAAATTCGGCACCGATGGCTGGCGCGCTATCATCGCGGACGAGTACACCGTAGAAAATGTGAAGCGTGTAGCGGAAGCGACCGCGCTTTTTATGAAAAAACACAAAATGAAAAAAGTCGTCATCGGCCACGACTGTCGTTTTGGAGGTAAATTATTCACTGCGGTTACCGCCCGCGTGCTCGGCCATTACGGCATCAAATGCCTGGTTGCAGAAGGCTTTGTGAGTACGCCGATGATCAGCCTCGGTGTTGTCAAATTGAAAGCCGACCTCGGTATCGTCATCACCGCCAGCCACAACCCGCCTTCTTACAACGGCTACAAACTCAAAGCCTCTTACGGCGGCCCTTCTTCGCCTTCCGATATTACCGAACTGGAAGCGCTGATCCAGGAAACGTGCAGCATCCCAAGCCTGCCACCGCTGAATGAACTGGTTGACAGGAAATTGTTCCAGGACGTTGACCTCGAAGGCATGTACCTGAAACACGCCCGCAAAAATTTTGACCTGAAACTGATCAAAGCCGCCGCCGGCAAAGTAGCCTACGACGCCATGTACGGAGCAGGCCAGAATGTGGTGAAAAAACTGCTGCCGAAATGCGTGTTCCTGCACTGCGACAACAACCCGGGTATGCACGGACAAGCGCCGGAACCCATCCACCGCAACCTGACGCTGCTCAGCGAAACCATCAAAAAGAACCCGAAAATCACCGGCGGCTTAGCCACAGACGGCGACGCCGACCGCATCGGGATGTATGATGAGGATGGCAATTTTGTGGACAGCCACCACATCCTGCTGATCCTGCTGCTGTACCTCCACAAATACAAAGGCCTGTCGGGGAAAGTTGTTTTCACCTTCTCCGTCACGGACAAACTGAAAAAAATGGCCGAAAAATTCGGTCTGCCGTATGAGATCACCAAAGTCGGTTTCAAATACATCGCTGAAATCATGACCAAAGAAGACGTCCTCGTCGGTGGTGAAGAATCCGGCGGTCTGGCAGTTAAAGGCCATATTCCGGAACGCGACGGCGTCTGGATCGGTCTGATGGTGTTTGAATTTATGGCCCGCACCGGCAAAACCGTTAAAGGTTTGGTGCAGGAAGTGTACGACGAAGTGGGCGCCTTCGCTTTCGAGCGCGACGACCTGCACATCACCGAATCCCAAAAGGTAACGGTAGTCGACCACTGCAAACGCCGCGCTTACACGGCTTTCGGCAAATACAAAATACAAAGTGTGGAAGACCTCGACGGCTGGAAATTTGTGTTCGGCGACGAAAAATGGGTGATGATCCGCGCTTCCGGTACTGAACCCGTGTTGCGCGTGTATGCACAAGGCCCCAGCCTCGCCGAATGCAGGGCAATGCTGGAAGCAACGAAAGCAACGATTCTTGGGTAAATGGTCAGACAAGCCACACCGGATGATTACGAATTCATCCGCACCCTCTATTTCCATCCGCTGACCAACCCATTTCTGCTGTATGAAATGTCGGATGCGCCTGATTTCCCGGCCATTTTCGATGATTTACAGGCGAAAGGGTTGTTGTATATTTTTGAAACGGAAGGTATTCCGAGGGGTATGTTCAAACTGATTCCCCTGAATTACCGCACCAGCCACATCGCATATCTGGGCGGCGTGGCCATCCATCCCGACTACTTCGGCGCCGGTTTGGGGTCGCAGATGTTGCTGGAAATCATTCAGTTAGGAAAAGACCGGGGCCTCCGCCGCATCGAACTGAGCGTTGCGCATATCAATGAAAAAGCGATCCGGTTGTACGAAAAAACGGGTTTTCAGAAAGAGGGCGTCCTGCGCGACTACTGCTGGCTGAAAAGCGAAAACCGATATATGGATGAGGTGATGATGGCGCATTTGATGTGAGTAGTGAGTAGTGAATAGTGAGTAGTGAATAGTGAGTAGTGAATAGTGAGTAGTGAGTAGTGAGTAGTGAGTGGCGTCCAGTTAGAAGAACGAACCCAATATTCTTCTAACTGGACGCCACTCACAACTCACTATTCACTACTCACATCTCACTACTCACTTAACGCAAATCGTAGGGCGGGTAATAACCCCTCAATGCCGATAGCAGCGTAGTATTTTCCTCCGGCCTGCCCACTGTGATGCGCAGGCAATTGCTGCAATGTAATTCCTTGTCGCGGTTGCGCACAATAATGCCTTGTTCGCAGAGGAACCTGTAAATGTCATTTGCGTCCGTCACCCGCACCAGCAGAAAATTGGCATCGGAAGGGAATACCTTTTCCACACAAGGCAACATGGGCAGTTCGCGCTCCAGTCTTTGCCGTTCCGACAACAGAACCTGCACCTTTTCCTGCACGGATTCCGGTTGTTGCAAGGCCTGCAAAACCATCCGAATGGTCATGGTATTCAGGTTGTAAGGGTATTTTATTTTATTTAAAGCGCTGATAACAAAAGCATTGGAATAGGCCATGCCGACGCGCAACCCCGCCAGCCCCCAGGCCTTGGAAAACGTTTGCAGCACGACCAGGTTGGGAAATTCCGCCAGCCGCTGCAACCAGGAACTACGGCCTGCAAAATCGCCGTAAGCCTCGTCGATCACGACTAATCCGGGGAAACGTTCCAGCATATCCAGTATAAAATCATCGGGCAGGCACTGTCCCGTCGGGTTGTTGGGCGAGCAGAGGAACAACAATTTGGAATGTTCATCCGAAGCTGCCATCACCGCCGCTGCATCGGGCGAAAAATCGGGACGCAAGGGCGCCCGGCGAATTTCGGCGCCATGAATATTGGCCTGCACGGCGTACATACCATACGTCGGCGGCAGCAGCACCACGTTGTCGCGCCCAGGCTCCACAAACGCGCGCATGAGCATGTCGATCGCTTCATC
>JALHMA010000524.1 GCA_022844265.1 Saprospiraceae bacterium | reverse complement strand
TAATCGTTGCGAATATCGCGGAACCCGCCGCGGTAGCCCAGTTCAAACTTTCCTTCCTGGCCGAACGGATGTACGTAATCCAATTGTGTGACCAGATTGCGTTCGCTCTCCCGGTTTTCCGAGCGCTGCAGCAGATCGGCCTGGCCGGATGGATTGCCGTCTGAAGCAAGGAATTGTTCGCGCAGATCAGAAGATGCATTTTCAGTATTGTCCTGATACTGTACATCGGCGCTGAGGGTATGTCCGTCGCGTTGAAAAGTCTTTTTATAATTCAGCGAATATTCCATATTCGGCTCTTTCTCCGTCTGCAGGTCTGTGCGTCGGGAACTGCCGTCGGGGTTGTCGAGGCTGCCGATAAAATCGCGGTAAAGGATCGTATTGCTGTTATCGTCAAGCGAATAACGCCAGGAAAGCGCCGTTGTGAGCACATCTTTTGGCGTCAGGTAATAATCGGCTCCGAATCGAAAGTTATTGGACAGTCCGCCGCGAAGCCGGTCGCTGACGAGGTCTGTGATCAGCAACTGGCTGCCGTCGTTGTATTCCTGGTATTGGGCGCCTTCGCCGGGGCCTTTGCGGTACCGCACGCCGTAGTTGCTGAAGAAATTAAACTTTTCGCGGCGCATATTGATATTGAACGCGGCGCCGTAGTTGTCGGGCTGCCCGACGGTGAGGTCGAAAGAGCCGTTGATCCCGCGTTTTTGTTCTTTTTTCAGCACAATATTGATCACGCCGGCCATACCTTCCGCTTCGTAACGCGCCGAAGGATTGGTGATGACTTCTACCCGGTCAATCATATTGGCGGGCAACTGGCTCAAACCGTTGGAGCCGAAACTCACCAAACCCGAGGGTTTGCCGTCGATCAGAATCCGCACGTTTTCGCTGCCGCGGAGGCTTACGTTTCCTTCCACATCGACAGTTACGGAAGGCACATTGTCGAGGATGTCGGCAGCCGAACCGCCCTTGTTGGCCAGGTCTTTGCCCACATTGAATACCTGTTTGTCCAGGCCGAACTGCACCTGGCTTTTTTCTGCGCTGATGATGACCTCATCCAGGATATTGGAATTGGGTTCAAGTAAAATCATCCCCAAATCGAGCGTTGTGCCGGATGCGGAGAGTTGTATATTGCCCTGAAAGCCGGTTTTATAGGATAAAAACTGACCGCGCAGAAAGTACGAGCCGGGTTTGGCCAGCAGCGAGAAGCCGCCCAGTTCATCCGTGATATTGCCCGTTACCACGCTGCTGTCGGGCAACGCAAAGAGGGTCACTGTCGCAAAAGCCAGCGGTGTTTTGGTCGTGGCATCCGCCAGGATACCTTTCAGGAGGCGTTTTTCGGGAATGGGATTGCCATTGCTTTCCTCTATTTGGGCGGAAAGCAAAACGGGCAGGAGGAATAAAACCGGCAGGAGGGTGGTACGGATAAATCTCATTAAGCAGTTATCGGTTATTATTACTGAAAGTTGAGTGGTTGAGTATGTTGATAGTTGAGAAAGCATTGTTAACCAGCGGATTATTTCAACTTCTCGTTCAAAACCACTTTGCATTGACTGTATAAAAATCTCCGCAAAGGAAACGATCTCTGCCGGCTTGAAATTTTAGAGTAGATGAAAACGGGAATTCAGAAGGCGAAAATCAGAAAATTGAAGTGGGAGATGGAACACGGATTAAAGGTTGATAAGGTTGATGAGGTTTATACGGGTTGATAAGGTTGATAAGGTTTATAAGGGTTGATGAGGTTGATATACATCCGCTCGAAAAAAGTAAAATCGCTTCATTTTCGAGCGGATGTATATCAACCTCATCAACCCTTATCAACCTTTCTGCATAGTGCCGGGGTGACTTCAAGTCACCCCGGCACTATGCCACATACGGAATAGAAGGGTATATCGCCGGAAAATCGGAGTTGGTCGCCATGGTATACCGGGGAAATGTAGTCTATGTACATTTGTGCATCATTTAAAAATTATGACAATCTGGGGTACACAAATTTCTTCTGACCGGCTGTTGCGCTGGTTAATCCTGACCGTTTTCTGGGGCGTGTGGCTGGGCATGCCGTTTTTGTCGCAGGACGATGATGAGCGACACCGGCAGTTTATGTGGAAACTTTTCCCGGTAATGCTGACGAATATTCCGCTGTTTTTTCTGAATACTGAGTTGCTCATTCCAAAAGTTTTGCGCAAACGTGGACTTGGTCCATACTTATTCTCTTTGCTGGGACTCATCGTTTTGTTTGTAGTCATAGAAAGTTTGATGAAAACTTCCCTGCTTTCGTGTTACAACATCAATTTTACCAAACATGTTGGCAAAAGCATTTTTTATGTGCTGTTCGTTACTGCCATCAGTACCGGCTACGGTCTGATGACACATTTAGTGCGGCAGGAACAAGCCAGTCAGCAGGAGCGGCAGGAACGCCTGCAATCGGAGCTGTCGTTTTTGCGCTCCCAGATCAGTCCGCATTTTATTTTTAACATCCTCAACAGCATCGTTTACCTCATTCGCTCCCGCTCCGAACTGGCAGAACCGGTAACCATCAAATTATCCGAATTGATGCGGTATATGCTGTATGAGTCTGCCGATGCCCTTATTCCTTTGGAAAAAGAGCTGGGTTATCTGAAGAACTATGTGGAATTGCAGAAAATCCGCTTTGAAGAGGACGTCCAAATTCGTATGGATATCGTCGGCGTCGTCGGCGGGCAGATTATTGAACCCATGCTGATGATTCCTTTTGTGGAAAATGCCTTCAAACACGGAGTTGGTTTGGTCGCCGACCCAACTATTGAAATTAATTTGAACATCACTGATAAAAAACTGCATTTTAGCGTGCGCAATAAAATAGCGCCCGGAAGCGCCGAAGTCAAAGACAACAGTTCCGGTATCGGCCTGAAAAACGTGCAGCGCCGCCTCGAATTATTGTACCCGGAGACGCACCGCCTGGAATTGAGCAGAACAGAGGAATGGTTCAAGGCCGAACTTTGGCTGGAATTCGGGGAAAGGGTGTAGGTGTTTGGTGTTTGGTGTTTGGTGTTTAGGGTGCTTCGCCTTTGGTATTCCCGAAAATTTAACTAAAATGAGCATACCGCCGATACCATTCACAGTCGCCAAAAGCGAAGCACCCTAAACACTAAACACGAAACACCATATACCATACTCCAACCACGGCCAAAGGCGGAGTGCCCTAAACACTAAACACCATACACCATACACACAAAAAAATGCAGACTTTAAAATGCCTGATTGT
>JALHMA010000523.1 GCA_022844265.1 Saprospiraceae bacterium | reverse complement strand
GCCGACACCTCGCCCCCCCCCGCCCTTTGTGAAAACCACTTGGTGTCCGTCGTGGTAAAAAAACATGTGTTATAATCCTTAGTATGATACACAATATTCTTCGCTTGAGCGGCATTCCTGGCAAAATTGTCGCCCGGAGCGCCACCCCGCATTCCGCCCGTTTCCAAATTAAATTCCGAAGCACCCGCTTGTCAATGCCCTTTGCCCCATTTTTTTTGGGAAAATAATTTTCTTGGTTTTTTTAAACGAAAACCGCATTGTACCTTTGCAGCCGATTTGAAAAAAGATTTTTCGCCGTGGATATGACCTTTGCTCGTAAATATTGGATAGTATTGATTATCAGTGGTTTATCGACCTTCGCTTTTGCGCAGGACGGCCATGAAAATCATAATCACCCACAACCCGCACAACAGCAAGATGCTGCCGCGCATCCGCAAACAGCACAAACGACGGGTGAAAACGCGGAAGCAGGCCATCCGGCAGGCGCACACAGCCCCTGCGGCCACTCCGTGAACGAAGAAGTTCCGTTTAACGCAGGCGATAATGCGGTGCACCACATTGCGGACGCCAATGCTATTCACTTGCTCGGTGATACCTACCTGCCGCTTCCCTGCATCCTGTATGCGCCCGGTCACGGCTGGAAATTTTCCACCACCAGCACCTTTCACGCACACCACCACGGCAACGGCGAAGTAGCGCAGGACGGCTATGTACTCGTACATGGCAGTATCATGCGCATTCAGAATCCTGCCTACGCAAAAGGCGAAGTGAAAGTGGATGACTACACACACCAGGACACCACAATCAACGGTAAAAAAAGAACCCTGTACTACGCCGTTATTAATGGCGAATGCAACCTGCTGGATGCCAAAACGACTTACGACGGCGGTATCATGGGCGGCGGTATCACCAGTTTCTACGATTTTTCCATCACCCGCAACGTATTCACGATGTTGCTCACGGTGTTGATCCTGTTCCTCGTGTTCCGCTCGGTGGCCAAAAGCGCCACTAAAACCCACGGCCGCGCGCCGAAAGGACTGCAAAACTTTATCGAGCCGTTTTATACGTTTATCCGCGACGAAGTTGCCAAACCGAATATCGGCCCGAAATACGAAAAATACATGCCTTACCTGTTGTCGGCATTCTTTTTCATCCTGGGTCTTAACCTGATCGGACAGATTCCATTTTTCCCAGGCGGCGCCAATGTGACCGGCAATATTTCGATTACCATCGTGCTGGCATTGCTGACGTTTATTATCTCGACATTCAGCGCAAAAAAACACTTCTGGGAACACACGCTCTGGATGCCAGGCGTACCGGCAGTGCTCAAAATCTTCATCCTGACGCCGATCGAGATTCTGGGTATTTTCCTGAAGCCATTTACCCTGCTTCTGCGTTTGTTTGCCAACATCACGGCAGGGCACATTGTAATCCTGAGTTTTGTCAGCCTGATCTTTATTTTCGGTGACGCCGGAAAAAGCACGAACGGCTCTATCGCCGGTATCATTGCTTCCGTACCACTTTCATTGTTTATGATGACGCTGGAATTGCTGGTAGCGTTCCTGCAGGCATTTATATTTACCATGCTGTCAGCCACATATATTGGAACAGCGATTGAAGAACCACACCACCACTAATAGAAGTGAGAGGTGAGAGAGTGAGAGAGTGAGAGGGTGAGAGCCGAGCGTGATGCCCTCCATTAGAGGTGAGAAGTACTAAGAGCGGAGTGAGTGAATGAGCCTAAACACCAAACACTAAAAACTAAACACGAATTTTTTTTTTCATCAATATAAATTACACAACATGAGCTACGCTGCACTTGGCGCTGGTCTGGCTGTAATCGGTGCCGGTCTCGGTATCGGTCAAATTGGTGGTAAGGCGATGGAAGCCATCGCCCGCCAACCAGAAGCAACAGGCGATATTCGCGCAAACATGATCCTGACTGCCGCTCTCGTAGAGGGCGCTGCGCTGGTTTGCATGGTATTGTCTTTCTTCGTTGCACCTGCCGGCTAAGAAATGCCTTTCGGGGCTGCGAGCGACGGTTGGTCTGTTCAACGCCCCGATTTTTTGAACTTCACTCGGCGCCTTCGGGCTTCGATCCATTTATAAATTTTATAATTCATTACTCCTATGTTGTTTCTGGCAGATTTTTCCGTCATCAAACCCGAACCGGGTTTATTGTTCTGGACAACCGTCATTTTCCTCATTTTCTGGTACATGATGAGCCGTTTCGCGTTCAAACCGATCGGTGAGGCCTTGAAAAAACGCGAGCAGGACATTCAGGAAGCCCTAGACGAGGCCAAAAAAGCCCGCGAAGAAATGGCGCACCTGGAAGCGAAAAACGAGCAATTGCTGGCGGAAGCCCGCGAGGAGCGCGCACAAATGCTGAAAGAGGCGAAAGACGCGAAAGAGCAGATCATTGCGGAAGCCAAAGAACGCGCCAATGCGGAATACAAACGCAAAGTGGAAAGCGCCCTGCACGATATCGAAAACCACAAAAACGCCGCGATGGTGGAACTGAAAAACAAATCAGGTCAACTGGCTATCGAAATCGCTGAAAAAATCCTGCGCAAAGAATTGTCGAACAAGGCAGAACAGGAAGCCTACGCAAAAAGCCTGTCGGACAGCATCCAACTAAATTGATTTTATGAGGATTTGAGTATTCGAGTATCTGACTTCGAATACTCGAATACTCGAATCTTCAAATACTCAAATAAACACTATGAGTGTTATTCGTATAGCCACCCGGTATGCCAAATCGCTGATCGAACTCGCTGTCGAGCAGGGTAAACTGGCACAGGTAGAAGCCGATATGAAGGTGCTGCAAAACGCCGTTCATAACCGCGACCTGTACCTGATGCTGAAAAGCCCGATTATTGCCAACGACCGGAAAGTTGCTGCTATGGACGCTTTGTTCAAATCGCAGTTCGACAGCCTGACTATGGGCTACCTGAAGCTGCTGATCACCAAAAACCGGGAAGGTTATTTACCTGAAATCACCGCGGAATTTGGCGAACAGTACAAAATCCTGAAAAAAATCACCACCGTGCGCGTCACCACGGCCACGCCCCTGAGCGATGCCGTTTTGGACGATTTACGCAAAAAAATACTCGCCAGCGGCGTCACTTCTGAAAACCTCGATCTGCAATTGTCGGTTGATCCCGATCTGATCGGCGGTTTTGTGCTGGATTTCGATAACAAACGATACGACGCCAGCGCAGCGCACAAACTGGAAGAACTG
>JALHMA010000522.1 GCA_022844265.1 Saprospiraceae bacterium | reverse complement strand
CCCTGCTGTGTACGATCCTACTTCCCTCAATGAAGGCCGGGTGTTCAACCAGACGCTCGTCTGGAACAACACCGCCGATTTTCAACGTACCTTCGGCGACCACCGCATTTCGGCGCTGGTGGGCATGGAGGCCATCCAGAACCACACCGATTACCTCGGCGCATCGGCCAATAACTTCCGCCGCAATGACCCGCTGTTCCGCTACATCGACGCGAGTATCCCGGAAGAAATCGCCAATGTCGGCGCTTCGGGCATCGCCACCGAATGGGCCTTGTTGTCCTATTTCGGGCAGGCCGGTTATTCTTTCAAAAACCGCTATGTGCTGAGCGCAGCTGTGCGTCGCGACGGCTCATCGCGTTTCGGCCGCAACAACCGCTGGGGCGTGTTCCCCTCTGTTTCAGCAGCCTGGAATATCTCGAACGAGCGCTTTTTTGAAAATATCAACTTCGTTTCCAGCCTGAAATTCCGCGCCAGTTGGGGGCGGCTGGGCAACCAGGAAATCGGGATTTATCCGTACAGTTCTTTGGTCAGCACCGGCGACCGCGTGTATGTGTTTGGCGGTCAAATCGTTACGGGCGCCAGTATCCTCGAAACCGGCAACAGCAACATTCGCTGGGAAACGAGCGAACAGAGCAACCTCGGGCTGGATATGAGTTTCTGGGGCGACCGGCTTTCGCTGACGGCCGACTTGTTCCGGAAAACAACCAACGATATCCTCGTGCGCGTACCGGTACCGCAGGCCGGCGGAGCAGTGCGGCCACCCTTCGTTAACGCCGCTTCCGTTGAAAACAAAGGCGTCGAACTGGGCCTGATTTATAAAAACAGGGCAGGGAAATTCAACTACAACATCGGCGCCAACATCAGCGCCATCCGCAATGAAGTGTTGTCGATTGCCGACAGCGAACCAATTCTCGGCGGTTTCGGCCTGTCCGACGGCGCCCTAACCAAAACGGAGCCGGGCCATCCCGTCGGATCGTTTTTTCTGTATGAAACCGTCGGGCTTTTCCAGACGCAGGCGGAGATCGACGCCAGCCCTTTCCAAACGATCAATACCCGTCCGGGCGACGTAAAATTTGCCGACCTGAATGGCGACAATAAAATTGACGACAAAGACCGCCAGCACATCGGCAACCCTTTTCCTGATTTCACCTATGGCGTCAACCTGGGTTTTAACTGGAACAATTTCGATTTTTCCACCCTGATACAGGGCGTTTACGGCAACGATGTGTATTTCCTCTACGGCAATTTTGCCTATGAAACACAATCGCGCGGCTTCAATTCCTACCGCGACATCCTCAACCGCTGGACGCCGACCAATACCAATACCGATATTCCGAAAGTGAGTCTGGACGACCGCAACGGCAACCGCCGCCCGTCCACCCGATTCCTCGAAGACGGCTCTTACCTGCGTATCCGAAATGTTACGCTCGGTTACAATTTTAAAAGCCTGCTAAAATGGGAAAACGTGGCCGGTCTGCGGCTGTACGTGACGGCGCAAAATGCGCTTACTTTTACCAAATATCCCGGCCTCGATCCTGAAATTCAGGCCAATGCCAATGATACCCGCGGATTGGGCATTTCGTCCGATCTGGCGGTCGGGATCGACTGGGGAACGGTGCCCGCGCCGAGGACGTTTATTGCGGGATTGAAAATCGACTTTTGAAATGAACGATGAACGATGAATGATGAACGATGAACGATGAATGATGAATAGGGTGATCGCTTTAGCGTTGGTACTTGAAGGGTTAATTTTTTTGATTATCAACTATTTAAAAACGGTATAACTTTTTTAGGAATGTTCAAACCGTGAAATAAATTCATCATTCATCATTCATCATTCATCATTCATCATTCATCATTCATCATTCATCATTCATCATTCATCATTCATCATTCATCGCTCATCATTTATCATTAAAGAACAACTACACCATGAAGATATACCACCTATTTCTGGCGCTCCTTTTTGCTTCCTGCCAGGGCATCCTCGATAAAGAACCCATTGCAACGCTCGATGCCGGTTCGTTTTTCCAAACAGAAGACGACGCCGAGCAGGCGCTGAATGCGGCCTACCAGCCCCTCGTGTTCAGCAGCACCAACAACAATTATTACTGGGCAATGGCCGTAGTTGCCTCCGACGAGGCCATTACCGGCGGCGACGGTTCGCGTCCGGGCATCACCGAAATGGATGCCTTTACCTACACCCCGCGCACCGAAGAATTCAACACGTTCTGGAAACTGCAATACACCGGTATCACGCAGTGCAACCTCGTGCTCGACAATATCGGAAAGATCGACATGAGCGAGGCGAGCCGCAACCGCATCAGCGGCGAAGCGCTGTTCCTGCGGGCGTACTACTATTTTCTGCTGACGCAGGTGTTCGGCGATGTGCCGCTTTTCATTAATGTGACGCCGCCCGACCAGTTGAAGGTACCCAAAACGCCGAAAGCCCAGGTGTATGCCCAGATTGTGGCGGACTGCGAACTGGCAGGTACCTTGCTGCCTGCCCAGCAACCGACTTCCGATGTAGGGCGCGCCACCAAAGGCGCGGCTTATGCGCTGGCGGCAAAAACATATTTGTACGAAAAAAACTGGGAAAAAACGCTGGAATATGTGGCGAAGGTAAAAGCGCTGGGCATTTATGCACTCATGCCGGACTACCAGGATAATTTCAGGGAAAATACCCAAAACAATGCCGAATCCGTCTGGGAAATACAGCACGCCAACCTCGAACTGGGTGTCGGCAATTTCCTCAACCAGTGGTGGGCCTCCAAAAAATACGAGGGTTACGGATTCGCCGAAGCGACCGAGGAATTTGTACTCGGCTTTGAAGCCGGCGACCCGCGCCGCAGGTTCACCGTGGCGATGAACAACGAGGACTACTTCGGCGTGGTGTACAAAAACTCATTTTCCGCTACGAAATACGGCGTGCGCAAATACCTGCAAGCCAAGGATTCCGTGACGCAAAAAGCCGACGGCGACATCAACTACACGGCTATCCGATATGCCGAAGTGCTGCTCTGGGAAGCGGAAGCACTCACTGAACTGGGCCGCGCAGGAGAAGCGCAGGCGCCGCTCGAACAGGTACGCGCCCGTGCCCGCGCACAGGCAACTGACCCTGCCACGGCCCTGCCGGCCATAACGACGACGGATCAGCAGGCGATGCGCGATGCCGTGCGCCACGAACGCCGGGTGGAACTGGGTTTTGAAATGCACCGTTTTTTCGACCTGGTGCGCTGGGGCATTGCCGC
>JALHMA010000521.1 GCA_022844265.1 Saprospiraceae bacterium | reverse complement strand
GTGCCCGGCAGGGATGGTAAAACACTTTATTTTACCCGTATCGGTTTTCCCGAATTTGATCGCACCCTGCTGATCGATTCCGTAGACCAGGCCAAAAAACTTGCTGCACCTGCTTATATACAGTTCCTTTCCGAGGTATTTACAGAGATCAACGGCAAAGCCGTATATGATCCTGTGCGCTCTGTGTTTAATCAGGATATCTGGATGGCCACAGGCGATTCTGTCGGGCAATTCAACCAGGTGACTCACCCGGGTTTTCCACTCAACAATGCCCTGCCCAATAGCCTGGTAGCGATCACGCCCAATCCCGGTACGTTTTATGTCATCAATCAATTTCCTCCCCGGGGCGGCTTGAATAAAGGTTTTTCCTTTGTCCAAAAAAGATCGGATCAGGCAGATGAATGGACGACACCGCAGCCCGTAGAAATCAAGGACTACTACACGATCACATCAGATGTGAGTCTTACCATGAGTTTTGACGGTAAGATACTGATCTTGTCGGCCACCCGGTTTGACTCAAAGGACATGGATTTATATGTGTGTTTCAGAGAGGGCGCACAACAATGGAGCAGCCCGCAACACCTGGGCTACCTGGTGAATTCGCCCAGGCGGGAAACCACACCTTTCTTGTCAGAAGATAATGTGACGTTATTTTTCTCTTCCAACCGTGGAGAAAGTTCCGGGGGCAATGATATTTTTATGTGCAAACGCCTCGATGACAGTTGGACGAACTGGTCCAATCCGGTGCGATTAGTGGAGCCGATCAACTCAATCTCGGACGACAGTCAGCCATATTTTAACATGACCTCGGGGCACCTTTATTTTTCTTCCCGCCGGGGAGGCAACAGCGATATATACAGGGTGCAGATTGCCCCGCCGCAGCCGACAGAGATTGTGGTGATCGGTCGGGTGCTGAATCGAAAAACAGGCGATCTGATGCAAAATGTCAGTGTCCGCTACGGCGCTATGGAAGAAAACGAACCGCCCGCTACGATCACAACTTCCAACGGGGCCTTCCGCCTTAAAATACCAAAGGGCGTCCGTTTTGTACTGACCCCTGCGAAACCATCTTATTGGGGCGAGACCGACACCCTGTTTCTTCGCCGCGATCATTATTATTTCCAGGAGCACTATATTGATTTATACCTCGACCCGGCCGAAGTCAATACGCGTATTCCATTGGAGGCCATCTTTTTTCAGCAATCCAAAGCGATCATATTAGAAAGTTCTTACCCTGAATTGAATCGGCTGTTTACCGTTCTGACTGATAATCCCAATCTTCAAATCCGTATTGAAGGCCATACGGACAACATTGGTAAAGCGGAAGATTTGCTTCGATTATCGGAGGAAAGGGCTGCTGCCATCCGGGATTTTTTAGTGCAGAAAGGTATTGCATCCTATCGTCTGGACATTGTAGGTCATGGCCCAAAGTACCCGCTGACAGACAATAGCAGCGATGCCCAGCGCCAGAAGAACCGGCGCGTGGAAATTGTGATTACTAAAATATAGTACAAACTTGCCCGCACCATATATTTCCGACCTGGTCACTCAACACTATTTCGCAACACAAACGGATACAACAAATGCAGTTTTACAGCACCAACAACCCTACCCTGCGCGCAAGTCTGAAAGAGGCAATTTTCAAAGGTTTGCCCGAAGACAAGGGGCTTTTTATGCCCGTAGAGATTCCCAGGCTGTCAGATCATTTTCTCCAGCATCTGCCCGATTATTCCTTTCAGGAGATTGCTTTTGAAATCACCCGCAACTTGCTGCACCAGGATATTCCTGAAAAAGAGATACGCCGCATTGTGGAAACGGCCATCGACTTTCCGGCGCCGGCGGTTAAACTGGATGACGATACCTATATCCTTGAATTATTCCACGGCCCATCTTTGGCATTCAAAGATTTCGGCGCCCGGTTCATGGCACAGACGATGGCCTATTTCAACCAACATGAGGAAAAGGAATTGGTCATTTTAGTGGCCACCTCGGGAGATACCGGCGGCGCTGTGGCAGCAGGTTTTTACAAAACACCCGGCATACAAGTGGTCATATTGTATCCCTCAGGGAAAGTCAGTCCGCTACAGGAAAAACAACTCACGGCCCTTGGGCACAACATCACCGCTCTGGAAGTGGACGGTACTTTTGACGACTGTCAGGCATTGGTTAAAAAGGCGTTCACAGACAAGGAAGTAAATGAACCGATCCGTTTAAGTTCTGCCAACAGTATCAATATTGCCCGCCTGATCCCGCAGTCCTTCTACTATTTTGAAGCCTTCAAACAAGTGACTGACCAGGGCAAGCCGGTGGTTTTTTCTATCCCTTCCGGCAACTTCGGCAACCTGACCGCAGGATTGATGGCTCAAAAAA
Source organism: Saprospiraceae bacterium (assembly GCA_022844265.1). Lineage (GTDB taxonomy): Bacteria > Bacteroidota > Bacteroidia > Chitinophagales > Saprospiraceae > M3007. The sequence continues at coordinate 887 of JALHMA010000521.1, read as the reverse complement.
TGGGTTTGCCGGTTGCACATTTCATTGCCGCTACAAATGCAAACGACGTAGTTCCCGAGTATCTGACAAGTGGCGCATTTACTCCGCGACCTTCCCAACGTACACTTTCCAATGCAATGGACGTGGGGGCGCCTTCTAATTTTGCCCGAATGCTTGATCTGTATTGTTCCACGTGGAACAATATGCGCCACGACATCAGCGGCTATGGCTTTTCAGATGCCGAGACCAAACAAGCCATGCGGGACATAAAGCAGCAATACAACTACATCATTGATCCGCATGGAGCAGTCGGCTACCTCGCACTTCGCAAATACCAGGAAACGCACCCCGGCCATTTAGGCGTCGTGCTGGAGACAGCCCACCCTTCCAAGTTTATTGAAGACGTAGAATCCATACTGGAACAACCAATAGAAGTGCCTGAACGTTTACAAGTGCTGAGTACTGCTGAAAAACAATCGGTACACATGAGTACAAATTATGCTGACTTCAAGTCATGGTTACTCGGTCGTTTTTAATGTTCCACGTGGAACATAGAACACTTTCAACTGTTTCACGACTCGGACTACCTGGGTGTATTTCAAATTATCACTTAACATCGCTCGATACTTATTGACGGGGTGACTTGAGTATACCGCAACTACAACTTGAAATACATGGATAAAAAAGACTACTTTCAATATGCCAAGACGTGTCATGTCTTACTTTTGCAATCTCATTGACTTTTATATGCTCTGTTTACCTTTCGTAATTACACCCTTTACTTAATATAAATCATCCATGACTTACGACGTTACCGTGATCGGCTCCGGGCCAGGAGGATATGTGGCCGCTATTCGTTGCTCCCAGTTGGGTATGAAAACTGCTTTAATTGAACGCTATCCTGTGCT
>JALHMA010000520.1 GCA_022844265.1 Saprospiraceae bacterium | reverse complement strand
TTTCCATTGGTGTCTTTAGCAACCGCGTAGGCTTCTTCAAAGCCGCGGGTGCGGACGATATTGAGGGCCGACGTGACATCCTCGATCCGTTCATACCCGCCCAGTAGAATAATGGTAGCGCCTGATTCCGATTTGCGCCGTTCGATGCCGCCGAGGTCGACAAAAGGGCTGCTGTCAAATCGCTCGGGGTTGCTCAGGGTCGCAATGCGCACGTAGTAAGGATATGATCTGGAGATGTTGGTAGCAGTAGAATACTCGGTCGGACGCAGCACATTTTCGGTGGCCAATTTAGGTTTTTTCGCTGCCGCCGTGCCTGTTGTGGAATATTGCGCCGGTTGCAGGCTCGATGATTCGCCGATCATAAAATCCTGCAACAACTCGTCGTTGGATTTTTCTGTCACGATGAGCGCATCCTGATAACCCCTGGCCACCAACTCCGCCTGGGCCTGTTCGGCTGCGGCGTGGGTGGGGTAAACGCCGAGGCGCACTTTGTTCATACCATTTACCAGTTTGGTGTACAAATGGCCGAGATCGGCTGCTTTGGAAAAATTGCCGATATCAATCGGTTTATCCGCAGCAAAGGAGCCTAACTGCACAGAATAACGGATCGCAGAAGCCACCGGCGCCCCTTTTGAAACCGAGCTGTATTCTACAGGTCGCTGGGCATTGGCGTCGTTGTTCAGCACCAGGGCAGGATCGGCGCCGTATTCTTCCGTTACAAAAGAGCCTTTGAATTTCGGGTTTTTCAATACTTTTTTCAAGGCGTCCTGTGCTTCGGCTTTATTGTAGAAAATACCCAGGCGCACCTTGTTGCGGCCTGCTTCCGACTTGGCGTAGAGATTGCCGTATTTGGACAGTTCCTCGTATTTTTTCAGTTTGGCTTCCGTCAGTTCATCCGGGTAAGCGGCTACTTGTACGGCATAGCCGTTGAAATCACCTTTCGATGCCGTTTCACCTGCTTTTTTCGAAGAAATCAGCGCAGTGGAGTTTTGCGAGGGCGTGTTGTACTCCACAGGGCGATCGGCCATTGTTCCGATGATCGATTCCAGGATCACATCGGGAAGATTGGTTCCGGCGGCGCCTGCGCGCAGTTTGACAATACTGCTCTTATATCCTTCCTTCGCATACAGCACGTCGTAGGTACTGTATGGCGTCAGGAACAAGGAGTACCGGCCTGTATAATCCGTATTCGTAATGACAGCCTGACCTGTTTCTGTTTTGTTTATTTCAATGCTTACATCGTCGAGTTGCAGCCTGCTGCGGGAGTCGCGCACGGTGCCGATGTACTCTTTCCGGGCGTCGGGGCTGATCGCAATCATCAGATTTCCTTTGCCATAAGATTCCAACAGCACTAACTCGTCCTTAAAACCTTCTTTTTTGATCGATACATTGCAGCGCAGGGGCCAGTTCAGGGCACTGAAATAGTATTTGCCTTCATAGTCGGTTTGTCCGAATCCGGCATTACAGTCAGAAAAATCAAGGTCGGCATTGGCAACGGGATTACCCATTTTGTCTGTGACCAACAGGTATAAAGTGCCGCTGCCCGAACCGTAGTTCGTCACCGTGGTGCTGTATTCCTGGGGCGCCGGAGCGCTTGTATTCGGTTTGGATTGGCTGAATGGGGATGTATTGGTTGCATAAGTAGCCGGAGCCTGCACGGTGCCGCCTATTTTTACCACCTGCCAGAGGTCTTCATGGCCGCGTCCGCCGGGGCGGGTGCTGGTGACATAGCCGATGTTCTGGCCGACGTTGTACACAAATCCGTAATCATCGCGTGAAGAATTGATGCCGGGGCCGAGGTGGTATACATTGGAGACTGTTTCGCGACCCAGTTCGGCGCGGAACACATCCAGTCCTCCCAATCCGCGGTGCCAGTCGGAAGAAAAATACAGGTCTTTTCCATCATAAAACGGCGTGACTTCATTTCCGGGCGTATTCAGCGGCTCTCCGATATTGCGCGGGATACTCCAGTTGGTACCGGTCCAGTTGGACACATATATATCCCAGCCGCCGCTTCCACCCGGCTGGTTGGAAGCAAAAATGAGCGTATTCCCATCGGGGGAGAGTGCCGGAAATCCGGTGGCAAAATCCGATCCATTATAAGGGAATGCTTTGATATTCAACCAGTTGCCATCCACGACTTCCGCAATATAGAGGCTCATATTGATACCTTTTTCTGCAATTTGACGGGTGCCATCTATGAAGTTGTTGCGACAAAATGCCACTTTTTTGCCATCGGCAGAAAAACTGACAGGGCCTTCATTAAAGGTATTCTGAAGGTCATTGCGCAGGAATGTCGGTTTTTGCAGCAAACCGCTTTCTGCACTGCGCTGCGTCACATACAGCTGGTTGTAAGCGCTGCCCGTCCAGTCGTTGCTCGTTTTGGGTTGGCTCTTTCGGGCAATATCGGTGCGGGAAGAACTATAAACAACCCTGCTACCCAGAAATGCAGCGCAATAGTCGGCTGCTTCCGTATTCAGCGGTTCGTTTTTGACCGTGTAGATCGCTTCTTTTTTGGAAACGTCGATGGCGTAGTCGCACATATTGATGTATTGCTGCGCGGCAGACGAGTTGTGTTCGCCATATACGCGGAACCATTTTTTTGCACCGATGTAGTCGCCGGTTTGCATGAGTGCCTTGCCGTAATTCAGGAAAGTCACTGGTTCCACATTGTATTGCTGGGCGGCCCGCTCATACCAGGGCAGGGCCTCTTCCGGGCGATTCAGTTGAAAATAACAATCGGCGGTGCGCGACAGGGCGCGGGCGCTGTTGGGGTCTTTTTGGAGTACTTGCTCGTAGGTGCGCAGGGCAAGATTGTATGCGTACAGGTCAAATTGTTTGTCAGCGCGTTGCAATTCGTCTTGCACAGAGCTTTGAGCAGTTAGACAGTTAGCAGCCAGCAGGAAGGCCGCCAATATCCACCCGGCACGAGAAGTCGTGTTCATAGAGCAGTAATGGTTTTAAAAATCAAACTTTTTGGTTTAGAAAAGCATAGTGCATCAGCCATAATTCAGCAGGGAACATGACGAAACACCCTCAATCTGTGGCAAAAACGAATGATAAACTTCGTTATTGCGAAGGATAGAGGATAGTGGAGAGACTATCTGTTGAGCGAGGGATGCTGCAAAAGTACGGAGAGAAGTAATACCGCGCCACTTTTTTTTTAAAAGGGCGATTTTTGCCCGTAAAAGGTTAGTGGTGGCATGGGATTTTACACACGTCACATCGGGATTTTCGTGCGAAAATTCCGATGTGAGGTATGGAAAAT
>JALHMA010000519.1 GCA_022844265.1 Saprospiraceae bacterium | reverse complement strand
AGCAAGGCGTGGAAATAGAGTTTGGAAAGCAGGTCTTCGATAGCCTGATCGGTCACCTCCGGTCCTTGCGGGGGCGCTATTTTTTTAAACAACTGCACCGCTTCAGCCGCCGGCAAAGCTTCCACGGGCACCACGGCTGTCCACTCCTGGGGGCGGTTACGGGAGGTGATGAGCACATGGCATGGGCAATGGTCAAAGAGGTTTTTGTGTTCCACCAGATCCGCCAGTTCATTGGCGTTGTCGATGACGACCAGGGTTTTGCCCAGTTCGTTCAGTTTTTTGAACACCAGGGCAAAAGCGTCGGCGATGTTCCTGGCTTCCACCAGATCCTTCACTTCTTGTGCAATATGTAAAGATTCCTTGAGCACGGTATGATTGACGAAAGTCTCCGCGAGCGAGCCGCTGACGGTCAGCCAGGCCAGGTGCTCGTATTCGGGACCGCGCAGGGCCATAAATTTGGTCGCCACCGAGGTCTTGCCGACGCCGCCGATACCGTTGACCAGCACGGTCGGCCGGTTTTGTGCCAGATGAACGGCAATGGCCTCCAATTCGGCATCCCGGCCGATAAGGTGCTCGGCGTTGGTGGGGATGTTGTTTGTAAGTTGGCGCGGGACAACGACGTTTTTGCCCTGCATGATGTATGTCACATCGCCGAGGTGTACATCCCGGCCTGCATGCATGGTGCTGTCGGTACTCGCGTTTTTTGATGCGGGTTGTTTTTCGCTCATTTTGAATGGGGGTGGTTCATGACCAGGATCATCTGCATGGTTAACTCAACTCAATAGTATTTCAAAATATCAAAGGTTAACTTTGAATGCCTGGATAGAGGTGTGTCTGAAAAACGATGAAAGATAAATCAAACTTGTTATGAAAAACCAATTTCTTTTTGCCGTAATTGTAATGTGCTGTATATTTTTTTCCAGCGAAGCCAATAGCCAGATCGTCGCCACCTGCGACACCCTTTTCCTGAAAGCAGGCCCTGTCATCCCGGCAAAAGTCAAACTCGTCACTGCCACTGAGGTTCAGTATTACCGCTGCGATCAAACGGAAGGCAGCCCGCTCCTGGTAAAATGGGTGGACTTGCAGGAAATACACTACGCTATCGGCAGTCGCAGAAACCAAAAAGGCGAGATCGTTCCACCCACCTTACTCGACAGTATCTGGGTGATTGAAACCGTAGATGACAACACCTACATCGGCATAATCAGGGAGCAAAATGCGGATAAAATTGTGCTGGAAACCAACAACTTAGGCGTCATATCCCTGTTTCGCAGCAATATCAGGCGGATGCAAGCCCTGCGCCCCGAACAAATCAGAAACGGCGAAATCTGGTACGACAGCCCTCATGCTACGCGCTACCTGTTCGGCCCGAATGGCTACAGCCTGAAACGCGGGGAGGGCTACTATCAAAACGTATGGATATGGTTTAATCAGATCAGTTTCGGGGTGACTGACCGGTTTACGCTGGGCGTTGGCATGGTCCCGCTGTTTTTCTTCAGTGCACCGACGCCTGTCTGGATTACGCCCAAGTATTCCATCCCAATCAAAGAAGGCAAAGTGAATCTCGGCGTGGGCGCTTTGGTGGCAACTGTTCTGGGTACAGAAGGCGATGGCGGCTCCTTTGGGGTGGCTTACGGTCAACTGACACTCGGCTCGCGGGACAGAAATGTGAATTTCGGACTCGGGTACGGTTATGCCGGCAACAGCTGGGCCAATTCGCCAACACTTTCCTTTAGCACGATGCAGCGCGTCAATAAAAAACTCGCCTTCATCTCCGAAAACTATCTCTTCGATACGGGCGACGACAACATCGGGTTAATATCCGCCGGTTTTCGTTTCCTGGGCCGGCGCATCGCTATCGACGGGGCATTGGTGGTGCCGGTAGAACCGGATATCGAATTCTTTGTAATCCCGTGGCTGGGGATTAACGTGCCGATCGGTAAAAAATGACATCTCATTACCGCCTTATCTGGATATGCAAGTGGTCATCGTGCCGAACCGCCTGACAACCGTGAAACCTGACTTTATTGTTGCCGTTCAGTTTCAAGCGGGTTATTAAATGCGGTTCCAGGAACATTTTTTCAATGCCCGGGGCTTCTGAAAACAGTTCGATCATCGCCCTGGTGCGTTCCTCGTCGAAGATAAATTGTTCCTGATCGGCGCCAAAAGCCATGTATTTATTAAAATCGTATTGCCAGTAACCTTTTTTGAGGCAGGTTTCGATGCTGTTCAGTTCATTCGGACGGGGCGCTTCAAAAACGCCATATCCGCTGAAAGAGGGTTTGTTATTGGTTTTTTGGCCAGTCCTGCTATCGGTGTAGAAAAATGCCAGATCGAGTTTTCGCCCGTCGTTGTGGCTCAAATGTGGGACGAGCGGAAAACCGTCAAAAAAAGGCAGGTTGGCATCGAGGTATTGAATTTCGGCGCCTTCGTACCGGTCATGCATTGTTTTGGCCACCTTTTCAACCATACTTTTCAGTTCCGGCCTCACATAATTTCTGTTCAATATGCAGGTCCAGATAGTGACAGGCTGGACATGTTTTATAGTAAAAAAGAGCAGCGGCACCCGGCCGAATGGTTTTGCTATAATAGGAACTATTAGAAAAGTGGCGAACAGGTAAAGGCTTACAAACGTGAGCGTTTTAATCAGGAAAGCCGGCTTGAAGTGTTCGGTCGCTTTTTTGACTATTCGTCTGTAAATGAACCAACTGAGCAGGAAAACCAGGCCGCCGATTTGAGTGAGAACGGTGAGGAGGATGAATAGAAGCAGGTAGAGGATAGTTTTGAAGAAGGGTTTCATATCTCGTTTTCATCTATTCCTGCGCCTTCGCATATCCAGGTTTTGAGTTGGGTAAAACAGGGAGCGTTTTTAATCAGGCTGCTTATAATCGTTGCATTTTTTACAAAAGTACACCATTTCGAGTATTTATTGAGGTTGTGTTACAAGGCCCAGCGGGCCTATATCTTTGTAGAAATGCCAAAGGATGTTACATCCGGCCCAGCGGGCCGGCATCTTAATTAAATAAATACCGACCCGCTGGGCCTCGTAACACAACCCAAGGCCCCACTGCATCTCAGGTTAATTATACAAATACATACTCCGATTCCGCTCCAACTCCCTGAAATACGGGTCCTTCAAATCCTTGATAAAGTAAATCGCTTCGCCGGTACTTTTCATTTCCGGCCCGAGTCGTTTGTCCACATTCGGGAATTTATCAAACGAGAATACCGGGATTTTAATCGCATAGCCGTCCAGTTTATTGATCATCTCAAAGTCCTTGAGTTTGTGGGTGCCGAGCATCAC
>JALHMA010000518.1 GCA_022844265.1 Saprospiraceae bacterium | reverse complement strand
ACCAAAACCTTTGCTATCAATAATTGGGTAGGGGCGACCCTTGTGGTCGCCCGGTTCCATTGGGGTACAATATGCGGATAGTCATAAAGGAAAATTTGTGTGCAAATTATTTGCCAATCCGGGCGGCGATTCCTTTAAATGAGGTTGTCTTACTTTTTAAACCCAATGCGAGGGCGCGATGGTTCATCAACAGGCGATTCGTCCTTTGTTTGAAGCGCTATTATTTCATTGGCCCGGCTTTGATTTTCTTCACCCAACCATTTCAGAACTTCATTGATATCGGCAAACTCTTTATCAAATTTACCTTCCAGTTCGGTAATTTTTTGAGCCAATTCAGCGTAGGTTAGGGCATGGCGGCGAAGGGCTATAAATGCCTTAATAATTGCAATATTCGTTTGAATGGCTTTTGAACTGTTCAGTACACTTGAGAGCATGGCTACTCCATGTTCAGTAAACGCAAAGGGCGGATAACGACTACCGCCCCAACTTGAGGTCACAAATTGTGACCTCAAGATTTTAAACTCTTTTTGGGTAAGTTCAAACATAAACTCATCGGGGAATCGCTCAACATTCCGGCGAACAGATTGTTTCAGCACTTTGGTTTCCACGTTATACAATGTAGCCAAATCAAAGTCGAGTATGACGCGTTCCCCACGTATGTGGTGAATTTTGGAATGAATAATTTGTAGTTCCATTTTATCAGCGTGTTGGATTATAGGTTTTGAACTGACAAAAATGAAAAGTTTTGATAAAAAAACAAAACAAAAAGTTTAAATAAAATCATTTTTTCTATAATCTGTCTTCTTTTTAGGTAATAATGCGAATAATGGGTTAAAACAGAATCATTTGTGCTAAAATAATGATCGGATTATCCTTTTCCCGGGTGTCATTCCGACGATAGGAGGAATCTGGCCAGGAAAAAAACGGGGATGTCCATTTCAAGTCCGGCCAGATTCCTCCTATCGTCGGAATGACACCCGGGTTGGGACATTTTTAACCATATTTTGGCGATTTTGATTCGTGGTAACCCATTCGCATTAGGAAATTATTTTCGATAACTGGTCACAAATTGTGACCAGTTCCGTTCAAGGATCGTTTACCATTTTTGCGGTGGAAAAAATGCCTGTTGCCGCTGTTGTGCGTCCCCGCCAACAGCAATTTATTCCGAATCCCAAGTCTAAAACGGATCAAATCGCTTAGCATGAGTGGTACAATGTCGTTGGTGAGGACGCACAACGACGGCTGGGGCGGCTCGATCTGCCAATGATAAAGTGAAAACTATTGCCGATAGAATCACGGCAGAAATTCGGGATGATTCAAGTTTTTAACCCTGCCCGGATTTAAAAATCTCCCTACCTTTACCGCTCAAATTTCATATAACTCATTGACTTTCATTGCAATTTGCTTTTTGCCTCTTTGCCTCTTTCTTTATGCAACACCTCATCGACACCCACGCGCACCTGTACTCCCCCAAATTTGATGCAGACCGGCACGACATGGTACAACGCGCCATTGCTGCCGGCGTGGTGCGCATGTATTTGCCCAATATCGACGGGGAATCCATTGAAGGTATGCTGGCTTTGGAAGCGGCGTTCCCGGAGCATTGTTTTGCCATGATGGGGTTGCACCCCAGCCACGTGCAGCCCGATACGTATCTGAAAGAACTGGAACTGGTGGAGCGCTGGCTCGGGCAACGCGCCTGGGCAGGCATCGGTGAAACAGGGATCGACTTGTATTGGGATAAAACGACGCTGGAGATACAGCAGATTGCTTTTGCGCGCCAGATAGAATGGGCGAAGGATTTGGGTCGGCCAATCATCATCCATTCGCGGGAGAGCAACCGGGAGTGTATCGAACTGGTCAGAAAAGGACAGGACGGGCGTCTGCGCGGCATATTTCACTGTTTTTCAGGCACTTTGGATGAAGCCAGGGAAATGATCGACCTGGGTTTTATGCTCGGCATTGGAGGCACCATCACGTACCCAAAATCCGAACTGCCCGTTATCCTGCGGGAAATACCACTCGAACATATTGTACTGGAAACGGACGCGCCTTACCTGCCGCCGGTGCCTTACCGCGGCAAACGCAATGAAAGCGCGTATATCGTTCAAACGGCTGATATGTTGTCGGAAGCGAAAGTAATGCCGCCGGCCCAAATTGCGCGCACAACGACGGCGAATGCGCTGCGGATGTTTGAATAAGTGTGTTTCGTGTGTGGTGTTTAGTGTTTAGGGCGCTTCGCCTTTGGCAACCGTGAGTAGGTCAGGCGAAGCGCCCTAAACACTAAACACCACACACGAAACACCAAACTATCCATTCATCGTCAATATCTTCACCTCTACCCGTTGATTCTTCTTTTTCCCTTCGGGCGTTGTATTGGGCTGAATCGGGTATTTCCAGCCGTAACCTTTGTATTGAACGCGGTCGTTGGCGACCCCTTTGCTTACAAGCCAGCTCGCCACCGCTTTAGCGCGATTGGTAGAAAGTTCCTCTGCAAAACCTTCGTTGGGCCACATGGCGTTATTGGTGTGTCCGCCGACTTCGATCACCACATCAGGGTTATTGATCAGGAAATCATAAAGGGAAAACAATTCCGGTTCACATTCTGATTTTATTTCGTACTTGTTCGCATCGAAATACAAGCGTTCGAGGCGGTAAATTTTGCCGGTTTTCATCACTTTCCGCTCCATTTTGGTGGTAACAGCCGGCTTAGGCTCCGTTCTGCGCGCAGGTGTATCAACTTTCGGGGCTGTTGTCACTTTGGGGGCCGTCGGGCTGACTTTCGGGGGCGCTTTTGCAACCACCGCAGGTTTTTTCGCATCGGGCATTTTTTCCGGGTTGCAGGCAACCGGTTTGATGGCAGAGGCATTGTCCACCAGAATATTTCCGTTGGTGGGAAACAAAATGGGGGTTTTATAATACGCCTCAATCATCAGGTACGTGTAGTTGCCTTTCGGATTGAACCGGAAATTAAAGGTAAGCCAGCGGGTATTCGTAATGATAGAGGTTTCTGCCAATAGTTCGCGGGAATCGCAATAGCCCATGCCGCCCCAGATACGGACGCGGGCAGGAACGGCATAATTGACATCCTCGCCGGTGACGCGGCTTACGCTCAGGTATAATTCAGCCCGGCACAGATCGAGGCTGAATTCGTAACACTGTCCGGATTCCAGCGGGCGGCTCAGGCGCTGCCCTACCCCTTCCCAGGTTTCATTATCGCGCACCACCAGGCCGAGGTAGGTCTGGCCGTGGTTGGCGGGTTTGGCAACCGTCCAGCCGCCGGGTTGCACGTCGGGAGGCGTTTCACCTGCTTTGCC
>JALHMA010000517.1 GCA_022844265.1 Saprospiraceae bacterium | reverse complement strand
GATGAAATGTACCTGTCGCCTGTTCTGACGACCAGTTGGATGACCTATACTTCTGCGCCCTGGACGGCTCCGCAGAATTATAATACGCTGACCATCAGCGTTTGGAACAATTTTGCCATAAACGACGGCGCCTTTGTTTCCTGGGGTAGAATCGACGATGTGTGTATCCGGCGCATTGGCACTTCGGCCACTCATGAGGCTACCGGCGCGGAGGATGCCACGCTGTTTCCCAACCCGACCAGCGGCGATGTGACCATTCAATTCAAGGAAGCGCTCAACGCCGAAACGATGATCTCGGTGCTGGATTTGACAGGCAGAACGGTGCAGCAAACCATCGCGGCGCAAGGGCAAACAAGCCAGAATCTTTCAATAGACCATTGTCCTTCAGGCATTTACATGGTGCGCGCAATGCGCGGCGGCCGGGCTGTCTGGTCGGAGAAAGTGGTGAAAGAGTGAGGTTTATAGCACGGGATTTTTTTTTACCACATAGGCACATAGATTTCACACATAGAACACATAGTTTTTAGAGTACTCTACACTATGTGTTCTATGTGTGAAATCTATGTGCCTATGTGGTAAAAAAATCCCGTGCCATTTTACTTTTGTGGTCTATAAATCATTTTCCCACCATGTTAGACATCCATATACTGACCCAAAAAACGGAAATGATTCCTTTATATCCGCTCATCCGGCAACTCAGTCCGGGTGTTACGGCAGAGCGCTACGCCCATCTGCTCGACGATATGCTTGCGCACGGATACCGCATGGCCGCTGTTTTTGAAGCGGGGGAATGTATTGGACTTTCCGGTTTTTGGGTCAGTACCAAAATATACAGTGGCCGCTACATGGAATTGGATAATGTTGTGATCGATGCGGCCCATCGCTCCCGCGGTATCGGTAAAGTACTCTATGATTTTCTGTATGAAATAGCCGTTCAGGAAGGCTGCGAAACGCTGATGCTGGATGCTTATCTTCAAAATGAAAAAGCCCACGCGTTTTATGAACGCGAGGGCTTTGTCAAAAAAGGTTACCATTTTATGCACTACATGGGCAGGGAACACTAAACCCTCAGCCGGCCGCGGAACCCCCTGGCGGCATAGTAAGATGCTGCACCGTTGTGATACACGAAGACATGTCCGTAGCGGTAATCGGCAAAAAGGGCGCCGCCGCGTTTTCTGATATCAGCAGGTGTTGTTATCCAGCTCGATGTTTTGGTATCGAAATGTCCAAGTTCCTGCAATGTCCGGTATTGTTGTTCTGATAACAACTCAATACCCATGTCAGCGGCCATCTCGGTAGCGCTATTTTCGGGTTGATGTTCTTTCCTGGACTCCAGCGCCTCATGGTCGAAGCATAGACTTCTGCGGCCTTTAGGGCTTTCCGCCGAACAATCAAAAAATATATATTCGCCCGTCTTATCATCATAACCGACAACATCCGGTTCGCCACCGGTGCTTTCCATTGCATAGAGCGACCACAGTTTTTCGGTATTCGCTTCCAGTTTTGCCTGCACTTTAGCCCATTCGAGTCCCGCCTTTGACGGAATCCTGTTTTGCTCAAAACGGGCTTTTAAGGTGTTGAGTAGTTCTTCACGTTCTTTTGGCAATAATTCTTTTTTCATGTTATTCCTGTATGAATGAATTGACATGCCAAGATACGTAATTTGCTTATTTTGAAAATAAGTCTACTATGCGCCGCGATTTTTGGAAGAGAGTATAAAGCCGCCGCCAATAATTGAAATTGCTGCAACGATATAGTATACCGTCGTATTTTCTCCCGGTTTTTTGTTGTCTTGTTTGATCTCCAAATCGCCGATTTCGATAAGTGTTTTTTCTTCATTGTGGCGTGTAAGTGCATAAACTCCTACACAAATACCTGCTATGATAAGAATGATTCCAATGGTACGTTTCATAATAAAAGTCAATTTATTTAAGCGTTTTTTGAAAAAAGTAGTTATTCGTTATTAGTGCTGATAATCAAGCATTTATAGTCAATTTAATCCAAACTAATATTGAAGAAGTACTTAAACGCTATTGGGTTAATGAAAAAATTAAGTGCAATAAATTTTTTTGCGCACACTACTTTTTGATCAGTTTTGAAATCAGAAAGACAATCAATGCGATCCCCAGAACTACCAGGAGGATACCGGACCAGACACCCGCTTTAAATATTCCGCCTATTACCTCACAGCCGGATAAAGTGGAAAGCGCCATCATAAGAGAACCGAAATAAAACATTTGTTTTTTCATAGGAATAAAGTTGTAGAGACAGATGGTTGTACTAAATCTGTTTTCTAAAAATATTATACCAGATCAATTTGGGGAAAAAACGCCCCATATTGTAGAGAGATTAATACACTGGGTGGGTTTTAGACACTATTGCCTGGTGGCACCTTAATTTATCTGAATACCCACAAACAATCATTTTCACTTAAAAATGCAGCGATATGTCAAAACAAATAAAAACGGATTCCGGCAATCTATTGGGCATCCCCGCCACTGATAAAAACGTTATTTCTGAACACCTCAATCAGTTGCTGGCCGACCAACATGTATTGTATATAAAAATGCGCAATTTCCACTGGAACCTGGTAGGCCCTAGTTTTGTCGAAGTGCATGAGTTTATTGAGAAGTTGTATAACGTTATTGCCCTTCAAATTGATGAAGTGGCGGAAAGGATTCAACAATTGGGGTATGCCGCAGCAGGCTCCATGTCAGAATTTCTAAAAAGGGCACAACTCAAGGAGTCGAGCGGCGGAAAAAAGGAGCAAACATTGGCAGTAAAAGAGTTGGCGGAAGACAGCGACACCATGGCTCGCAACATGCGAAAAATGATAGGTGACATAACGGAAGGTTATGACGATCCGGGCACGGTGGATATTCTCACCAAGTTGCTTCAAACACAGGAAAAAAATGCCTGGATGCTCCGGAGATATTTAGGTTGATGCATATAAAAAGAGGGTGCTCAATAAGGTTTATAAAGGTTGATAATGGTTTATAAAGGTTGATGATTGCCGCTCTAATAGAGTGGCAATTATAAACCTTTATCAACCCTTATAAACCCTTATCAATCCTCATCAACCTATTGAGACCCTCTCAAGGTATTAGAAAAAGGGCAATAAGTAGTTATTCATTATTCGCTATTAGGGTTGCACGAAGGATTTTGTTCTTCGTACAACCCTAATTCGCTATTCGTTATCAGTACCAATAACCAATAACGACTTAACCAATTTTTTCATTAACGTTAGCGTACATTTCAATGTTCTTGTGCGCAGCCTGAAGTTTGGATTTTTGATCTACAATTGCCAGCCGGTATTCATCG
>JALHMA010000516.1 GCA_022844265.1 Saprospiraceae bacterium | reverse complement strand
GATGATGGTAAGGCGGGTTGTTTTTTTGTTGACTTACCTATGATGCAACATAAGTGGAAACATGTATATTTGCATATAAATCTTTGAGTATGATGGCTGCTAAACCACCGCTTACAAATCTTCAATTGGAGTTGTTGAAATTATATGCCCATCAACTTCCTGAAGATCAATTATTGGAAATCAAATTGCTTTTGGGGCGATATTTTGCCCAAAAAGCGACGGATGCCATGCAAAAAACATGGCAGGAACAGCAACTATCTCCGGAAGACATGAAAAAATGGGCCAATGAACACCACCGGATTAAGGGTAGTCATTGACACTAATGTGCTGATTGCTATGATCGGTCTGTCCTCCCCTTATCGCCCTATTTTTGATAGCATCATAGATGGCGAGCTCACGATGTGCATAACAACTGAAATCCTATACGAATATCAGGAAATACTGGCCCGTAAAAATGGAGCAGATGTTGCGGACAATATGATTCAGTTCTTTTCAATTCACCCTTTTGTAGAAAAAGTAGAACCTTTCTATCATTTTAAAATAATAGAACAAGATCCGGATGACGATAAGTTTATTGATTGTGCAGTTGCCGCTTCCGCAGATTGTATTGTCAGCAATGACCGCCATTTTTCTCATCCTCGATTATTGGATTTTCCAAAAGTCAGGGTTTTAACGGCTGAAAAGTTTATGGAAAAATATTACTCTTGACCGACCTTACTGTCCCGGATAGTAAGTTGGGTTGTTTTTTTCAGGCTCCACTTCATACGCTACCCGCCAGTCGCGCAAAGGCATCCGATCGATCGGATACCAGTTGCCCCACCAGTCGAAATATTCCAGGTTGTTAAAATTCAGTTTATAGTCAAACTCACTCGGCACGTCGTACACGAATCCCGGGTAATAAAACTCGCGTCCCTGTTCGATGGCGAATTCAATTTCTTTCAGCATGGTGTAGGTGCCCAGTCCGCGTTTCCATTCTTCCGGTTCGTGGATACAATAATTGCCCGCCACACTTTTTTTACCGATGTGGAAAAAACTGCTGGCTACCAACTGGCGCTGCGGGTTCAAAACATCGAACTGCACCCCGTAACAAGGCATAATACTGCTGAATGCGCTAAAAAAACCGTAAATACTCATCGGGCGGTTGTGGGAAAAGCGCCGGGCATGTCTTTCAAACAGCCATTCATGCACGGGCAAAATACGGATGGGGTGTTTGAAAAGCATCAGGTCTTCGTTGCGCCGCAGGCACTTCCGCTGACTTTTGCTGAATTGAAAATCCTTGAGCCGGATACGCAACAGGATGACCCGGCAGGGTTGCCCGCGCCATTCCCAGTAATTGCGGCGAAACAGCAGATCTGCCCAATAGGTCCATCCATCCTCGCAAAACCGGTCAAATACCATCGTGTGGAGCGCCTGCATGGGCAGGTATTCCTCGATGTAGTTCGGGTTGAACGAGATAGCGTCAAAAATGGGCAGCGTTTTTGGGCTCAAAAGAGATTGTTGAGAGGTTGAGAACGTTGAGAGGTTGAGATTGTTGAGAGGTTGAGATTGTTGAGAGGTTGAGATTGTTGAGGGTGGTAACTCAAGCCATGAGTTACCACCCTCAACCCTCAACAATCTCAACTCCTCAACAATCTCATTGCATGAATTAATTGCGAAAGTAAAGGTCATTTTCCATTTTTATGGAATGAACAGATGTTTTTCTCTCTACTTTTGTCGGCCTTTTTAATATGTTGAGAATGTTGAGGGTTGAGGTTGTTGAGAGCCGCTCTGTAAAGGAGAGTATGTTGTTCATTTAAACTCAGGCGGCCCTCAACAATCTCAACCCTCAACAACCTCAACATTCAACATCACCACAGCATACAAACAAACCATGTCAAAAGTACTCATTATCGGCGCAGGCGGCGTTGGCCGCGTAGTCGCTTACAAATGCGCCCAGCACCGCGATGTGTTTGGCGAGATTATGCTCGCTTCCCGAACGAAATCCAAGTGCGACGCGATAGCGGATGCCATCCATGCCGCTTACGGTGGTAAA
This sequence comes from Saprospiraceae bacterium, assembly GCA_022844265.1. Taxonomy (GTDB): domain Bacteria; phylum Bacteroidota; class Bacteroidia; order Chitinophagales; family Saprospiraceae; genus M3007. Next base: position 1,307 of record JALHMA010000516.1, on the reverse strand, counting down.
AAGATAGAGACCGCCCGGGTCGACGCCGATCAGGTACCTGAAATGGTGGCGCTGATCCGTCAGTTCCAACCCGATCTGGTGGTCAATGTAGCGTTGCCTTACCAGGACCTGCCGATCATGGATGCCTGTCTCGAAACGGGGGTGAATTATATGGATACCGCCAATTACGAGCCGAAAGACGTGGCGAAATTCGAATATTCCTGGCAATGGGCTTACCAGGATCGGTTTAAAGAAAAAGGTATCATGGCCTTGCTCGGCTGCGGCTTCGATCCCGGCGTGACCAGCGTATTCACCGCTTATGCCGCCAAACACTACTTCGATGAAATCCACGAATTGGACATCATCGATGCCAATGCCGGCAACCACGGCAAAGCATTTGCCACCAATTTTAACCCGGAAATTAATATCCGGGAAGTAACGCAGCGCGGCAAATACTGGGAAAACGGTCAGTGGATAGAAACCGAACCACACGAAATCTGGAAAGACATCGATTACCCGGAAATCGGCCCGAAGCGCTCCTACCTGATTTACCACGAAGAACTGGAGAGCCTGGTCAAAAACTTCCCGACCCTGCGCCGCGCGCGTTTCTGGATGACTTTCGGCCAGGAATACCTGACCCATTTGCGCGTGATTCAGAACATCGGTATGGCCGGTATCGAACCGGTTAAATTTAAAGGCATCGATATTGTGCCGCTCGAGTTCCTGAAAGCCGTACTGCCTGCACCCGAAGAACTGGGTGAAAATTACACCGGTTTTACCAGCATCGGCTGCCGCATCAAAGGACTGAAAGACGGCAAAGTGCGCACATATTACGTTTGGAATAATTGCAGCCATCAGGATGCCTATAAAGAAACCGGCACCCAGGCGGTGAGTTATACCACCGGCGTACCCGCTATGATCGGCGCCCGCATGGTGCTGGAAGGCAAATGGGCGGGCAAGGGTGTGTTCAACGTGGAAGAATTGAATCCCGATCCGTTTATGGAACGCCTGAACCTCGACGGGCTGAGCTGGCACGAGCAGGTGGATATTGATTTGCACATGGATTAGGATTAGCGGATGGGATTCGATTTTTTCCCGACGTAGCGTAAATGAACACGGATTAAAGGGAAGAGACACGGATTTTTACCCTCGTAGAGCCAATGGGGACGCGGATTTAGCGGATTAGGCGGATGAACGCGGATTTTCCCCCTCTAGAGTTGATCTGATTTTTTAAAGCGATATACTTGATCCGTGTCAACTCTAAAGCGGAAAAATCCGCGTTCATCCGCGTAATCCGCCAAATCCGCGTCCCCATTGACTCTACGAGG
>JALHMA010000515.1 GCA_022844265.1 Saprospiraceae bacterium | reverse complement strand
TCGGTGATGATGGCCTGCACTTCTTTCGGATCCAGTTTGTGGTCCAGCATGGAGTACAGCAGGCAGGCAAAATCGCAGTGCAGGCCTTCGTCGCGGCTGATCAGTTCGTTGCTGAACGTGAGTCCGGGCATCAGGCCGCGTTTTTTGAGCCAGTAAATGGAGCAGAACGAACCGGAGAAGAAAATGCCTTCCACCGCTGCAAATGCGATGAGCCGGTGTGCAAACGTGGGCGCATCTTCGATCCAGCGCATGGCCCATTCGCCTTTTTTGGCTACGCAGGGCAGGTTTTGCAGGGCGTGAAACAGGAAGTCTTTTTCTTTAGGCTCCTTGATATAGGTATCGATCAACAGGGAGTACATCTCGGCGTGGATGTTTTCAATGGCTACCTGGAAGCCGTAAAAACAGCGGGCTTCGGGTATCTGAACTTCCCGCATAAAATTGAGGACGAGGTTCTCATTGACGATGCCATCGGAAGCGGCAAAAAACGCCAGCACGTGTTTGACGAAGTGGCGCTCGTCATCGGTAAGTTTGTGCTCCCAGTCAATCAGATCGGGATTCAGGTCCACTTCTTCGGCAGTCCAGAAGGACGCGACAGCCGTTTTATACATTTTCCACACCTCCTCGTAATTGATCGGGAGGATGACAAAGCGATCCGGGTTTTCGGCGAGAATGGGTTCGTAACCGACGGTTTTCTGTTCCATGCGTTTGCTATTGTTGAATGTTCGTAAGTATTAAGTTGAGTAAACTGATTGTCTTTTTTTCCGTCCTTAGTCCCTGAATCACAACAATTTAGGGCCGACATCTCCTTAACGACCAAAAGGTCGGTATCAATCCTGGGTTTAAAATTTCGGAACTAAATTAAGGCGGGATGGGTGTTAAACATTTTCAATGAGGATAGCGAAAGTACCGGCTCTTTTCCTGTTTTTACGGCAATATTATCCACATCATGTTGGTAACTTTCGTAAAATGTTGATTATCAATATAAATTAGAAATGTTAAATTTATCCACATTGTGGATAACTCGTGTGGATAATTTTTTTTGAAAAAATGACTGAGCACTCAAATTAAGAAAGCAGGAATATCTAAGTACTTATTTTTGAGCGTTGAAAGCGAAATCGGAAACCGAGCATTTGCAGATAACTTGTTGTTTTCCTTTATGTAGAAAGCAAAACCAGAAACCTGACTTATACAGATAAATGGTTTGTCCGTTTTGGGACTTGCGGGTTCCTTTACGGTCATTGTTCACCAAATCACTTATCTGTATGCGAAGTATTTTTTACAATCCACTTGTTGTGTTTCTGGCAGTTATTCATGCCGCACATGCTCAATCTCCCGCGCAATACACTTTTCAATCCACCCAGTTAAAAGCGACCGTTCATGCAGATGGCGCTGTTTTTAAAGATGGAATGGAGGGCTATTTTATCCCGCTACAACCTGGTCTGGCTGAAAAAACACTGCTACACGGCTCCGGTTTGTGGATGGCGGGTATAAATGCAGCCGGCAACCTGACCGGCGCAGCAATGCTGGATCAGAGTTCTGATTTCAGACCGGGCGCATTGCCAGTTCAGGCGAATGAAACGGCCGGCAACCTCACACAGATATGGCGACTGAACTGCGGCGATATTGCCGGGCATTTGCATGATTTCAGCGACAATGGCGTGGTGGATGCGCCGAATGCGCGCGTTTTTGGTTTCCCGGTCAAGGACAACGGTTTTTTTGGTTCATACAATGAACCGGACTATTCTTTGCCTTCCGGAAATCGGGGATTGGCCGGTTATTTTGACTCCACACAAGATGCGGTGTACAATCCCGATGCCGGAGAGTACCCGGTGCTGGATGTGCGTGGCTGTCCATTGATCAATACCATGGAGGAAATGACCTGGTCGGTTTCCAACGACCTGCTTTCGGCGCCGCATCCTTCCGGTTGGGCCACTATGAATATGGAGTTGCAAATGCAGGCTTTTGTATTCAAGTCGACCTTTGAAAGCGCCCTCAACAACACACTTTTTGTAAAATATAAACTCATCAATCGCAGCGAAGAGACCCTCGATTCCTGTTTTGTCGGGGTTTACAACAACATCGCTATTGGAAACCCGGCCGATGATTTTATCGGAATCATTCCTGAAAAACAACTTGTTTTTGCCTACAACGGCGACGAAAATGATGAAGAGGGTTTCGGAAGCGCTATCCCGGTGCTGGGCATCGATCTGCTGAGCGCGCCGCTGGCGCCTGTCGGAACCGGCGTGGTCGAGTTAGCCTGGAGCAGCGCTGTTTCCATGCCCGATCCTGCAAATTTGGGTCCTGCTGAAATGTATAACCTTTTAAATGGCAGACTTGCGGATGGCTCGCCTGCACCGAATGGCGGCCTGATGTACGCAGGTGATCCGAATGACGCGGCTTCCAATTCAGAAATAGCAGCGGGTAACACGCCGGGAAAACGCCGGAGCCTGATGTCAGTCGGCCCGTTTACCCTTTTTCCGGGAGCGGTGAATGAAGTGATACTCGCTTATCATTACAGTTATGTGCCGGGCAATACCGTTTTACAGCAACTGGAAACCTTGTTCCAACAGTCGGATGAAATCCACAGCCTGTTTGACAATTGTTTTTCCGGTGCTGAAAACACCTGCGATGCCTTACTGGAAGCGCCCGAAAAAACGATCCATGAAAAAATCGTTTTGTACCCCAATCCCGCATCCCAAAGCGTCAGTATAGAAAGCCTGGGGGCAGGCTTTTCCAGGATAGAGATACTGGATGTACTGGGCCGCCATATCCAGACGGTGGAAAATGCTGTGCCTGTTTTGAAATACCAGATGCCCATCAGCCACCTGGCTGCCGGTTTTTATCTGGTTCGGGTTGCAGGGCAATCGCTACCCCTGGTTGTCCAGCATTAAGTATAGAGATTAAGCATCTAAATAGTATAGTTTTTCATGTGAGCGCCCTGCCGGAAGGTTGGGCGCTTTTATTAAAGGGAAAAAAAATACGCAACAATCCCCGTTTTCGGTATTTATATCTTCATAAAAAGGAAAGCACACCCCGCTTTTTTTGCTGGCATGGCCTTTTCACAGGTTCTTGTGTACACCAACTTTTTATCCGTAAATATGAATTCAACTATGAAATCCGCACTTCGTTCCACATTCGCCCTAACAGTTATGTTTTTACTCGGGCAGTTTACCCTGAATGCCCAAAATGAGGCACTGGCGGGTGGCAATTTTGCTATTGGCACCGGCTTCGGATATGTCAATTCTGTGACCAGCATCCAAATTGATAACGGAGGTACCGTTCTGAAAGGCGGGAACACCGGTTACCAGCTTCATATCACGCCCACGATCGGCTATTTTAT
>JALHMA010000514.1 GCA_022844265.1 Saprospiraceae bacterium | reverse complement strand
GCTGATTTCCGATACCAGTGTGATTGCCAACGATACCCCGAGCCTGACCGTCGGTTTGCGCGGATTGTGTTACATGGAAGTAGAAGTGACCGGCCCCAACCGCGACCTGCATTCCGGCGTGTACGGCGGCGCAGTGGCCAACCCGGTCAATGTGCTTTGCCAGATGATCGCTTCGCTGCACGATCCCAAAGGCCGCATCACCGTGGAAGGTTTTTATGATGGCGTTTTGAAAGTAAGCGCAAAAGAGCGCAAACTCATGAATGAAGCGCCGTTTAATGAAAAGGAATACATGAAAGACCTTCAGGTAAACGAATTGATGGGCGAAAAAGGCTACACCACCATCGAGCGCACCGGCATTCGCCCGACGCTGGATGTCAACGGTATCTGGGGCGGCTATATCGGCGAAGGCGCCAAAACGGTATTGCCATCCAAAGCATTTGCCAAAATTTCGATGCGCCTCGTACCCGGACAGGATCCGAAGAAAATTGAAAAGTTGTTTCAGAAACACTTTGAAAAAATCGCGCCCAAATCGGTCAAAGTAAAAGTAATGCCGCACCACGGCGGTTATCCGGTGGTGGTTCCAACCAACTCCATTGAATACAAAGCCTCGGAAAAAGCGATGGAAAAAGCATTCGGCAAAAAACCGCTCCCGCAGCGCGGTGGCGGCAGCATTCCGATTGTTGCCATGTTCGACCAGGTTTTGGGCGCTAAATCGGTGCTGATGGGTTTTGGTCTCGATTCTGACAACATCCATTCCCCCAACGAGCACTACGGCTTGTTCAATTATTACAAAGGCATCGAAACCATCCCGTATTTCTACCAGTACTACACGGAGATGAAAAAGAAAAAATAACGGGAATGTTCAGTAAAGTGTGGCACACCTCACATAATTGATTGATAATCAAGATTCAGATGAAGGTGTGCCACACATTTTTGAACATTCCAAAAATTACATTCAACATTTTAACAACAACAAATAAACATGAGAAAAGGACTTTTGCTACTGGCTTTTGCAGCCGTTTCGGCAAATATTTTTGCCCAAAAAACCGTAGAATTGAAAAACGCCGTCGATAGCGCAAACTACGCCAACGGTGTCGTGATGGCTACCAACGTAAAACGCCAGATGGGCGCCGATTTTAAAATGGAGGTTTTTCTGGCCGCTTTTAATGCCAGTCTGAAAGGAGAAACAACACAGATGACGACGGAAAATGCAAACAAGGTATTCGGCGACTACAACCGCAGCGCACAACAACGCGCCATCGACAAGAATAAAAAAGAAGGTCAGATGTTTCTCGATGAGAACAAAAAACGCGCAGGTGTGATGACGACCTCTACCGGTCTGCAATACGAAGTGATGAAAAAAGGCGCCGGTACCGTGTCACCAAAAGCGACCGATAAAGTGGAAGTGCACTACCACGGCACCCTGATCGACGGAACGATTTTCGACAGCAGCGTAGATCGCGGTGCGCCGACTTCTTTCGGCCTCAACCAGGTGATTCCGGGTTGGACGGAAGGTGTACAACTGATGCACGAAGGGGATAAATTCAAGTTTTTCCTGCCTGCCAACCTCGCTTATGGCGACCGCTCTGCAGGTGCGAAAATCAAACCGGGATCTACCCTGGTTTTTGAAGTGGAACTGCTGAGGATTAATCCTAATTAAAAGTGTGTTTTCGTGTTTTAGTGTTTTGGTGTTTTGGGCGCTTCGCCTTAGGTAACCGTGAGTAATTTAGGCGAAGCGCCCAAAACACTAAAACACTAAAATACGAAAATACCCAATCACATGAAAAACGAAACCATCTTCACCTGGGCTGCCGGCGCAGCACTACTTATGCTGGCAGTGTTGTTCTTCTGCAACGACCTGGGTACATTCCCGATTCTACAATGGGATGAAGCGCGGTACGTGAACAACAGCGTGGAGATATTGCTCAACGGGCACTGGCTGGATTTTCGCATGGACGGCCAGATCGATACCTGGAATTTCAAACCGCCTCTGGTATTGTGGCTTCAGGTGTGGAGCATGAAACTCTGGGGCGCTACCGAATGGGGCGTCCGATTTACCACTGTTTTGGCAGGCATCGGCATCGTTTTTTTACTCTTTTGGTTTTCGATCAGGGTGCTTCAGTCGCCCCGAATCGGCCTGCTTACCGGTTTGTTTTTCCTGGCTTCCAGCGGTTTCATCGGCCCGCACATGGGCAGAACCGCCGATCTGGATGCGGTACAAACCTTTTTCACCACACTCTATTCCCTGCTGTTTATCCGGTACCTGTTTGATGGCCGCAACCCGCGAGCGACTTTCGCCGTATTGGGATTGCTGGTGGTGCTGTCCTTTCTTTGCAAGGGCATGCCGGGACTTTTATTGCTGCCTTATTTATTCATTATCAGCCTGTTACACAGAAATTATAAAAAAGTACTTTTTAATAAATACGTGTATTTGTTCGCGGCGGCAGCCATCCTGTTATGCGCCGCTTACTATGTAGTGCGGGACTTGCAATACCCGGGCTACTGGGAATTGGTCAAAAAATCGGAATTCAACCGCTTTTCCGGCAAAGGGGTGGAATGGCACAAGCAGCCCACCTTGTTTTACCTCGAAAACTTCGTGGCCTCCAAGCGCTACTACCCGCTGATTTACCTGTTGCCGCTGACGCTGGCTGCTTTCTTTTTTATCCGTTCGGAGCGATTGCGCAAGGTGTTTACCTATGTCTGGGTGATTGTGGCAGGATACCTGGTATTCATTTCCATTCCACCTGTCAAGTTAGAGTGGTACGACGCGCCGCTCTACCCGTTTTTTGCCTTGTTGTTCGGCATCGCTGTTTCGGAAGGCGCATCCCTGTTGGCAGGGCGATTAAAAATAACCGCCGCGTCGACAGCAATAGCGCTGGCGATTTCGCTGGCCTGTTGCTACCTCCCCTACCGGCACATCTGGCAAAAAGTGCAGTACGCGCCGGAAAAAATGTCCGATTTTGAGTGGGAAGGCGTTTTTATCCGACAATTGCAGGAAGCCCATCCCGATTGGCTGGATTACGTCATTTTAAAACAGGTGAAACACCCGGAACACCTAGATCAGGTGAAATTTTACCAAAAAACGTTTCAATACCGTTTTGATGCGCCTATTACGGTGGAAAGCGAATGGAAAAACATTCGCCCCGGCCGGCGGGTACTGGTATCCCAAGCCGCTCTGTCGGATTCCATTCGCAGCCGGTTTCCTGCCTCCACGGTTCAGTTTGAGACGGCTTTTGGGAAGTTGTGGGAGGTTAAATGATTGTGATTGTCTCACTTTTACCCCTTCTCGTCTATTTGGAGTCCTTAACTAATAAACGCATGAATTATTTAAAAACCGCCCTTGGTGTTTTGCTTTTGGGTATCGCGGCAATACCTGCTTTTGCTCAAT
>JALHMA010000513.1 GCA_022844265.1 Saprospiraceae bacterium | reverse complement strand
CTCGTGTGCAGGTTCAACCAGAATCCGAATCCTTCCTTTTTTCTGCAATATTCGGATTTGAGCGGCTACGGGCACGCGCTCCTGCCTTACTTTTTGTACAAGATATACTGGCTGGTATTCGGGCTGATATTGTTTTGCCTGTCGCTGTTGTTCTGGCAAAGGGGTGTAAAATTGTCTTTCCGGGAAAGGCTGGCCCTGGCCCGCACGCGTTGCAAGGGACGCCCGGCTTTTGCACTGGCGGCGCTGATTGTGCTGTTTTGCAGCATGGGCGCCTGGCTGCACCACAGTGGGCGGACGTTGCCGCGTGTTTTAACCGACAAGGAAACGGAGCAGGTGACAGCCCGGGCCGATCAACAATACGGGAGATTTGCCGGCGCCGTTCAACCGAGGGTCGTACGGGTTGCCGTGAATATGCATATTTATCCGGAATCGCTTCGTTTTCAGTCGGACGGCGTGTATGTCATGGTAAATAAATCTGCACAATCCATTGACAGTCTGCTTGTTAGCACGGCATTTACGGTTCAGACCAGGTATCGTTTCGACCGGGCTGCCGTTTTATTACACCGGGATAGCACTGCACATTTCGACATACACCGACTGCAAAAAAGCCTGCTGCCGGGCGATACGATGCAACTGATTTTTGAGATTCAAAACATTCCCAATAACCTGTTGTATAAAAACTCTGTCGTCGAACGGAACGGCAGTTTTATCACCTCCGCCATCTATCCCGCCATTGGATATTACCTGCCTTTCCCGAATGAAAATCCGCCGGCCCTGAACAATCATTACCGTTCCATTGATTCGGATTATGTTGATTTTGAGGCAATTGTGAGCACCAGTGCGGATCAGACAGCCATAACTCCCGGCTACCTGCAGCGCCAGTGGAGCGAACAGGGCAGACAGTTTTTCTACTACAAATCGAGTACTCCGGTGACGAGCGATTTTGTCATTACTTCCGGTCGTTACGAGGTAAAACGAGATGTCTGGAACAACATTCCCCTGGAAATCTATTACCACAAAGGGCATGAACACAACCTGGATCACCTGATGCGGGGCCTGAAGGCGACCCTCGATTATTGCGAACACTATTTCAGCCCTTACCAGCACCAACAACTGCGCATTATCGAATATTCCAGGGCGCAGGGCGATTTCGGCCAGTCATTCGCTAACACGATTCCAGTGTCTGAAATCAGTTTTATCATGGACAATGACGACTCCCGTGCAGGCAGTTTAAACCTCTCTTTTCTCGGTGCGTCGCACGAACTGGCCCATCAGTGGTGGGGGCACCAGGTCATTCCTGCGGATGTGCCGGGCCTGCGGATGATTACGGAAAGTACGGCTGAATACATTTCATTACAGGTTTTAAAACGCCATTATGGAATGGAAAAAGCGCAGTTGTTCCTGAAAAAAGCACGCGATATTTACCTGCAAAAACGATCGGAAGATACCGAAGTGGAAAAGCCCCTGATGTACAACACCGGGCTTCAAAAAAAACATATTCCCTACCAAAAAGGTATGCTGGCGCTGGACGCCATGAGCCGCCATATCGGGGAAGAGCGCCTGAACGGCGCTTTGCAGGCATACCTGAACAAGGTGAAATTTCAGATGGCGCCTTACACGACTTCCCGCGAAATGGTACATTACATCCGGCAGGCCACGCCCGATTCTCTGCAGTATTTGATCCGGGATTGGTTTGAAACGGTAGATGCGGATGATGTGTTTTAGGGCCTCACCCCCCGTCCCCCTCTCCAACAGAGGTGTGGTTAACCCATAAAAGGGGGCCGGGGGGTGAGGCCCGTACACGTTATTGATCAATTCCGTCACTTGATTGAAAAACCCTCCCACACTATAATTTGGTTTACCACTACCCGTTTCCATATTTTCCAAATATAAAGGAGATACAAGGAAATGTTAAGGTCTTGTGTTTCCCACTTTGAATCGAATGCAAACCGCCCTTGGTCGAATGATATTCCCTTCAAGTTGTTTTTGGACGCTCTTCGCAGAACAATATTTTTTATCGCCTGTTAGAAAAGCGATTTACGAGTATCACCTGAATACGAAAACATGAAACACTACTTCCTCTCCTTATTTTTTGTTGTACCAGCCCTAATCAATGCGCAAAACAGCGTGACCGTGAACGGTGTGTTGAAAGACGCCCAGAACGGTGAATCGCTGATCGGCGCCACGGTGGAAGCCGTCGGGCTGGGCAAGGGCAATGCCAGCAATGAATACGGATTTTATTCCTTTTCCCTACCTGCCGGCGAAGATTCCATCACTTTACGCTTCAGTTACATCGGTTATGAAACAACAGAGCGCCGGTTTAAACCCTCCGCCAACCTCAAATTAAATATTTCCCTGCAACCGGTAGGCTCCCTGCTCAACGAGGTCGTCATCAAAGCCAATGCACTGGATGAAAAAAGAAGGAGCACGGAGATGTCGGTAGCCACCATCGGCACCAAAGAAGTGAAAGCCCTGCCCGCCTTGTTCGGCGAAACGGACATCATCAAAATCCTGCAACTCAAACCCGGCATTGCCGCCGGTTCGGAAGGCACCACCGGACTGTTTGTACGCGGCGGCGGCGGCGACCAGAACCTGATCGTGCTGGATGAAGCCGTGGTGTACAATGCCAACCACCTGTTCGGTTTTTTCAGCACCTTCAATTCGGACGCCGTCAAAGATGTAAAAGTGTACAAAGGCGGCTTTCCGGCCCAATACGGCGGTCGCCTCTCTTCGGTCATCGACGTGCGGATGAAAGAGGGCAACAACCAGAAATTCAGCGGATCGGGCGGCCTGGGCCTTATTTCGAGCCGCCTGACCCTGGAAGGCCCCATTCAAAAAGACAAATCTTCTTTTGTGGTGAGCGGGCGCCGCACCTACGCCGACATTATTACCAGGGCTATCAACAAGGCGAACGAAGGCAAAGAGGACTACAACCCCATTCCCGATTATTATTTCTACGACCTGAATACCAAAGTCAATTTTACCCTGTCTGAAAAAGACCGCCTCTACCTGAGCGGCTATTTCGGGCGCGACGTATTCGGGTTCAACAACGAAACCTTTGATTTCCGCTTCGATTGGGGCAATACCACGGGCACCGCGCGCTGGAACCACGTGTTCAGCCCCAAATTGTTCGCCAACACCACCTTTACGTTTTCCGACTACCGCTACCGCATCGAAAATATCCTCCAGGGATTCTCTTTCAAACTCGGTTCCAACATAAAAGACGCCAATACCAAAGTCGATTTTTACTACCAGCCGACGAACCGGCACACGGTACGCTTCGGCGCCAATGCCACCTACCACGACTTTATTGTTGGCCGCCTGAAAGCGGGCAGCGACGACGGACAGGTCAGTTTTGAAGCGGGACAGGATTTCAACGGCATGGAATACGGCGTGTATG
>JALHMA010000512.1 GCA_022844265.1 Saprospiraceae bacterium | reverse complement strand
GCGACAGTTCGAGCAGACTCAGGCCTATACCCTGGTAATTCACGGCGGCTTTACCTGCTTCTTTCAAAACCGACGCCGGCAGGATGGCAGGACCGGCAGAAAAATTGTGCTTTTTCATTCAAAAAAAGTTATCCGTTATTAGTTATTGGTTATTGGTTATCAGTGGTGATAATCAAGCATTTCGATTGTGTTGGGTGTTTAGTGTACTCCGCTTTTGGCCTAATTCACCCAAGTTGTGGGGGGGTGTGTCAAAAGGGGCGAAGTGGCATAAGACGCCAAATTATACTTGGTTTTTTCGGCTTGAAACTTCCCGAAAGTTTAAAACTTTCGGGAAGTTGGAGGTAACGCGAAATTAAATTTCACACTAGAACCATGGCTTAAGTAGAATACGACTTTTGACACAACCCCTCGCAACTTGGCTTAAGTAAATAATATTGCCCAAAGCGGAGTGCCCTAAACACCAAACACTAAACACCAAACACGGTTTTCAACTTTCCCGTTCCAGCAAGTCCTCGATCATTTTTCGCAAAACATCTTTTCGCCCGGGAGCCGTTTGAACGGCTTCCAGGTGGCCAAACGCTTCTTCCTGAAATTTTTTCTTTTCCGCAGCCATCAGGCGGGGAATATCATTGCGATCAAAAATAGCGCGCACGGCGTTTACCTTTTGTTCCGGGTTTTCTGCGCCGGTTTGCATCCATTGCAGCAAGGCTTCCACATCCGGCCTGGACGCCATTTCAAGCGTTTTCAGCACCAGCAGCGTTTTTTTGTTTTGCAAAATATCGCCCCCCACTTGTTTGCCAAATTTAGCGGGATCGCCATAGGTATCGAGCAGATCGTCCTGTATCTGAAAAGCAATACCGGCAAGCCGGCCAAAATCGCTGAGGTGGGCAGCAGCGTCCTGCGAGGCGCCGGCACAAATTGCGCCCATTTCGAGCGCACCGCCCAGCAATACAGCCGTTTTCAACTCGATCATGCGGATATATTCAGCTATACTGACATCGGAACGACTTTCAAAATTAACATCCATCTGCTGTCCTTCGCAGACTTCCGTTGCAACGCGATTGAACGTCTGAAGGAGCGACAACACAGTACTTGCATCGTCCATACGCGCCAGATGATGATAGGCATGAATCAGCATAACATCGCCGCTGAGAATTGCCGTCGTAGTATTCCATTGGGTATGCACCGTGGGGCGACCCCGCCGGAGCGGGGCTGCATCCATAATATCGTCGTGCATCAGGGTAAAATTGTGGAAAAGTTCCACTGCCCATGCAGCCGGAAGCGCCTGCTCTACATCATCGCGAAAAAGTTCGAAGCCCATCAGCAAGATAGCCGGACGAAGTCGTTTGCCTCCAAGGGTCAACATGTACTCGCAAGGCTGATAAAGTTCGGGCGGCGTAACCGGAAAAGGATGATCAACCGCGTAATCATTGATGGCATCGAGAAGGGAAGGGAGGCTGCGCATTTTTCTTACAGTAGGCGGCAAAGATAAGGTTATACTGAAAGTTGAGTGGTTGATAATGTTGATGGTTGATAAAAAATTGGTCATGAATGAATTAATACACCTTCTCCTTCAAAACCACTTTGCTTTGACTATTTATTCAGGTTGGAACGGTTGGAAAGTTTAAATGGTTCATCTCACCCTCTCACTTCTCTCACCCTCTCACTCTCTCACTTCTCACTTCTCACTCTCTGTTAATGAGCCCGCTTTCTTCCCGCAGCAGAGCCAGTTCCTGGTGGCGTTGCACCCTGGCAACCACAATGATGCTGATTTCATAAAGCAAATAGAGCGGAATGGCCACCAATGTTTGAGACACCACATCCGGCGGGGTAATAATAGCGGCAACAATCAGAAGAATTACGACCGCGTGTCGCCGGTAAGCGCGCAGGAAACGGGCGCCGATGATGCCCGTTTTGGCAAGAAAATAGGCTATTATTGGCATTTCGAATATCAATCCGGTGGGCAGTGTGAACATAGTCATATACGTCACATAAGAGTCGAGGGTAGGCGAAACAACAACGCCTTCCATCGTATAACCCGCCAAAAAACTGATGGAAAAGGGCGCAATGATATAATACCCAAAAGTAACGCCCAATAAAAAAAGAAAGGAGCAAACAAACACAACGCCGCGAATAGCCTTTTGCTCCGTCTCTAAGAGTCCGGGCTGAACAAACTTCCAGAACTCCCAAAAAATGAAAGGGAAAGCGCCAATGAATCCCAGCCAGAAAGAAACATATAGGTGCTGCATCAATACCTCTCCCAGTACCCGGGTGATGAGGTCGAATTTCGGAGGTGTAAAACACATCTGCTCTCCCGCCCCCACCGTGTGGGAAAGGTTGCAAAGTATCCTGAATGTAGGGAAATCCGGGTGGCGAGGCCCAAAAATCACCTTTTCAAACACGAATTCCTTATTCAGGAAACAAATGGTTCCTACAGTAAAAATGGCTAATACGGAGCGCAGGATATGCTTGCGCAACTCTGTGATGTGTTCAAAAAAAGACATTTCCCCGCGATCCTTCTTCAGGCGCTCGTGTTCGTGATCTTGATCGAGTGGCATAGATTAAGCAAATTGGTACAGCGGCTATTCATTAGACCGGGCAAATGTAAAAGGTTAAGTTGGGGCAATCATAATTCGGGAAATTTAAAATCCCTTTTGTGCGCTATGATTTGGTTAATTTTACAACAAGTATGCCCGTACGGCGTTTTTTGACGAAATTTGCCGCTTGTATTCTTAAAATCCGATACCCACCCAACTATGCACAAATTCACTTTACTCCTTTTCCTGCTGACAACTTTTAACCTGGCTGCACAGCGCAACGCCAGCAATCGGTACTTCGAAGCCGGCTTTTTATTCGGCGTCACCAATTATTCCGGCGATATGGTTGAAAAAGATATCGCATTATCTGAAACCCGTATCGGTTACGGCGCTTACGGGCGTTATCACCTCAGCTCCAACTTTTCGATGAAAGCCCATGTGTATACGGGATCTATTTCGGGCGACGACGCTAATTCAAAAAACCGCAAGGATCGGAGCCTGCGATTTTCAAGCAATATTGTCGAACTCGGACTGGTGGGTGAAATCAATTTTGGGCGTCGCAACCGCTTCACCAGCACCGGCATCCATAAGTTTTCGCTCACACCCTACATTTATGCCGGGTTCGGCGCCACTTTCGCCAATGCGGAAGCGGAATACTACGGCCCTGCCGACCAACTGAACGAAAACCTGAAGGTGCCGCTCCCGGAAGAAGGCCTTGCCGATCGCTTTTTGCTGGTCCCTATGGGCGCAGGTGTCCGGGCTGATATATCTGAATTTTTTGTGATCGGGATGGAAGTTGGCTGGCGGCCTGTTTTTTCCGACGACCTGGATGGGGTGCGCTACAATGGCAACCCGGATAGTGGCGACTGGTACTATTTTGCCGG
>JALHMA010000511.1 GCA_022844265.1 Saprospiraceae bacterium | reverse complement strand
TATTTCGTCGGCGGCTACGGGCGCAGCGAAACGGCGCAAAACCACATTACGTACCCTTACCTGACCCGGATCGACGTAGACGACCTGATGGATGCCGTGGTGAACGGCGGCGCATTGACGCCCCACTTCCAACAGATCAGGGATACGTTTTTTGCGGTGACAGGCGGGCAGTTGCAAGTCTTGAACGACACCTTTTTCCTGGTGGGCGGACACCGCTTCGAGGGCGTGTATTCCGCCAATTCGGGCGATAACCAGTTGCAGTTTTACACCAACGCGATCCGAAAATTTACCCTCGAAAACGGCCCCGACGGCTGGCACGCCGCGCACAAAAGCGCAATTGTTGACGAACTGAACCTGCACCGCAGGGATTACAACCTCGCACCGCAGGTGACGCAGCAGGGCGAGGCAGGATTGGTCGCTTTCTCCGGCGTTTTCCAGCCCGGCCCGGCGGCTTTACCCTTCCAGAATATCGTGGAAATCGGTCACGGCGGACACCAGCCCGTGAACGGATTCAGCCAGTTCCTGGCCAATTACCACTGCGCCAAAGCGCCCTTTTTTATTCCTTCCGAAAACGAAATGCACACCTTGTTTTTCGGCGGCATGAGCCAGTACTGGCTGAATGAAAACGACAGCCTGATGCGCGACAACCGGATACCTTTTGTCAGAACGATCAGCCGGGTCAGCAGGCTGGCCGACGGCAGTTACGAAGAAGTGGCTTTCGATGCCGAGTTGCCAACTTTTACCGGAACCAGCGCAGAATTTATTGTAGCAGCGGGCGTACCGACCCTGTCAAACGACATTATCAATTACGACGCCCTACCCTACGGCAGCAACCTGATCGGATATATTGCAGGCGGTATCGTCACGCCTGGCACCCAGCGCAACCCGTTCATTGTAAACAACTTAGGCATTACATCCGCCAGCAACCTGCTGATCAGGGTTTACCTTGTCAAAAACGAACCCAGCGCCACGAATGAAAAGCCGCTGGACGGCCGGTTCGATCTCGGGGTGCATGTTTTCCCCAATCCGACCGACGATATCTGGCAAGTGCGGCTGAACCTGCCCCGAGCGGGCAAACTCCGCTTCACCCTGCAAAATGCACAGGGCAAAATTGTCCGGCAAACGGAACTCGGGCAACACGCGGCAGGCGCCGTTCAGCATCCACTTACGACCAACGGCCTGCCGCGCGGCGCTTACTGGCTGACGGTCAACCTCGACGGTATCTTCATGGAAACCAAAACAATACTTTTTAACTGATACAATCTTATGCAAAAACAACTACTGCTTACCATTACGGCCATTTGCATGGCAATGTTTTCACTCTCTGCTCAAGTGACGCCAACCATCTACGCAGAGGGATTTACCACCGGACTGATCGGGCTTAATTTTGACGCAGACGGCAACCTTTGGGCAACCCAGCACGGCAGCGGCAACGACGACGGTTCCATTATCATCATCGACAGCGCAGGCAACCAAACGGTTTTTATGACAGGTTTGCCCAGCACCTACATCCAGGCGGCCGGAGAAGTGGTCGGCTCCTTCCGCACCTACCAGTTGCCCGACAATAAAGTGCTCATTGTTGTGGGAGAAGGCTCGCACATACAATCCGAAGCGCTGCTGATCGTAGATAAAACAGATTTTACACCCGGTACGCCACTGACCCTTGCCGATGTGGAACAGACCATCAAACTGGGCGACTATATTCATGCGCAGGGTTTTATTCAAAGCGATCCTTTTAACGTGGATTGGGACGCCGAAGGCAACCTGTACATTGCAGACGCCGGCGCCAACTCTATTATCAAAAGGGACAAAAACACCGGAGAACTCAGTATCGTAAAAACACTTACCGGCATTCCAAACCCGCTGCCTTTCGGCCCGCCGGTCATCGACCCCGTGCCTACCAAAGTACTGGCAAAGGAAGACGGTGATTTCCTGGTTTGCCAACTGACCGGATTTCCATTTCTGGTGGGCGCCGCCAAAGTTTTCAACATGGATACGGCGGGCAACCTCACGGTACATGCCGAGGGCTTCAGTTGCCTGACCGATATGGCTTACGATCCCAAAGACGACAACCTCTGTGTGATGCAATTCGGCGTGTTCGGACCCGTAGATTCCACCCTGAATTTTATTCTCGGCACAGCGGCAGTGATGAAAATCATGCCCGATGGCAGCCACACACCTATTGCCCAGAATATCGGCGGACTGGCGCCAACTTTTACATTTGATGCCAACGGTGATCTGTATGTCGCCGATATCGTATTCGGGCAAATCCTGAAATACAGCTTCACAACTGCCGTTGAAGCGCCTCCGGTTGAATCCGCCAAGGTTAAAGCCTTTCCTAATCCGTTTTCCGAACATATCACCATCGAATACGAATTGGCGCAATCCGCGCAGGTATCCGCTGAAATTTTCGACCTCACCGGCCGCCGCATGGCCGGCTTCGACCAGGGCAAACAAGCGGCGGGTAAATATTCCTTTAACTGGAACGCGATCGATGCATCCGGGGCTAAAGCAGCGCCGGGCATGTATATCTACCGTTTGACGGTTGGCAAACAATTGATCAGCGGTGCGATGAACCTGACCGGGAAAAAGTAAGAGAAAAAAATAAAATCGTCATCCAAATACACGATTCACACGGTACAAAAACAAACACTATATCGATGTAAGTAGGTGTGCGAAATTAGTTTTGATTAAAATCTTTGTAATGCATGATTATGAAGACTGATAACCAATAACTAATAACTGATAATTACTTAAGTGCCTCGAAAAGGCCAATTGAAAACATTTTTTCGGATTCCTAACAATAGTAACACAACTGCATTTTTCGCTATGTTTGCGGAAAGTGCAGATGTGTTATGAAATTTAGAGTAATCCTGATCCTGTTTTTCGCTTCCTATGTGCCAGAGATCCATAGTCAGCAACTGGCATTGGAACGTCTGACGATCGACGAGGGGCTTTCTCAGGGGATGATTTTTGATATGTTGCAAACCCGGGACGGTTTTCTCTGGATTGCAACCAAGGATGGGCTGAACCGCTATGACGGCTATAATTTTAAAACCTGGAGCCACAATTCTGGCAACCCTTTTTCACTTGCGAACAATACCGTCACCGCTTTATTTGAGGACAGCCAAAGCCGCCTATGGATCGGCATGAAGGAGGAAGACCTGCAACTTTTTGACCGAAAAACGGATCGTTTTTATCACTTTCACTTGCCAATCCTATTAAACAAAGGAACCCAGTTAGAGTATGACATCCGGCAGATAGCGGAAGATGCAAGCGGCAATATCTGGGTTGTGAACCGTGGCGGCGGTGTTTTTCGCCTGAGCCTTCCAGATGAATGGAAAAATGCTTTGCCCGACACGCCCGAACCCGGCAGCCTTGCTACCCTGAAGCAGGTTCTTTTCCCTGTTTTGCAACCATCAGAACCGGGCGCTATCGAAGAGTTCCAGGCTATATTGACCGCTCAGGACGGCAGCATCT
>JALHMA010000510.1 GCA_022844265.1 Saprospiraceae bacterium | reverse complement strand
GGTCCGATAACCGGCAACAATATTCCGGTTACGCACACCTATGCCGCTGCCGGCAATTATACTGTCTGCTACACCATAGAGGAGATTGATTTCTTCGGCAATGTCTGCTGGAGTTATCATTCCTGCGAGCAAGTGACGGTCTTGTGTAATACCTGCTGTGCAGGCGGGGGCGATTTGGATATTCTTGTCAATCTGTATGTATCCGTTTCTGTTGACGATACACCTTGCTCCGCTACGATCAACATCGGCGACATGCCCGCGTGTTTTTACCTGGATTCCATCAATTGGGGGGACGGCAACATCAGTTTCGGGCCTTATGGAGCTGCTTCCTCCATCCTGCATACCTATGAAAGTGAAGGGCCCTATACCATTACCTATACGGGGGTGAAGGGCGAGCAAGGCTCCGGGATAGTTTGTGTGCAAAAATCATTTTCCCAAACGGTTGACCCAGTTTGTTTTTCGGTCTGTCCATGTCTGGGATTCAGCAATTTGATATTTAGTCCGGGGCAAGGCGGCGGACCTCAATCCGTCAGCTGCGGTACCGATGTCATTTTGCCTTGTCAGCCAGGCGTTACCTACACCCTTACAGGAACCTTGCCTTGTCTGGGCACGGGCGTATGTCCGCCAACGGGTACAGTAACTTGGCAGTTATTCGGGCCGCAGGGACTGGTGGATGCCGGAACAACCACCGCAAGCCCCGGTTTCAGTATTCCTTTGCCTTCCGGTTATTTTTATACAACCGGCACCTATGCACTGATTATTAACGGCCAATGTGGTTCCACGCCATGCCCCTGTACCATTTATTTCGTGGTCAATCCGCCCTGCCCGGCACTTTGCCCCTGCGATGTCGCTGATTTTGAGGCAGATGTACTGGCGGGATTTTCGACAGCCTATTACACGATCTTGAACTGTAAAGCGTGTTTTAAAGGGATTGCGTTGGGTCCCTGCGATATGGTGGAATGGTCTGTCAATAACGGGCCGTTCAGCATACCCATTCCGGGCAATCAGTCCTATTGTTTCCCATTCTCCGGGAATGGTACTTATTCGGTAGAAATGCGGGTGACGCGCAAAAAGGGTGTAAACCTCATTTGTGAAGTATTTTCCTTCACCAAAACCGTCGCGGTCAACTGCAAACCCGTACCGATTACAATTGGTGGCCCCAGGGTATTCAATCCCGGCAACCCTATGCCTACTCCACCGCTTGTACCGGATAATGAAACTTTGTTCAGGGCGACAGAACCCGACGCGACGGTCGAAAAAACGGCCATCCACATTTTCCCCAACCCCAACACCGGGACATTCAGCGTCGATCTGCCCGAAGCAGCCGAAGCCGGTATGCAGTTCCGCATCCTGGGCCTGACCGGCCAGGTGTTGCGGGAGCAAACTGCTCAAACAGGCAGCAAGTTGCAAACCGTACTAACAGGCGATCTGCCGGGAGGTTTGTATTTCCTGCAGGTGCTGTCTGAAGGGAACGTAATAGCCACAGAGAAGTTTGTGAAGCAGTAAACACTTTGCTTGCGCGAGGCTCTGCCTCGTGTAAGCAAGCCATAGAAAAATTTGTAAAACAGTAGCCTAATAGACTCCAAATAGGGTCGCCTTGAAAACAATTGTTTGAAAAGGCGGCCCGTTTTTTATGATTTAGTGAAAATGAATCAGTTGCTAACGCTCAAAAAATGAAAAACAGCTCCATCTTCTTTCTTTTTATTTTCATACTGAAAATCAACGTTTTACAAGCACAATGGCAGGAAATTCCAACACCGGTCGGGGGCACTGCCCTGTCGTTAGCGGAACAAAACGGGGTATTTTTCGCCGGGAGTTATAACCATGCCTTTCGGTCCTATGATGGCGAGTTGTGGTCAAGGTTGGAGGCATTGCCGCCGTTTGGCAATGCTACCTACGAATTACAAACGGAAGGCGACCGCGTATATGCGCATTTGTACGAAGGATTTGGCGCACCTACACATTCGCAGGCAGCGTACTACTCCACCGATCAGGGTGATCACTGGACGTCTATTCCCATCGGGAACGACAGCAAACGTATTTTTTTTAGCGGCCATAGCGTGTTCAAATTGGATAATGGAAATATCCTGTATAAAAGTGATGATGATGGCGCTTTCTGGCAGCCGGTGTGGTCAGCGCCACCAGATAATGCCATACTCGATCTGGAAGCCTGGAACGGGAAATTAATGCTGTATACGGTCAACAATATTCTGTCTTCTGAGGACAATGGCAGCAACTGGACTGTAGTGACAACCGGTATCCTTGCCATGACAGGACCGAACGCAGCCCCCGAATCACAATTATTTGCAGCAGGTCCTAACATAATCCTGAACTCTGGCGTGATAAAAATAATTTCTTCGGATGGCGGTATCAACGCGATCCCTATCCAGCCGGAAATGATCGATGGTCGCTTCTATGACATGGTTGAATTTCAAGGCGTACTATATGCAGCGCACGGGGGTAACTACTATGTTTCTTTTGACGGGGGTTTCAATTGGGAAGCTCGGGACGGACTTTCCGCTATTACTTTTCTGACAGATGGTACCACCCTCTGGGTCGGCGGCTATTCAGGTGTTTTTAGATCGACCGACGGCGAAAACTGGACTTTCAGCGGCAAAAATATTTTAGAACTATACAGCGGATACATTGGAGCGGTATTGCCCTTTGAAGGAGGAATGGCAGTTAAATCCTGGGATGGAACGCTGTATATGAGCACTGATAATACTCAATCCTTTGATTTTATTACTTTCGGCACTTCCGGCCGAATGATATCTACCGATAATGGCAACATCATCGCATCGCCTTATCGCTACAATATTGCCGGAGAAACAGTCGATACCATTATAATTCCAGGGATTTCGGACGTCACGTATTGCAATTTTTCCTACGGTGACGGCCAGTTATTGGCTTCACGTGACTATCAAAGCGTCTTTTGGCGATCTCTGGACGACGGCATCACATGGGATTCCATTCCGATCATTAACAGCATCCTCACATATAGCCCCGGGCTGATTGACGGCAAGTTATTTCTGACCTTTCAGGACATCGGCGATGTGCTGGTATCCGAAGACCTGGGACAAACATGGACAGATTTCAGGGCCGGGCTGGGATTTCAGGATAACCACGCCTGGTACAAACAACTGCACCGGATCGGTGATATCCTGTTGCTGGAAGGGGTGGATTCCACCTACCGCTACACGCCCTTGGGTTGGCAGCGCTGGTCTAAAAGCGATGTCAAATGGACCGGTGGCGACGGCCACTACTTCGGCTGGAGTGTTGCACAGGAGCGGCAACTGCTGGTTTTTAATGAAGATGCATCCCTTGCCACGAGGCTGGACTCCACCAACTTTTTACTGGATTTGTCGCTCCCCATGTCCTATGGGAACCATGCGCTGTATGGTATCGGGCAATCTGCCCTTTCAGCATTACTTTATCCGGTTATTTATAAATTAAATGTCAACGGCTTCGAGAACGGTCTCGTC
>JALHMA010000509.1 GCA_022844265.1 Saprospiraceae bacterium | reverse complement strand
TCCATCGAAGAAGGCGATTGCAATGATTCCAAATCATTCGATGTGCTGGGCGCTTACCCGGGGAATGTACCGGCGAGCCCGACAAGTATTGTGATTCCGCAGGCGCCGGGGAGTTTGCCCAGCGGGATCAGTAATCCTTGGATAAATGTGTTTGATGACGAACATAGTGTAAACTTGCAGGAAAATGATCCACCTAATGGCGTTTTTCAAAACACTTTGGAAGGACATTCATCAATAAGTTATTTCAATGGTAATCCTATAAGTGGCACATATAACATATCTACCAACAAGGTATTTTTGATCATTGATCGAAGTGCACAGTTTGAAGGCTATAAGGATACCTTGGATGGCCAATTTATTCAGAGCCTGCCACAGCAGCCAGGCAAGTCTACCATTTTGTTTGTTTCCAGGCACACAGGAAGGCAACTGATAATTTATAAACCATTTTAATATGATAGGTATGTGATGAATCAGATATGGTCTGTGATTTTCAGGCCAGGACTATTCTTTTGCAGCCAAGACTATTTCTATTGTGGTTGACCGGAGTGCCAAAACAGGCGGTTGCAGGGATACGCTCACCGGGCAATTTGTTCCAAACTTACCCGAAACGCCGGAAGCCAAATTTACCATTTTACTTACTTCCAAACGGACTGGTCGGCAATTGGCGCTTTTCAGGGATTTTTAATTGGCTACTACCCCTTATTTTTTTACCTGGTTTCCCAGCCGCGTAGCGGCATAACGTCGGTAGAAAGCAACAAAGGGCAATGTACAAAGGTGCGTAGCACCGGAACATTGGCCTGACAGTTCCGGTGCTACGCACCTTAGCAGCGAACCTGTCATTGGTTACTACCGACGTTATACCGCTACGCGGCTGGGGAACCAGGTAAAATCAATCTTCTACAATATTCGGATAGTCATTTACCGCCATGCGTAGGGTCTTACGACCCCGCACATTTCATAGCTACTTCCCCATTTTCAACACCTTCAAACGCTCCGTTTTTCCCTGTTGTTCGATGGACAGGAAATACATCCCTTCTGCCCAATGCGCCGTTTCGATGCGAATCTGCCCGGTATGCGTCGGCAGCAGCGTTTGTACCAGCCTGCCCGCCGCATCCCAGACCTGAATCCGTTGTGCCGCTTGCTGACTGCCGGATTGCAGCAGCAGGTAGTCGCCCGCCGGATTGGGGAAGGCTGTCCAGTCGGCAGCGGCCGTGGGTGCGTCGACATCAATCAGTTCATCGAGTCGGTACTGGCTGAAGAAGCGCCAGATTTCCTGACTGGCCCTGAAATCCTGGTTGGTCACGCCGATCACGAAAGCCGTACCCGGCCAGGTATGTCCGCCGCCGATGATTTTGTAATGTTCCACCGTGCTGCCTGCGTCGCCGTTGAGGTACAGGTAGCGTTCAGCGGTGCAGCCGTCGCCGGTATTGGTGTTGGGCACATTGGTGAGTACGGGTGTGGGGTCGCAGTTGTTGAAACCCACCCAGGCATCCACGAGGGTAGGAATAGCCACGAAGCCGCTGAGGATCGAGCCGTTGTAAGGCACCGTATTGTCGGCAGTGCCGTGAATTTCCATCACAGGCACGGGGCGCTGCGGGTTGCAGGCGGCGAGGTTGGACGCGATCATGCTGCCCGTCACCGAGGCGATGGCTGCTATGCGGTCGTTGAGTTCGCAGGCCAGGGTATAACTCATAAAGCCGCCGTTGCTCATGCCGGTGCTGTAAATGCGTTGCGGGTCAATGTTATACGTAGCCTGCAAGGCATCGATCAGGTCGCTGATGAATGCGACATCATCGACGGTCGAGCCTGTTCCGAAAGTATTCCAGAAGCGGTTGCCCTGGTTGTCGAGGGTGCCGTTGGGGTGCACCACCAGGAAATTGGCGGTATCGGCAATCGTTCGGAAATCGCCGTAAAACTCCTGTTCCAGGTTGTTGGAAGTATAGCCGTGCATATTGATAATGAGCGGCACAGGCGTGTTGCCGGTGTACGCGGCCGGGCGGTACAGCCGGTAGTCGCGGGTGAGTCCGCCGCTCTGGATGGAACCGAGGATGGTGGTCTGGGCGGCCAAGGCATTGGCCAGGAGCAGGAGGAAGAAGGTAGCGATGTTTCGGATCATGTTGCGTTTGATATGTTTTTTTATTGAGTGGTAAGTAGTGGCATGGGATTATGACATTCCAATGCTCCAATAGTTTAAATCACACACCGCGCGCCCAGCGCCAGGGTAAATGCGCCTTTTTTCAAAGTAGTGGTTGTGGTGCTTTTGGTGCCGATGGCCGCAGGGAATTGTAGCAGCAGGTATGCACTGAAATCTTTGTTGAAATAATGTTGCGCGCCCAGGCCGTATTGCAGGCGGTAGCCATTGCTTTTCAAAAAACCGGGTTCTACTTTGTTAAAAAAACCGTTGTAACTCAGATTTCCGAACAGGTAAGTGTCGCTGTAATACCCGAGCCGGAAAACCGGGTACAGGTTGACGGGTAGCCCCACGCTGGTTTGTTTGCGGTTTTTATTGGAAAAAAGCACATTGGTTTCGGCCGTAGCGAAGAGGTAAAACACCGGCGCCAGTTGCTGGTAAAAAGAAAACTGCAATTGGGTTAGCGTGCGGTCGTAACCGGAAAATTGACGCGCAATCAGGTCGTTGGTGGTCGGAAAAAATACGCCCGCCTGCACGGTCAGTTCAGGTAATTTGCGAAATGGAATGCCCCGCGCATACAAACCCACCGCGGCCATTTTATGAAATCCCGTCGAGCCCGCCTCGTCTCCGCCCAATACGGCCAATGGGCTGCGGCTTTCATCCAAATCAAAGCGGTTGTGCGCAAAAATAAGCGACGCGCCGACATTGAGGCGGTTGTTTCGGGCGACGCCGTAACCGGCCTGCAGAACGTGGTACAAAGACGAAAAACGGGAAATGTCGGAAATGGTGTCGAATGCAGTCTGCACTTTTTCGGTGCTGAGCTGGTTGAACAGCGCTAGTTCAAAACGCCCGTGCGACACGACGGCAGGTGACAGTCCGGGGCTGATAATGAGCATGCTGTCGGTGCTTTGAGCGTTTAGGTGCGGGGAAAATGTGCAAAAGAGCAGCAAACAGGAGAAAAGGAGATGTTTCATATTGGATTGGATTTGTGATGATTAAGGAATTCGGTGGGGGGCGGCCACAAGATACGGACAGTCATTTTTTAAAATATTCCAGTTTTCAATTCATCCGAATAAAACGCCCACTTCCCGTCGTGCCATTCCTGCCACTCGTCACGACGAAATACATGCCTTCCGGCAATTGCCCGACCGAAATACGATCAAAAGTACGATCAGATGCACCGGTTTTTTCCAGCACAAGACGGCCCGACGCCGAAAATACCTGAACCCGGGCAATGTCTTCCCCATCTATAAACAGCACATCTTCAACGGGATTGGGATACAGGGAAAACGCTGCCATTTCAAGAGGCGCGCCGCTGGAAGTCGTCTCAGCGCAGCCGGCGAAAATATTATCGAGGATGGCCTCGTA
>JALHMA010000508.1 GCA_022844265.1 Saprospiraceae bacterium | reverse complement strand
CAGAAAAGCCAAAAAATATGAAATTTGGGCATACGTCTTTTGTTGTCAACTGCAAAAGTAGCGAGCATGTACAATAAACATGAGTTATCTCGGATTTTGCTTGATAACGACCTCGTAGAGGTAAAAGGTTTGTAGAAGCCGCTTACAGTCCATATTTATCCAATAAATATACCAATGCCGCCATACTGGCCGTACCGAGTTCGAGTTCCCGCTTGTTTACTTTATCAAAAGTATCGTCTGCGGTATGGTGGTAATCGAAGTAGCGTTGTGAATCGGGGGAATAACCGCTGAGCAGTCCTTTCATCCCTTTAAGCGGTCCAATATCGGCCCCGGAACCACCCTTGTTGAATTGTAAACCATAAGGTTTAAACAGCGGTTCAAGGGCGGTTAATTTTTCATAAAACGCGGCGAAAACGGTGGCGTCACCATCAAAATTAAACCCGCGCGGCGTGAATCCGCCCGCATCACTTTCAATAGCAGCGAGGTGAAATTCGCCTTTCCGTTGCGCTTCTTCGGCATATTTCCGGCCTCCTCTCAAACCATTTTCTTCGTTCATAAACAGTACGCAGCGAATGGTGTGTCGGGGCCGGTAGCCCGTCGTTTTGAGCAGGCGCAATACATCCATGCTTTGGGTGCAACCCGCGCCGTCATCGTGCGCGCCGTGCCCCACATCCCAGCTGTCCAGGTGCCCGCCGACCACAATCACCTCTCCCGGGCGTTCCGAGCCGCGTATTTCACCGATTACATTGTAGGAAAGTACGTCCGGCAGCGTGCGGCAGTCCATCTTGATGGATACGGTGACGCTTCCTTCTTCGCGCAAAACCCGGCTGAGTTGTTCGGCTGCATTGGTACTGATAGCGGCAGCGGGAATGAGTGCGTAGGCAGAGTCGTACCGCACGCTGCCGGTATGGGGAAAGTCGTCGAGCCGAAGCCCCATGCTGCGCACCAGCACCGCTACGGCGCCATATTTGGAAGCGCGGGAGGCGCCGCTTGCCCGCTGATCGACTGCGCCGCCATACGCTTCAAACGTGCGTATTTTGGTGGGATCCATCGGCCGGTTGTAAAAGACGATTTTGCCGCGCAGTTTATCCGTACCGAGCCGATCCAGTTCCTCCCAACTTTTCACCTCCACTACTTCCGCTTTGAGTTTACCACCTATCGAGCCGCCGAGCGCCAGGGCATTCAGGTTGAACGAACCTTGCTTGCGGGATTTGACCACACGAATTTCCTCCGCCTTGCCGCGTACCCAGCGCGGCACCATACAGGGTTGTAGCCAAACCGAGTCGAGGCCCATCGTATCGAGCACCGAGCGGGTCCAGGCAACTGCTTTCTCCGCCCCGACGCTGCCGCTGATCCGGTGACCAATGCCCAGAGAAAGGTGTTCCAGCCAGGCATAAGAGCGGCTGTCCGTAAGTGCCTGGTCATAAATTTTATCCAAAAACAAGGCGTCCGCATCGGGTTTTGCACTTTGTGCCGCCAGATAATCAGGGTGTGTAAAAATTACAATAAGGCTAAGAAAAGTAAAAAACGAAACGGAGCGGGAAAACGGGAAATTTTTCATATTTGAAAACAAATAAAATTATGTTTTAAAAATACCAGTATATTTTTCTGGAAACAAGTAGATCATTTGGCAAATAAAAACATTTGCCAAATCGGCTGCCCAAAGATTTTTTTATTTTTCGGAAAGTAGAAGCGGTTGTCGAAAAAAAAATTTGAATTTTTTTTGCAATCTTCTTGTAAGTTCTACACAAAGCGTATTATCTTTGTCTCAAGAAAGTAATTTAACAACAAGAATAATTTGGTTTTATTTGGTTAGGGCTGAGGTAGTGCTGTGGTGGCACTGCCTCATTTTTTTTTGCCCATTTCCTTCCTTACTTTTGCGCGCCATTTCAACCGGCGTATACATGAAACAACGTTTTGCACGATGGGGGTTGACGCTTGCGCTGCCCTGCCTTTTCCTGATTTCCCCGCTTTGCCTTGCTGCTCAACAAAAAATTACGATGTCCGATGCTATCCTGAAAGGGCGCTCGGTACTGGCGCCTGCCAACCTGAAGCAGCTGCAATGGATTCCCGGAACAACACAATTTACCCATGCCGTCGGCAATAAAATTGTCCGGGTACAAGCGACCAACCTGAAAACAGATACGCTGGATGTACTGACCGGCATCAATGAGGGCCTCCTTGCCCTGGGCGTTCCGGTGCTGGCCGGCCTTCCCGCGCTGAGCTGGATGGATGCGGATAAACTATCTTTTCAATCCGAAAAAGAAATTTTCACGTATTCCTTTTCCGAAGGTTTGCAACGCAAAAACGCTTATCCGGCGGATGCGGAAAACCTGGATGTTCACGCAAAAACCTTTAATGCTGCTTACACCAAAAACAACGATCTGTGGGTCAATGCGGGCGGTAAGGAACTCGGTGTGGCACAAAGCGAGGCTAAAGGCATCGTTTATGGCAAAAGTGTACACCGCGAGGAATTCGGTATTTATAAAGGTACTTTCTGGAGCAATTCGGGTCGCCACCTGGCTTTTTACCGCATGGATGAAAGTATGGTGACGGAATACCCGATTTATGTGCTGGATTCTATGCCTGCGCAGGCGCGGGAAGTGCGCTACCCATTTGCCGGTTCAAAAAGCCACCATGTGACCCTTGGCGTATTTGATACGCAGACCGGACAAAAAATTTATTTGCAAACAGGAGAACCTGCCGAGCAATACCTCACCAATGTGGCATGGACGCCCGACGACAAATATATCCTGATTGCCGTTGTCAACCGCGAACAAAACCACATGTGGCTCAAGCAGTTTGATGCAGCCACCGGCGCCTTCGTCAAAACGATTTTTGAAGAAACCAATGACAAATGGGTGGAACCTGAAAAGCCCGCCGTTTTTGTGCCGGGCAGCAACGATCAGTTTCTGTGGCAAAGCGAACGCGACGGATATAACCACTTGTATCTCTGCAATTTATCAGGCATGGAACAGCGCCAGGTAAGCAAAGGCGCTATGCCTGTGACCAATTTCTACGGCTTCGATACCAAAGGAGAAAACTGTTTTTATCAGGTAGCCGACGAGACGGGATTGAATCGCTATGTGTATGGCGCTCAGTTGAAAACGGGCACAGTTCGTCGCCTGAGCACTGAAGAGGGTATCCACAACGGCCTGATGAGCAGCAACGGCGCCTGGGCGCTGGATGTGTTTTCCAGCACTGAAACGCCTCGTTTGGTATACCTCCAATCGGTAGCGCGTCCGCAGGAACGCCGGATCGTTTTCGGGGCCAAAAACCCTTTAGACGGCTACCAGTTGGGTCTTACGCGCCTGGTGAAGCTGCCTTCACCGGGTGGTCCCATGCTGAATGCCCGTATGATTCTGCCGCCCGATTTTGTTACTTCCAATCAATATCCCGCGTTGGTTTATGTGTACAACGGCCCTCATGTGCAAATGGTCACCAACGGCTGGCTGGCCGGCGGCGAACTCTGGATGCACCACATGGCGCAGGAGGGTTAC
>JALHMA010000507.1 GCA_022844265.1 Saprospiraceae bacterium | reverse complement strand
CGCTCCGGGCGACAATTTTGCCAGGAATGCCGCTCAAGCGAAGAATATTGTGTATCATACTAAGGATTATAACACATGTTTTTTTACCACGACGGACACCAAGTGGTTTTCACAAAGGACACTATGCGTAGAGTTGACCACTCTTTTTTGGGTCATTTGTGATGATTCATGCCAGGCTTACAGAAAAGACTAAGCGGGACGAGTCAACTCTACGCTTTGTGTCCTTTGTGAAAACCACTTGGTGTCCGTTGTGGTAAAAAAAGGTGCGGTTCAGTACATAAAGTAGCCAGAAAAGAAGGAGATTAATTTCCCGGGGTTCCGTAGCCGCGTAGCGGCATAAGGTCGGTAGACAAACCAAAGAGCAACGTACAAAGGTGCGTAGCACCGTAACATTTAGCCTTGTTTCGGTGCTACGCACCTTGTGAATACGCATGGCATTTGTTGCTACCGACCTTATGCCGCTACGCGGCCACTGCGTCCAACCAGAATCAGGCTCTTGTATAATAGTCGGATTCTATGATATTACTCATGTCGTATGGCGTCCACAGGCGATAATTTCGATGCTTTCCAGGCTGGATAAGTCCCGAAAATAATACCGATCATAATGGCGACGATGACAACCACCATAAATGACGCGGGTTCAAAGGCAATGCGGAAATCTACTTCCGTAAAATGTTTGATGAGCGGTACTGCCGCTGTCATGAACAACATGCCCAGCAGCATACCGAACAAACAACCCAGCAGCGATACCGCCAGCGACTCCGCCAGAAACTGCATAGCGATGGTTTTGCGTTTGGCGCCGAGGGCTTTGCGGACGCCGATTTCGCGGGTGCGTTCGGTGACAGACATGAGCAGGACATTCATCACGCCGATGCCGCCCACGAGTATCGCGATGCCCACGATCATGCCCATTACGATTTTAAAAACCAGGATGGCCTGTTGCAGTTGTTCCAGCCGGAAGTCGTTGGTGAATACCCGGAATTGTTTTTTGCCGCCTGCAAACCGCTGGTCGAGCCATTGCTCCGTACGCGCTTTGAGT
This sequence comes from Saprospiraceae bacterium, assembly GCA_022844265.1. GTDB lineage: Bacteria > Bacteroidota > Bacteroidia > Chitinophagales > Saprospiraceae > M3007. Next base: position 2,463 of record JALHMA010000507.1, on the reverse strand, counting down.
TGGCTGACATCTTCCACTTTATGAGCTACCACGGCCATATCAGGTGTGTTTTTCTTTAACTCCGCCTGGTTCAATACAAATATCGGTATATAAGCCAGGGGTGTCTTTTCTTTCTCCTGCGCTTTCAGGATGCCCAAAACCCGGAGTTGGCGCCCACCCAGGTCCAGTTTTTTACCGATCAATCCGGCCAGGTTGCTGTCGGGCGCAAAACGCATGCCCAGCAGGTGGTTGAGCACGACTACGGAATCGCGTGCATTCATTTCCGTTGCCGTAAATACTTGCCCGAGTGCTACTTCTTGTTTTTCAGTTAAAGGCCTGGGTAGCGTAGCAAGAATTTGGGCAGGCTTGCGAAGCGTGTCGCCGACCAATTGCAGGTAAGCGCGAAAGTCGCATTGCAGCATGATATCGGCGTTGCCTTGTACCTGAGCCGATAAATCGGTGGCGTCATCGAGGTCGAATGTGACTGCATCTTCTTTTTCCATATTCATACCATCCACTTCCTCCCGGGTATTCGGGATAATCATAATGGTAGAAAGATCGGTGGTGGAGGATACTTGCTCGCGGCCGTACTGCTCCATGCCGTCGCCCAATGCCAGGATTGCAATCAGTGCAGCCACACCGATCACGATGCCGAGGGTGGAAAGCAAAGTGTGCAGCAGGTTGCCGCGCAGCGTACGAACGGCTTCGGAAACAGAAATACTCAACAGGGTCAGCATGGCAAGGTGATTTGCCGGAAAGATAGAACACAGAAAACCCGGCAGCGACTTTTTTAAGAAGTTGATGGCTTTTTGCCGGATATTTCGTTGTTTTTGTTCGATGGGATTACTTATCTGACGACTTCGGACTGTTGACTTCGCACTTCGCACTATCGACTTCGGACTTTATTGCTTATTCTGCTGTGCAATATTGACCTTGAACAATTTACAATTCGGAATATGCACATGCTCCTGCCCGAGGTAATACAAATACCCGTTTCGGATTTTGAAATGATGGGACAGGTACAACACATCATCCATCGGGTATGATTTTATAACAGCGCCGCTGCCCACGTCTATCTTTTGCAATTCGTGCCGGCCATCGGGTGCAAAATGCGCATACAAGGCCTGTGTAACATCGTCTTTGAGCAATTCCTTTCTCCAGCCTTTCTCTTTTTGATAAACGATGGGAATACTGCTTTCCCGGCGAAAAGCGTCGTCGAATTGCCGTATTTCTTCGTTTACATGGTCAAAAATCAAAATTTTATCACCTATTTTAAAAAGCGGTGCGTAGTTGGAGTCGGATTCTATGGTTTTTAAAGCGCCGAGCCAGGCGGTTTGATCGGCAGAAACTGTCAGTGGGAGGAGCATTTTGATGTCCAGTGGCGCTTCGTGTTCGTTCGGTTGTTCATCCAGGTTAAAATGCTTGTCGATCGATTCGGAATACGGCGTTTTTTCAGGCCGGACTGTAAAAGGTAAATTTTGCAGGAAATTCCGGTAGACCCGGTACGCTTCCCGTATGGCCGCCCGGTTCAGTATCCCGGTCAGATGATGCCGACCTCCGTAAGCGTCAAAGAACCAGTAGTGGATGGCCTGGTTGAACAAAGTAGCCTTGCGGTAAATGTAATAACGGTCATGTTTGAGCACACAAGGCTCGATGACAGACCTGAATTGTCGGACATCATAGCGCGGAAAAGTATCCAGTTCCAGGACGTTGACGATCAATTCCTGGGCAAAATGTGATCCCACAGCATGTAATCCGCCGGTGCAGCTGCGGTGGAGCCGGCGCGGATTCCCGGCCAGCGGCAGTTCGGAGAGCAACTCGCCCGATTCTCCGACCAGGCGCAACAAATGCTGATTGCGCTGCCGGAGCAACAGCAGCAGGTTTTCGCCTACAAATTCATAGTCGTAGATTTCGATGGAGAAATCCTCCGTTATCAGGGTTTGTACTTTGGGTGCAACAATGTCTACCGGCGGCAGCGCGACGAATTGTGCGGTGAGCAGCACGTCTATTTGCAGGCGCTGGTTTTCAAATGCCCCGGCCGGCAGTAGTATCCGGCGCGAAAAGTGGCCCAAATGCTGCACGGTCAATTCCGTGGGGCGCGTATCGCTCACAATTTTGTACAGCCCGCTTTCATTGGAGACCACGCCGACGGTATCGTTGATGTATACCGAAGCGCCCGGCACAACTTCGCCTGTTGTACTGCGAATGATGCCGTATACTTCCCAGCGTTGCGCGGCCAGTGGGGAAACCCAACAGAAACACAGAAACAGGAGGTATTGGTATCGCATCGCAGTTGGTTTTAGTTGCCGTTAAAAGTAAAACGCCTGATGAATGCTGTGGTGGGAAATGGATGAAAATGTGGTTGGGGTGGGTGAATGGGGAAGGGGAATGAGTGAACAACGGTTGAAGTGTAGAGCGCTCTGCAATTTCTAAACCAGATGGGAACGCTCCCGATGCTTTAACCTGTTGCGATATGTTGCGGTG
>JALHMA010000506.1 GCA_022844265.1 Saprospiraceae bacterium | reverse complement strand
GAGACATTGTACGCTTCCGCGCCACCCGAACCGGCAGGAATACCCACGCCGTCAAAAGTGACCAGTGAATTGGATCCGACGGCGCCGATACCTTTAAAACATACTTCGTAAATTTTATGCCCGTTGGCACGGGTTACGCCTTGCAGCGCCTCGTCGTCCCAACCCAGCAACAACGTGCCGGGAGGTGTGGCGGGCAAGTTAAAATCGGAAGCCGTCAGGAACGGAAGGTCGTAGGCTTTTGTATTCTGGTATTGCAATACACTGGTATTCCAGTGCATGGCATATTGCGCTGAAATGATATTCGTCATATTATTGACGGTCACCGGCATACAGCGGATGGAATCTTTCGGAATAAATATGGTATTGGCTAATACCTGAAAAGTGCTGGGGGGCGGATTGCCGCCGCCGGAACCACCTGTGATGGTTGATCCGCCGTTTTGATACGACACTGTAATCGGTACGCCATTGCGGATCACCTCGATGCTGGGCGCCACGCTGGGGGAAAGATTTACCAGAGATGCTCCCTGCGCCAATACCATAAACGAAACGGTAAAAATAGCCGTGCCATCTGGTACTGTAACCCCGTTCGGATTGACGGCAGGGTCTGGAAACCAGGTAAAACGCACCGCACCCTGCGCGGGGATAGAGTTGAAATTACCGGCGCCCAAATCGGGCAGCGCGAAGTCGTTCACCCCTAAATACTGCAAAGATGTAGTATTGTATTTAATGGGAAACTGAACGGACGAGATGTTCGTAAAGTTGGTGACTTTAAATTGAAGAGTCACAGTACTACCTACGGGAGAGGTAATTGTGGCAGGAGTAAAACTTGTCACCAAAGCCTGCCCGGATAATTGAAGGGCAATGAATAACAGTCCTGCAATGAGGATGCTCGTAATCGGTTTCATCTTAACGCGGAAGTGGGATGATGATGAAATAAATGTGAATCAAAACAAGAACAATGGTCGGACGCACGATCGTTTATCAGTGCGTAATATCAAAAAATACATGCCTTTTTCACGTAATTGAGAAGAGGCAATTTCCATGCCATGTTGGCTTGAAACAGGCGAAATAATATTTTTTTCAATGATAATTTGCCCTGCTACATCTGTTATAAACATCTGTATATCAGCGCCTTCTTCGTTTTCAAAAAATATTTCGGCTGTTTCTGAAAATGGGTTGGGAACAATGCTTACAGGCCATTCAGCCTCATCGGAAATCTCCGTCGTTCCAACCGTATAACCTACCGCAACAAAACCGTTTGTCAACTGTACCTGGTTCATATTTAAGGATTGCAGTACGCCGTTGTTGATTTGATTGACCTCGAAACTGGTAGGTGGAGACTGTGTAATGGTTACTGCTGAACCGGAGTTGATCGGCCCGATCACTTGCAGGCGCAATCTGAAAATAAGCGTTTCATCGGGCATCGTCGTACCCATCTGCAAATTACTGCTGACCCAGGCAAAACGAACAATACCATCGGAAAGTGCCTGCGCGCTGTTAAACTCTGCCGCATCAAGTCCGGGAAGGTTGAAATTATCAATGGAAAAAAAACCAAGTACCTGCGGATCCCAGCTGAGTACAAACTGTACGGATGCGATATTATTGAACCCTGTCACTTTAAGGGGGACATTCAGGATCGTACCGGGTGTGGCATTGTTGAAAAAGGGCAATGAAAACCCTACCTGCGCAGCAAGTGTTCCTGTAGACAGGAACAGCCAGCCGGCCAATGCGAATACAATGCGTCGTACACAACGATTCATGGGAAACAATTGGATTTCTAATATAAAAGATGTCATGAAATTACCTCCTGGCGGAGGAACGGGAAACGTTTTGCAACGCAGGATTAAAAAGGATAATACCCACTTTTCAAAAAGCGGGCCAAAAAAGGAATAACTGACAAAAAGGTTGATAAGGTTGATAAAAAGGTTCATAAAGTTGATAATAGCTGCTCAAATTGAGATTAAACACTTTAACGAGTGGCCAATATCAACTTAATAAACCTTTTTATCAACCTCATCAACCTTGAGCCCATAACAAAAGGAGCCATCCCGAACATCGGAATGACTCCTTTCTATTTTAAAGTCGAGAATCGACAGATATTAATCTACGATAATCATCTTCTTCACAGCGCTGTTTTTACCCGCAGACAGTTCGTAGAACAGCATACCGGATTCCAGTTCAGCACGGTTTAAGGTAACAGTATTCAGACCTTTTGCAAAAGTGCCATTGACAACTTTTACAATACGACCTTCCACGTTGGTGATTCTCAGCGTCGCTTCAGCAGATTCAGGCAGGTTGAACGAGATAATCGTTTTGCCTACAACCGGGTTCGGCTGGTTTTGGAACAGTTCGAAACCTGCACCGATCACCGGACCATTTGCGCCTTCGAAGCGGAAAGCCACTTCATTGCGCTGACCGCCATCTGTGTAAGCCTCTGCTTTGGTGATGCGGCTGGATACAGCCAGCATACGGCTGAGGTCGCCGGATGCAGTCGCGCGGAATTTCACTGCGAATTCAGTAGCATTTCCTTCTGCCGAGGCAGTGATCGCATCGGCGAATACGCCGAAGTTATCAGTTGTCATGTTGGCGCCAGGCAATACTTCTACTACTTCCAGACCATTGAAATTCATGGTAAACTGGTAACCCAGCATGATGTCAGCGGCTTTGAAGTTCACAACTACCTCTTCACCGGCGTTTACCGACGGAGATGCTGCGGCCACATCGAATACGAGGGTACCTGCCGTACGATCTTCTACAGACTGGAGTTCGTTCGCAATCACAGTGTTGTTCACGTCACCGATTTTAACACCCACGAAGTCGCCGTTCATATAGCTGGCAGCCAGGTTGGAGATCGACATGTTTTCCGGGAAGGTCGTCTGGAACGGATTCGTAGGAACAGGGAAGTTAAAGGCCTTGTCTACAAAGCGCCAGGAAGTATTCGCAGGCAGTTCTTCATAAATGCCCAGGATCAGTTTGCGGAATTCCACGATGTCGAATGTCGTGATCGAACCGGAACGGTTCGCGTCAGCGGCGATCATTTTGTAAGGCGTTGTCAATGGCTCCAGACCAAGGATGTGTTTGGAGATCAACACTAAGTCATACGTCGTTACGCCGTTCAGCGGATCATTGTCTTTTGCCGGTGTAACCGTTACATTGGAACCCATAGGAACAGAAGTAAAGGCATAGTTTCCGTCAACAACCTGCATCACATTCGCACTTGGAGCAATATTGAAGGCCACAGATACTTCGTCAACACTCTGTACATTTTCTGTTGCCAATGCACCTGCTACGGTAGCAGACGGAACGGTTCCGTCGCAACCAACGATGTTGGCTTGTACGTTCACGTAAGCGATACAGAAATCTGCATTGCCTGCTGCGTCGATCAGCCATACTTCTACCGGTACGTTTGTGCCCTCATCATCGCAGGTTACCACGATGCTTTGTGGGGAACCGGCAGGGTAAGTAACGTGGTCACTTTGGTCCGCACGGATCACTGCTACTGTCGGTTCGAGGATGTCAACCGGTGTGCAGTT
>JALHMA010000505.1 GCA_022844265.1 Saprospiraceae bacterium | reverse complement strand
AGTGTTTGGTGTTTGGTTTTTCGTGTTTAGGGCGCTTCGCTTTTGGCATTTGTGAAAATTCGACCAAAATATCAACTACTGCCAAACGCGAAGCGCCCGAAACACTAAACACCAAACACCAAACACGTACATTTGTCGCCTAACCAAAACGTATCCTATGCCAATCGCCCGACCGTTCAACCTCACCCAATGGATCGATGAAAACCGCCACCTGCTGAAACCGCCTGTCGGCAACAAGCAGATATATGTAGAAAACGACGACTTTATTGTCATGGTGGTGGGTGGCCCCAATGGCCGCAAAGACTACCACTGGGAAGAAGGAGAAGAACTCTTTTACCAGTTGGAAGGAGATATTCAGGTAAAAATTATCAATGAAGCCGGCGAACCGGAAACCATCGATATCCGCGAAGGCGAGATGTTTTTGTTGCCGGCCCGTATTCCACATTCCCCGCAGCGCCCGGCAGGCACTGTCGGACTGGTGCTCGAACGCCATCGCCACCCCGGCGAAATAGATAAACTGCTGTGGTTTTGTGAAAAATGCCATGCTCCATTGCACGAAGCAGAATTTCCGCTCAAAGATATCGGCACACAAATCAGGGAGGCCATCGGCGCATTTAAAGCAGATATGGCTGCCCGCACCTGCGAGCATTGTGGAACGGTGATGGAGGTCTGAGAGAAGTGAGAGGGTGAGAGGGTGAGAGAAGTGAGAGGGTGAGAGATACATCCCGTTTAGCCGCCCGGGTGGTTTTTGGCATTGTTTTTTCAGGCCTGTAATCGTGAGTGGCATCTCGTTGAAGAATTATTGAGTCCCTTCTTCTAACGAGATGCCACTCACGATTACAGGCCTGAAAAAACAATACCAAAAACCACCCGGGCGGCTAAACGGGATGTATCTCTCACCCTCTCACTTCTCACCCTCTCACCCTCTCACTTCTCACCCTCTAATTGTTATCGCTTGCGGCCTGGTGTAGTACTCCGACACCCCGCTGACCGACACGCCGTCGATGGTGGCCTTCTGCAGTTTTTTTCGCACGACGTAATACGTCCAGTCGCCGGCAGGGAGTTCGGCCATTTTTACGGCTGGGAATTCGATGTTTGTAGTGTTGCCGATATGGTACAATTCAATCGGAACTGTCAGGTTTTGGGCTGCATTTTCCCACATAAAGACCATTGCTTCGCCGCGTTCGAGCGGTGAGCCTTTCCAGAAAAAGCGGGCCGCCTGGCTGCGCGACAACACCTTCGGTTCAAAGTAGATACTATCCAGGGCGGGCATTTGCAGGGTAAATTCCATGGATTTACCTTCCGCAGTTTTCCATTGAAAAAGGTGGTCGCGGGTATAACCTGCCGGGTAGGCGTACTGGTAGGTAATGCCCTGGATCGGCACTAATTTCATATCCGTCTTCTGGTAGCGAATGCCGCCGGGCGGTTCCACGGGCAGCGGATTTCCTTCGCCTTCTTTCCAACTTGCTTCGGCAGTTGTTTTTGCGGCCTGTTCGTCGAAACGGGCATAACAATCAAAAAAATATTTTTTGGGTGGCTCCGCTGAAGTGCATGCCAAAAATGCTAAAGTAGTCAGAATCAAAAAAAAGATGTGTTTCATGTGTTCGTCTAAATATCTTTGCCGCCAGTCGGTAAATGGGTGGCATCGAGTACTGGGAATATGCAGAAGTGCGGGGCAAATTTCCGCTAAGTCGGTCAAACGGCCAACTTCTGTCAAATTCTTCCACGAAATTAGAAACGGCATTCGCTGACAGACAACTACCATTCACACATTTTACCGCAATGCTCTAACAAAAGGAGCCGACATTTGACTAAATATCCAGCATGAAAAAAGTGCTCATCACGGATGATTGTCATCCATTATTGGCTGATGGGCTGGAACGATTGGGTTATACCTGCGATTTCATGCCCGACATTACCCCCGAGAATACTTTAAACCTGATTTCCGATTACGAAGGTTTGATTATCAACAGTAAGATATTCGTCAACCGGGCTTTTCTGGATAAGGCAGTTCAACTTCGTTTTGTGGGTCGGTTAGGCTCCGGGATGGAAATTGTGGATCGGACGTATGCCGCCGAACGCGGCGTCGCGGTGTTGAGCAGCCCGGAGGGAAACCGGAATGCCGTAGCGGAACAGGCATTGGGGATGTTGCTGGCGTTGATGAATAATCTGTTGCGCTCCGACCGGGAAGTTCGGTCCGATATCTGGCGCAGGGAAGCCAACCGGGGCAATGAACTGCGTGGGAAAACGATCGGAATTATTGGTTTCGGGCATACCGGCAGCCAGTTTGCCCGAAAACTGGCGGGTATGGAAATGACCGTACTGGCTTTTGACAAGTATAAAACACCCGGTTACGCATCTGAAATGCCCTGGGTACGGGAAAGCAGCCTGAGCGAGATACAGGAGATGGCGGACGTGATCAGTTTGCACCTGCCGCTGACCGCTGAAACCCGCCACCTTGTGGATGCGGATTTTATCGGACGCTGCAAAAAAGGATTTATCCTGATAAATACGGCGCGGGGCGCCTGCATCCACACGGCCGATGTGGTAGCGGCATTGGAAGAAAACAGGATAGGAGGCGCATGTCTGGATGTATTTGAAAACGAAAAACCACAAACCTTTTCAGCAGCGGAAGCGGCACTGTACCAACGTTTGCATGCACTCGAAAATGTAGTACTGACACCGCATATTGCAGGGTGGACGCAGGAGTCGAAATACCTGCTGGCAGCCGTGTTGCTGGAAAAAATAAGCGCAGTTGTATCACCTCACTGAGCTGAAAACTGCAAAAACCATTGGCTGCTTTTGTCAAAATCCCGATATTATGCCAAATGAGACGCGCTGCTAAAGAATGGTTTTACTATCATTGCAGCCTTTTTTATTGTTCCCGATCCCGAATAAAAGTTTAGTACGCTGAATATCAAACATTTAGAACTCAACTGATAGCAACTTTACACCATTTTTTCAACCACTTTTCTATGGTACGTTCTTTACTCTTAACCATTGCCATGTTTTGCTGCGTCGGTACTGCATTTGCCCAGTCTACTGTACTGTCGGGCAAAGTGACGAACGACAAAGGCGAGGGGCTGATCGGTGCTTCCGTCAAAGTGTCGAAAGGCGCCGATATGATACGGGGCGCCATCACGGATTACGAAGGCAACTTTCGGATACCGATCGACCCAGGCACCTATGACGTGGAATTTTCCTACACCGGATTTTCAACTGCGCGCGTTACGGGCGTGAAAATCCTGACGGCGCAGATCAACTTCCTGAATCAGACTATGTCGGATAACCTGACATTGGATGTGGTGGATATTGTGGCCTACAAGGTGCCGCTCATCGAGCAGGACAAAACATCTGGCGGTCAGACGCTTACTTCCGACCAGATCAGAAACCTGCCGACACGTAGCGTCAATGCGATTGTGGCCACCACCGCAGGTACCACTTCGATAGATGGCGGTGCGATTAACATCAAAGGTTCGCGCTCAAATGCCACCAACTATTATATCGACGGTATCCGTGTTTCCGGTACGCCTCCACCCGTTCAGGACCTGGAGCAATTGCA
>JALHMA010000504.1 GCA_022844265.1 Saprospiraceae bacterium | reverse complement strand
ATATCACTGGCTTTATCGTTGTATTGCTGATTGGTTCTGGGCCGCCAGTAAGCATCGAAGTATATCCTGAAAACCCCGGACAAGGCATAAACCACACAAATAAAAACATTTCTCGTCGGAATATACCAGCCGCAATGCGCGTACCAAAACCCGTCCAGCACCGGCGAATGCGGATCGCCCGCTCTGTCCACAAACTGGTGGTGCTGCCGGTGCGTACCCACCCATTGCACAGGAGTCCCCGCAGGCAAGGCCAAAATGAGCAAGATTTTTCTAAAAAATGGCTTTAAAATGGCTATCCGGTGCGTCAATATCCGGTGATACGTGATGGATGAACTGACGCCTCCGATGCAATACAGCATAAAGCAATAGATGAATAACGCCATATTTACGGATGAATGTGAAGTTTAATTTTGCGTTACCACCAACTTCCCGAAAGTTTAAAACTTTCGGGATCAGATTCAATAATTCCCAAGTTCCACCAGCTGCATCTTGTACAGACGCGCCACAATCCGCGCCGTTTTTACGATTCGTTTGGCAACGTCCATGGTCATACGCGGGTGATTCAAGGCTTTTTCCAGGTTTTTAAAATGCCCTTCGTCTGCCACGCCATGGTAGGTAAAAAATGAAACCTGATCATCGCGCAAACCCAGTTGCTCCTGTATCATGGCGCCCCAGAAAGCCGCCAGTCGGTTGCCAATGCCTTCGATAATAAACATGGCGCCCAACAGGTCGATCGGATTCGGCTGGCCTGCCTGATGAAACATAAACGCGCTAAGTGCCTGACTACCAATGTTTTTCTCTGCCTGTAACAAATCCTCCAGGTCTTCTCCAAGCGCCACATAATTGCGTTCCAGCATCTGGTAATCTTTGTGCTCGGCAGCAGTATGAACGATAAAAGCCGAGCGCAATTCAAACAGATCGATACTGATATTGGAAGCAGCCCGCGAAATCCACTGCGAACCGTCGATCACCTGCTGGCGCAGGTCTTTCAGCAACAGTTTATAGTCTTCTATGCTCAGGTGCCCTTCGTGGATTTTCCTGACAATCGGAACGCCCAGCAGTTCCGTTTCAAAATTGACCCAGACATGGGTGAGTTGACGCACCAGCCATTCTGCTACCTCGCTTTGTTCCAGTTCCAGTCGGGGCGCCTCAATCTCCCGCACCGGAAAGGATTTTTGACTTTTCTCCTGCGGCAAACTGACTGTGAACTGCATAAAAGAAGTAATAGACTGCCCGCTTTCGGGCACCATACACAGGATGATATCGCCGTCTTTGAGTCGCCCGCTTTTGAACAATTCATCCACCATAATAAAAATGGATGCCGAGCCTGTGTTGCCTTTGGTTGTCAGGTTGCTGAACCATTTGTTTTCCTCGATGACCACGCCGCCTTTCGCCAGCAAATCGCGGATCGGCTGCACGAATATTTCTGAAGAGTAATGGCAACACAGCCAGTCGATCTTTTTGGGGTTGATTTTGCCTTCGTCGATGAGTTCAAAAAAGTGCGTCACGCCGTTTTGAATCACCTGATCCAAGCGGCGAATGTCTTGTTTCAGGTTCATGGCGCCTGCCTGTACGGCAGCCTCATAATGGTCATAGTCGAGCCACGATTGTTCATCCGTCGGCGTGTTTTTACCTATGTACATGCACAATGGGAAATCATTGGCAAAGGATTTCAGCGCCACCCATTCAATTTTCAAGGCAGGCCGGTTGGCCGGCTTTTTATTTTCCAGTAAAAAAGCCCCCGCTCCATCCGAGAGCATCCAGCGCAAAAATTCGGTATCGAAAGGCACCGATTTCAAATGTTGCGCATCATAACGCGAAGACTTGAACAGGCGGCTCGGCAGGTCGCTGCCCACACACAGGGCATTCGATTTTTCGCCGCTTTTCAGTTGCTGGAAAGCCGTCTGAATCGCCATCACCCCGCTGGAGCATACACTCTGGAAACTCGCCAGTTCGCAACGCCCTAAATCGGAACGCGCATGAACAGTGCTGGCAAAACCTGGAATGGGTAAGTCTCCCTGGGTGGTGCCGGTGGCCAGTATCTGCACTTTTTTCGGGTCAAAACTAACTGCTTGTAATGCATTTTGTAGTGCAAAAGCCGCCAGGTCGGCATTCTGAAACAACGTTTTCTGGTTTTTATCAATGGCATAATGGCGCGCCTGAATGCCGTTTTGCTTCAATACCCGGTTTTTAGCAACGCTTGGGTTGCCGTTGATACGTCCCAGATAATCCTCCATTTCGTCATTAGAAATTGGTTGGCCTGGCAGGAAAACACCGGTTGAGGTGATAAATACGTCGCTCATTTTTCAGTTTTAGTGAAAAGATCATCCATAAAGTTCGTCATGAAGCCGTATTTCCGTCCGGCTTTACCATGGTGGTCGTTGTGTTTGGTGGCAAATAATAGCCATCTTGGTTTGGTTTTCAGGACCAGACGGTAGTTGGAATGTCCGCTGAAGTTTATGAAGATACTGACTGTCGGGAACAGCATCAGGGCAGCCGAAGAAAAATTATAAAAAGGCGCAATGCTCAGCAATACGCTGCTTAGCAAAGCCGCTTCCAGAGGGTGAAAACTGTACACAGAAAACACGGAAGGTACCACAGAACGGTGGTGCACCCGGTGAATATGTTTCATTAATACCGGCTGATGCAACAGCCGATGGATAGTGTAAAAATGGATTTCATTCCAGAACGTCAGCACGAGCAAACCCCAAAGGGTATTGAGCAGGGTGTTTTCGCGCAACTGTATGACATTCAATGCAATAAGATACTTTACAGGCAAGGCCGACAAGCCGAAAATCAGGATGGAATACATGGACTGCCGCAGTTCGAAGCGCAGCTGCTCGCGCGAATACGGCTGTTGGTTGATTTTTTCCATCATTCCCCAACTGCACAACACACGGCACGTTTTCCAGTAGAGCCACCCCAGTCCGAAATATAAAACAGCGAAATATGCGGTCGTACTTAAAAACAGTTCGCCGTAGCTGTATTGGGTAAAAATAGAATTGAAAAATGTAACGAACCAGTTGCTCATATTTCCCGGATTTTTCCAGGACAAAAATGAGGGTATAAAATGTTTATACATCCGCGTTTTGCAACACAGATGAATTTATTTTTATTGAATACGAGTAATTTGCGCCGTCAATGCCGAAACCGGCGCTATCATCTGGAAGTATCTCTCGCCGAACCACTTGCATCCCAAAACTCATAAACCATCCTCTTCCGGCTTCCCTTTTTTCTTCACCTTCCCCAACCTCCCCGCGTCCTTCAGGGCCTGGTGTATTATCCATTCCAAATGGCCGTTCACGCTGCGAAACTCGTCGGCAGCCCATTTTTCGAGCGCCGCGTACGTGGCCTCGTCTATGCGGAGTACGAAAGATTTTTTTACAGACATGTTTCTAAGAAGTGAGAGGGGTGAGAGGGGTGAGAGAGGTGAGAGAGTGAGAGGTGAGAGAGTGAGAGACGTCCCCTTTGGCTGCCGTTATGGTTTTTGACCTGGGAGTTTCAGGCCTGTAATCGTGAGTGGTGAGTAGTGAGTGGCATCGAGTTAGAAGAATACACTCGATATAAAGCGTGTTCCCAATATTT
>JALHMA010000503.1 GCA_022844265.1 Saprospiraceae bacterium | reverse complement strand
GGCATGGGTCAGCGTTTCAAAGGCGTGTACAACCTGTACGAGAAAAAACTCGTTCTGTTCAACCCGCACAGCAAGCAGGAAGACGAAGATATCATCGTTTTTGAAGACCTGGCCAGTCCCGATCTGGAAAAACACATCGGTGAAAGCGCTGCCCGTGAACTGCGCAGCGAGGTGGAAGTGGTGGAAACCGTGTACCCGGAATTCAAAAAAGAAGACTATCAGTCCGGCAAAATTTGCCCTATTTTCTTCGGCTCTGCCGTCAATAATTTCGGCGTGAAAGAAATGCTGGACTGTTTTGTGGAAATTGCTCCGACGCCGCTGCCACGTCAGACTGAAGAGCGCATGGTGCACCCGGAAGAGGAAAAATTCAGCGGTTTTGTGTTCAAAATATTCGCAAACATGGATCCGCGGCACCGCGACCGCATTGCTTTTTTGCGGATATGTTCGGGCAAATTCGAGCGCAACAAGAACTACCGGCACATGCGACTGGGCCGCGATATGAAATTCCCCAACCCCACCATGTTCATGGCTTCCAAAAAGACCCTGCTGGAAGAAGCCTATCCGGGCGATGTGGTCGGTCTGTACGATTCCGGCAACTTTAAAATAGGCGATACCCTGACAGAAGGTGAAACGCTTCATTTCAAAGGTATCCCGGCCTTCTCGCCCGAACAGTTCCGGTACGTGGAGAATGCCGATCCGATGAAACAAAAACAATTTGCAAAGGGACTCGACCAGCTGATGGACGAAGGCGTAGCGCAAATGTTCACCCGCCAGAGCGATGGCAGGCGTATTATCGGTACGGTGGGCCAGCTGCAATTTGAGGTGATCCAACACCGCCTGGAAAGCGAATACGGCTCCAAATGCCGCTACGAACCCGTTAACCTGAACAAAGCCTGTTGGGTGACTTCAGACGACCCGAAGGCCATGGCGGAGTTTCTGGATCGCCGCAAACGCGACATTGCAAAAGACAGCGATGGGAATACGGTTTTTTTAGCCGAAACGGCCTGGGTACTGCAAACCGCGCAAGAAAATTTCCCGAAAATACAGTTCCATTTTACTTCGGAGATGTAGTGCCAGTGAAGAGGTGTCATTTGCGAGGCACGAGCAGGTGACATCTCGGAACGATAGCAACTCCACACTGAGATAACACCTGCTCGTACCGCGCAGATGTTACCTCAGTGCTTCCCCAAAAAACAAGTTGGCAAACACAATGACAGCCATCCACAGGCAAACCAGGCCGGTCAACACCAGGCCGGGAGCAATCAAGATGTTTCGGGCCGTACTTTTGGGTAAGCGGAATGCCTGAAAAATAAAAAAATTATAGAACCACCAGGCGACCGTCCAGCCATTGTAATCTCCTTCTTCACCGATGGCTTTATATCCCAAAGCAGCCATGCCCAAATACCAGAAAATAAGAGCGGCGCCCCAGATCAGCAACGCTTTTGAAAATGTAATCTTTTGATTTTGAATAGAATATGCTGCAAACGGGGCGGCAATCCATAAAAGGCCGAGTGTTACAAATGGGTACATAGGTCGTTTTGTATTTTTACAGAACGGCAGTTAAACCGCATCTGCTGCCTGCTGTTTGTTATATCCCGGAGCAGACTCATTAAAATATTTAATTGCATCATTACATGTGAATGCACACGCTATATGGGGAAAAATCTATTTTTGCGCCATTCGTGTACTTTTTACAAATAGTAAATGAATGATGAATGATGGATGATAAATGATGAATGTTTGGCTCCGCGTCAGGCATTCATCATTTATCATTCATCACTTATCACTTATCATTCATCATTTATCATTAATATCATGGTAATAATAGCAGATTGCGGTTCTACAAAATGCGATTGGCTGCTGCTGCATGGCGGACGCGATCAACAGTTGGAAAACACCGTGGGGTTCAGCCCTTTCTTCCACACAACGGAAGAAATCAAAACCATTGTACAGGAACAATTGGCGCCTAAACTGAAAGTCAAGGACGTAAAGGAGGTATTTTTTTACGGTACCGGCGTACACGACGAACACCGCGCAGAAATCGTGGAACTGGCGTTGAAGGCGGTTTTCCCCAATGCCAAAGTGGAGGTAGAGCATGACCTGCTGGCGGCAGCCCGCGCTACCTGCGGGCATACTGCGGGTATCTGCTGCATTCTCGGTACAGGCTCGAACAGCTGTTATTTCGATGGTAATAAAATTCTGGATAACGTCCCGTCGTTGGGTTGGCTGCTGGGCGATGAAGGCAGCGGCACCCACCTGGGTAAGGCGCTGTTGCGCGCCAAGTTTTACCGGGAGTTGCCTTCCGACCTGAATACGGCTTTTGACGAAGCGTACCCGGAGGGCATGGACGTCATCAAGGATAAAATTTATGAAAAAGGCGCCAATGCTTACCTGGCTACTTTTACCCGTTTCCTCGGCGATAACCTGCAACACCCGTTTATACGCGAAATGGTCGCCGCTTGTCTGGGCGAGTTCCTGGATCGCCAGGCATGTAAATACAATGGGTATCAATATGTCCCGGTGCATTTTGTGGGTTCTATTGCCTACCATTTTCAGGAAATTCTGGTCAAATGTATGGAAGAACGGAAACTCAAAGCCGGCGTTATCATTCGCAAACCCATCTATCAGTTGGCTGATTACCACATGCACCCAACCGATTGAACAATTTTTGAGGTAAAAAAAGTAAGTCCTTCTGTAATGAATGCGGCTTTTCTGTAACCATGAATAAAGAAATAAAAAGAATTGCAGTATTCACTTCCGGCGGCGACGCGCCAGGTATGAATGCTGCCGTGCGGGCTATTGTGCGCAATGCATTTAACAACGACCTGCATATATATGGTATCATGCGCGGTTACGAAGGAATGATCGATGGCACCATCAAACGTTTGGAAACAACGGATGTCAGCAATATTATTCACAGAGGAGGTACGGTATTAAAAACGGCTCGCAGTCAACGCTTTATGACCCCGGAAGGGCGTAATAAAGCGTATGAGAACCTGATTGACAATGATATTGACGCCCTGATTGCCATCGGCGGCAACGGCACATTTACCGGCGCCGTGCAGTTTATGAAAGAACATCCGGATATTCCGGTCGTCGGCATTCCGGGTACCATCGACAATGACCTGTTCGGCACTGATTTTACGGTAGGTTTTGATACGGCTGTGAATACGGCCGTGCAGGCGGTCGACAAAATCCGCGATACAGCCGACTCGCACAACCGGCTGTTTTTTGTGGAAGTTATGGGTCGGCATTCCGGTTTTATCGCATTACATACGGCTATCGCCGGCGGCGCCGGCGGCGTGATGATCCCGGAAGAGGAATCGACCATCGAGGATGTGATCAAACTGCTGAAACGCAGCGCAAAACGCTCCAAACTGTTTAGTATCGTGATTGTGGCAGAGGGCAATCACATGGGTACGGTGTATGATATTGCCAAACTGGTGGAAGGCAAACTCGATTTTTACGACGATATCAAAGTCAGCGTCATCGGTCACCTCCAACGCGGCGGTTCGCCCAGTTCCTTCGACCGTGTGCTGGCCAGTATTCTCGGTTTTAATGCCGTGGAAGCATTGCTCAACGGCAAATCAGGTGT
>JALHMA010000502.1 GCA_022844265.1 Saprospiraceae bacterium | reverse complement strand
GAAAGTATTCTGGCAGACGCCGAATTCCGAAGTACCCTCAACCAAAAAGAGGACGAAATGAATGCCGTGCTGACCATCAACGCCGGCGCCGGTGGCACCGAAGCCTGCGACTGGTCGGCTATGCTCCTGCGCATGTACCGCATGTGGGCTGAAAAAGCCGGTTTCAAAGTCATCGATCTGTTTGAACAGGACGGCGATGCAGCCGGTATCAAATCGGCCAGCATTGAAATTCGCGGCTCGTACGCTTATGGCTGGCTCAAAGGTGAAAACGGGGTGCATCGCCTCGTGCGCATCAGCCCGTTCAATGCCCAGGGCAAACGCCAGACCTCGTTTTCTTCGGTATTTGTGTACCCGCTCATCGAAGACGACAGTATTGAAATCGTGGTAAATCCCGACGACATCCGCTGGGACGTGTTCCGGGCTTCCGGCGCAGGCGGCCAGCACGTCAACCGGACGGAATCTGCCGTGCGCGTCACGCACATTCCCACAGGGATCGTGGCGGAATGCCAGCAGGATCGTAGCCAGCACCGCAACCGCGACATCGCTATGACCTTGCTGAAAAGTCGCCTGTACGAACTGGAAATGCGCAAGCGCCAGGCGGAAAAAGACAAAATTGAAGCCGGTAAAAGCAAAATCGAGTGGGGGAGCCAGATACGCTCTTACGTACTCGACGACCGCTGGGTGAAAGACCTGCGTTCGGGTTACAAAATCCACAACCCGGATTCGATCCTCAACGGCGACCTCGATCCTTTTCTCAAGGCTTACCTGATGTGGGAACGGAACCCGACGGGCGTGGTGGAAGAGGAGGAATAGAGGCGAGAGAGAAGTGAGAGGTGAGAGGGTGAGAGGGTGAGAGACATCCCGCTTGGCGGCTCTGATGGTTTGGGGATTGTTTTTCAGGCCTGTAGTCGTGAGTCGTGAGTAGCATCCTGTTAGAAGAATTCTATAAATTACAGGCCTGAAAAGCACATACTCAAAAAACAACCAAATGCCAAGGGGGATGTTCTCTCACCCTCTCACCCTCTCACTCTCTCACTCTCTATGAGTCCTTCCATTATCTTCGAAGACAACCACCTGCTTGTGCTGAACAAGCCCGCCGGCTGGCTGGTGCAGGGAGACAAAACCGGGGATGTCACGCTGACGGACTGGGGAAAAGACTACCTGAAACAGAAATACGACAAACCCGGGGCGGTTTTTCTGCATCCGGTACACCGCATCGACCGGCCTGTGAGCGGGGCGGTTATTTTTGCCCGTACCGATAAAGCGCTTGGGCGACTGACTACCATGTTCCGGGAAAAAAAGGTGCAGAAACGTTACCTGGCATTGGTTGTGAAAGCCCCTTTTCCACTGGAAGGTCAATTGCGGCATTTCCTGCTCAAAGACGAAAAACGCAATGTGGTGCAGGCCTTCCCAAAAACCTATCAGGACGCCAAAGAAAGTATAACCCATTATGAATCAATGGGTAAGAAACACGCCGGATTCCTTTTACGGGTGTCGCCGCTCACCGGCAGGCCGCACCAGATCCGCGTGCAACTCGCTACCCTGGGCTGCCCGATTGTGGGCGACCTGAAATATGGCGCACCTTCGCCATTGCCCGATGCCTCTATTGCGCTGCATTGTTTTCAAATGGAATTGATGCACCCGGTCAGGTTGGAGCCGATAATACTGGAAGCGACTTTACCTGAAGTGGATTGGTGGAAATAAGTCCGAAGTGCGAAGTCGTCAGTCCGAAGTCCGTAGAGTGTGACGTTCCACACTTAGTTTTCCCAAACATGAAACGGCACACTCTACGGACTTCGCACTTCGTACTGATGACTTCGGACTCACCTCACTTCCCCGTCACGTTCATCGCCCGTTCCGGCCCAATCGTCACAAACGTCTTAATGACTTCCGCCGCTTTTTCCAGGATGCGCGGCAGTTCCGCTTTTTCGTCTTCCGACCATTTGCCGAGGACGTAGTTGACTTGTTTGCCTTTGGAAAAGGAATTGCCGATGCCGATGCGCAGGCGCGGATAGGCATCGGAGCCGAGTGTTTCCTGGATACTTTTTAGTCCGTTGTGGCCGCCGTCGGAGCCTTTGGCTCGTAGGCGTTGTTTGCCAAATTCGAGGTTCAGGTCATCGAGGACAGTGACGCTGTTTTCGGGCAATATTTTTTCCTTTTGCAGCCAATAGCGAATGGCTTTGCCGCTCAGGTTCATGTAGGTGTTGGGTTTCAGCAGGATCAGGATGCGGCCTTTAAATTTTACCTCCGCCAGTTCGCCGTGGTGGTCGTTGCGCCATTCCCCTTCCAGTTGTTTGCATAAAAAATCGACCACCTCGAAACCAATGTTGTGGCGGGTGCCTTCGTATTCGTAGCCGATATTGCCAAGGCCGGTAATCAGGTATTTCAAGAAAGTTATGAGTTATGAGTTATGAGTTATGAGTGTTTTTTGGGGTAAATGGTTGATTATGAAGGTGTTTTGTGGAATATTTCGGGCAAAGATAACAAGTTCGGGTTTATCGTGGGCTACTTGTCCGCGTAGGAATAATGGCAACACGGATTGGACGGATGACGCGGATTTTCACGGATTTTCCCGATTTAGAGTTGACCTTTTTTTCTAATCGTGAACATAATTTGATCCTTGTCAACTCTGAAGCGGAAAAATCCGCGTAAATCCGCGTTATCTGCGTCATCCGCGTTGCCATTATTCCTACGCGCGCAAGAATCCTGCAAAACATCACAGCCTTTTCCGAACTTCGCCGCCCCGAATCAACAAGAACAAAACAGCGTAGAACAGATGACAAAAATATTATCCGTGCTCCTTGTGTGCGGCGCACTTGTACTGACTTTTTGCAAACAATCAACAGATCAGAAGGCGGAAAACAACGGAATTCCAGCCAACGCCGCGCCGATACAAGTGCAGATCAGCCACCTGAACTGCTGGTCAGAGGGCGGCCAATTCTTCGTGACAGGCATTTGTAACAGCCAGTCGGATCAGTGGCAAAAAATCTGGCTGCGTATGGAAGCTCTGGACAGCAACGGAAAAGCCGTCAAATGGAAGGGTGATGCCGAAGTGATATTCCCCGTTTTTTCAGCAGCAGTACCGCCACGCGGACGCAGCGCCTTTTTTCAAGGCTGGCCGCTGGGAGATTTCTCAGGGACGCCAGATACCTGTCGCGTATCGGGTGCCGGTGCTATCGGGCAGCAAGCCGGGCCTGTACTGTTGATAGAAGGCCTGAGCGGTGTGCGGATGCAGGCGCCTGCAAACCCTGGCAGCGGCGCAGCTGCCAGTTCGGAACTGGGCTGGCAGATTAGCGCCGAACTTTCCAACCCGCTAGAACGGACGGCGGAACACCCGCGCCTGGAATTGTTGCTTTTCGGAAAAGATAACCGATTGTGGTATGCGGCTGTGCTGAATCCGGAAGACGACAGACTCAAAGAAGTATTGAAAATGGAGGAAACCGGGCCGATACTTCCGGCTTCAAAGAGGCGTTTTGGCGCCTCGGTGGATTACACAAATTTGCCGCAAGCCCTTCAAACACAAAAAATCGGGCGGGTAGAAATGCTGGTTTTTGAAGATAAATAAAAAAAACTTTCATTTTTAGCAACCTTTTTGCATTTC
>JALHMA010000501.1 GCA_022844265.1 Saprospiraceae bacterium | reverse complement strand
AGTGAGTGGCATTCCGTTTGAAGAAAGTACTCAAAATTCTTCAAACGGAATGCCACTCACTATTCACTACTCACTATTCACTACTCACTACTCACGACATCAGTGTTCCTCCGCCCGTCCAATGATCTTCCCGCCGTTGAATGTTTTCTGCAATTCCTCCTCCTCTTTGCGTTCTTCTTCGGTCGGCAAAGGAATATCCATACGCGACATATCCGGCTGACCGGCATCTACCCAGGCGGTGTACCAGGAAGAACTGACCGCGTGGATAGCAGCGCGCATCCGGCGTTCCACCATGTTATTGAGCGCATCGGAGTAGGCAGCGGAAAAATCGCGGCAAGGGGCCAGTACAGCCCTGCCGAGGCGCATATCGGGGCATGACTGCCGGTCGGGCGGGAAGGTGATGCGCAAGGCGCGTTCTATCGTTAACACGCTGTCTACCATCGTGTTACTGGTAAAAACCATGTCCCAGAACCAGTCTGTCGAACGCTCGACATATGCCGGTTTGCCGACAAAGTAGTCGTAACTTTCATCAGCAAAGAGTTCGGGAATTCGGCTTTCCCAAAAGCCGTGAATGCCATGCTGGCCGGTTTTTTGTCCGTTGTAATTGCTGGTCGTATGGAGCGGTACATGCGCATCGCCGATATAATGCCCCATATCAGCGCATAGGCGCAGGATACGTTTCGCATCGCGGCGGCGAAAGGCTTCCGTCAGGTCGCGCTGCATCCGCTGCAAATGCCAGGGCAAAACGCCATGCAGGGCCATCTGATCCCGGAAAAATGCCGCCTGAAAATCGGTTGCCATGCCATGCTGGTTCAGGAAGGCTGCCAGGGAATCCGTATCGAGTATTTCCACTTCTTCATACAGGCGCGGCAGTACCTGGGTATTAAAATACTTTTTGTAAGCAGGCTGCAAATCAGCGGCAACAGGCATTTGTTTGCCAAAGAGTTGCACCGTATCTCCGGTGTTTTTCACCACCCATATTTCGGTAAAATACTGCATGGCATCCATGCGCTGCCGGGGCAGCTGATCGAAGGGCGGCCCATAATTATCCAGGTCGATGAAGTGCCTGGGGCCTTCGTGTTTGGAGGCATACCGACGCATATCGGGATCTACGGCATGGTCCGAGATATAATCGATATTGGGTTTGAAAAACACCATCATCTGCGGCGGAAGGGTCAGCACAGCCAGGCGGTTGATGCGTTTGTGCGCGAAAAAGCCCCATTCGGGGGTAGCCGGCGCTATCGAATGAAAGGAACTCAGGCTGAGTAACAGCAAGAGCGCAGCAAAAGGGAGAATCGGTCGCAAGGCAATCATTTTTTTGAACGAAAGATAGTGAATGAAACACGAAATTTATTTTTTACCACATAAGGCACATAGATTTTCCACATAGATCACATAGTTTTCAGCGTACTCTACACTATGTGATCTATGTGGAAAATCTATGTGCCTTATGTGGTAAAAAATAAATTTAATAAACGCCTCATCTGAACTGCCGGATGTTTTCCCATTTCACCCATTTAAAGAGCAGCAATCCCGGTAAACAGGCAGCAGCCGAAAGGGCCATTTTTATATACCAGAGCAAAGAGGTTTTTTCGACAATCAGGATATTTACCAGCAATATAAACAGCACATAACCAAATACTTGCGCAATAGAACGTATGCCCGGTCTCCACTGGAAAGTATACAGGGCAAGCCCCACCATGCTCGCTGCTATGAACCCCTGCGTAGCTACTGCCGCTATGGCCGATCCGAAGGCCTGCCAGTGGGGAATCAGCAACAGGTTGAGTGCAACGTTCAGCCCGATACCCGCAATAAAAAAGCGATTCATAATTGCCACCTTGCCATGCGCGGTCAGTAGCGTACTAAAAATATACGTGGTGCTGACCGGCACAAAAGCCCAGATCAAAACGCCCAGCGTATCCCAGCGGTAAGGGGATGCCTGCCGCGGCATCATCAGGTGCAACAGGTCTTCCCGGGCAAAGCAGATCGCCATAGCCAGGGCCACACTTCCTGCCCATATCAGCCTGAAACTCAGGGATAAAAGCGGTTTTACCAAATCCGGTTTTTTTTGCAGGCGGGCAAACATCGGCAGCAGCAGCGAAGCAAACAGATAGCCTAGCATATTGCAGGCATCGAGCACCCGATATGCGCCTGCGAACACCTCCGCATGCGCTTTTCCACTGAAACGCTCCAGCAAAACACCGTCGAGGCGGGTATAGGCAAACATCAGGAAAACAACCAGTGCATACGGCAAACTCCCGCGAAACAGCACAATCAGGGTTGGAATGCCCGATCGCCAGTTGTCCGCCCAGCTGGGGCGCACCCGGAATTTGACCTTGCTGCGCAATATGCCGAATGCAATGGCTGCCGTCAGCGCCAGCGGAATGGTTTGGGCCAATGCGAAGTACTCTATTTGAAGCGGCTTGCCTTCCGGGTACGTCCACAACAGCAGACCGCAGGTGAAGAGCATCAGCAATTTATCAAGGGAGGACAAAACACTGTCGGTGCGGTAATGGCCCAGGCCGGAAAGGTTGGAACGCAGGAAAAAAATCATCTGTACCAGCACCTGGTTGGCCAACAGGATCAACAGCAGCAGCAAAGCGCGGCTGTCGTAGCGCATTGTCCAGGCCAATACCAGGGAAATCAGGATATAAACAACACTGAGCAATATCTTGATTGCCAGCAGGTTGGGGAAATATTTGGGCAGCAGCTGCGGGTGCTGGCTGATGTGCCGGTTGTTAAAACTCTGAATTCCGAAATCATTGAGAATCTGAAAAAGGTATGTCAGATTCATCAGCGCGAAATACAAACCGTATTCCTGGCCCGTCCGGTTTTGCACCGTCAGGTCGATCCCGAAAATAAAAAACGGCTTTATCAGCAGGTTGATAAAGAGCAGGAAAAGGATGTTGACGATAAATTCGCGGTTCACGGGGGCAAAGGTAAGAACGGGACTCGGATTACCCGGATAAGGCAGATTTACGCGGATTTTTTTCTTTTTACCACAATAGGCACATAGAAACTCCACACAGATCACATAGATACATAAGGTGCCTATTGTGATCTATGTGGAGTTTCTATGTGCCTATTGTGGTAAAAAGAACAGTGTTTCTACCGGTAATAAAACACTACTGCAAACGTGATGACCAGCAGAATAACCGACAGAACACGGTAATTCTGGTACCATGGAACGCCCACCAACTCTGCGGAATCTGCATCGTATACCGCTTTGTTCCAGGTGAATCCGACTAGTTTGTGAGCAGGCGGCACCGCCGTAGCCAGACTCACCGCCACCTGAACCACGGAGCAAATGGCAAAAATGATTGGTGCTTTCATCAAAAAATGCACCTTGTTCCAGGCCTCGGAAAGACCCGTCACTTCACTGGCTACTGTGAACAACGCGATGACTAATCCGGTCATCAGCGCTGCAAAAGCGCCGTCGGCATTGGCCCTTTTCCAGAACAGCCCGATCAGGAAAATAGCGACGACTGGCGGACTGATCAGCGCCAGTACGCCTTGCATATAGTTCATCAGCGATTCAAAATTGGCGATTTGCGGCGCCCAGGCTACCGTAATCACCATAAAAACCACCGTGGCAATCTGGCCGGCCCGAACAAG
>JALHMA010000500.1 GCA_022844265.1 Saprospiraceae bacterium | reverse complement strand
ATGCAGGCGGAATGGGCAACGCGCTTTCCGGAGGTACAACTCCATACCTTTCAGGCAGATGTGGGTAAAAAATCCGAAACGCTGGAATTTGCCGAATTTGTGCGCGACACCTGGCCGCGCGTGGATGTGTTAATCAATAATGCGGGTATTTATATCGGCGGTCTGGTATCGGAAGAACGTGAAGGCAGTCTGGAAACCATGCTGGAAACGAACCTGTACAGCGCTTACCACCTCACCCGGGCTTTACTGAAGCAAATGATGCCGCACCGGGCCGGCCATATCTTTAATATGTGTTCCGTTGCCAGTTTTATGGCCTATCCGAACGGCGGCTCCTACAGTATTTCCAAGTTTGCCTTGCTGGGATTTTCCAAAGTACTCCGCGAGGAAATGAAACCGCACGGTATCAAAGTCACCAGTATTATGCCCGGCGCGGCCTGGTCTGACTCCTGGCAAGGCGCCGACTTTCCCGTTGAACGCCTGATGCAGGCCTCCGATGTGGCCAAAGCCGTGTGGGGCTGCTACGATCTTTCTCCGGCGGCGGTGGTGGAGGATCTGATATTAAGGCCGCAGTTGGGGGATTTATAAAAATACCGGGATGATCTATATCATAGTCATGTGGTAGTTATGTCATGAATATAGTGTAATGGTGAACATTAGATTTACATCTTGTTAATCAGATGTTTTCAAATGAAAAAGCCTATTAAGTATAGTTTTCTGGTTATCATAATTGCAATTATAGTCGCGGGAAGCCTTACTGCCCAGCACCAGGGCGCCATCTGCGGGTGGACCATAGCGCTGAACGAAGAGGCGTCCGAGCCTACAGGTAACTCTGAAACTGAATGTTTTAATGTGGATGAGGTGCTTGAGAGTTGTACACCGGTTTACATCAGGTTTAATGTTCATTTTTTTACGGATACAGACTGTAACGGAGAGATACAAATAACTCAAAAAAGTCAATATGCCGCGTACGGGATTGCCGAGAAAATGATCAGCGATGCCAATTATGCACTGGCAAACAATCAGATACAGTGGCAATCGCCGAATGCTGTTCAGGTTTGTAATCCAATCCGTTATGTGCTTTCGGGGGTTTACATACATTGCCTGAGTGATGCAGTGGGAGGCGTCAATACAGCCTCCCTTCATTTCAATTGGGGGGTGCATAAGGATACCGAAATCAATGTTTACATCGTTAATTTTCCAGGTGCTGCTACAGGGATCGGATTTCCTACCTATGCCTCCATCGACTGGATCGAAACCGGCAATCTCAATCATGAAATTTGTCACGTTTTTGGACTTACGCACACCTTCGACCCTACGGAAAACTGTAGCGATACGCCAAGAGTACTCTATGACTGGGATAAGAATTGTGATGGCGACGCCAGTGACCCCGGGGAGCAGTTGCTACAATGCTGGAGCTATATAGATTCGGATAAAATACCGGGCGAGCCGGGTTTTTCAGATATTAACAATAACGGTACGCACGATTGTGATGAAACGGTTTGTGCAGTTAGTCCCTGCTGCGATTGGGCGTTCATCGACAACAATATCATGTCATACAATGCCTACAAGACATCGTACACGAAATGCCAGTTGTCAAAAATGCTCACAGACCTGGCCGTGCATGATTGCGACTATATTGAAAAAATAGGCGGGTGCCCTCCTCCAAAAGCATTCATCTCGCAAACACCCAAGGACATATTGAATACGGTATATTGTAGCGAGTGCATCATACTGCAAGCAAGTTTTAACGAAGTTCAGCACATGTTGGAGATTTACGAAACATCCAATGGGCTGTTGGCATATAGTGCGGGCTGGCAAAACGGTCCTGCGCAAAACTTCTGTTTCAAGACAGGTCAATCTAATATCGGACATCCCCTTAAGCCAAATACGGAGTACAGGGTCATGCTGACAGTAAAAAATGAATGCGGGGAAACAGACGATGCGGAATATGTTTTTACAACGCCCGATCCCAAGTGTACGATCGATGGGGTACATTATAATCCAAAAGTACGATTATTGCTTTATCCCAACCCGGTATCCAACATACTTCAAGCTCATTTCAGCGTGGATTCAGATGAAATATTTAAGATCGTGGTAGTGGACAACCTGACTGGTTGCAGAACAGTTTTACAGCAAAACTATTATGCCATCAGTGGTGAAAACCAGGTGGACATTTCTGTGGCGAACTTAAGAGTCGGAAGTTACACGTTATCACTTGTTGGCGAATACAATCTCTATCAAAGTCATTTTTTAAAATTTTGAACCATGAGAAACTGGATCATTGTATTTATCCCGTTATTGTACGGCATGCCGGCAATGGGGCAATTGCAACCGATTTTTCAAACAACTTTATACTTTGAGGACGCTATTGGTAACAGAGACTCCATCGTTGTGGGGTTAGATACCCTCGCCAATTCAATTTTCAATCCCCAGTTTGGGGAAGAGGATATTGCTTCGCCTTTTGACAGCGTTTTTGAGGTTCGCGCTACCCATTGGGGCAGTTTTGGTTGGGGCGAGGGCGATTATATACTTTCCAAAAAAATTATTGGGGATGCCGAAAGCAATGACGATGTGTCTGTGTGTTATGTAGGAGGCGCCACCCTTTTTTTTATCCATGCCAAATATCAGCCTGTCCGCATTTCATGGGCTGCCGGTATTTTTAACAACTACTGTGTAGGCGGCAGTTTTTTTACACCTGACCGTATGCATCAAATGGTTGATCCCTGGGATTGGTTGGCGATGCCGGCCATTCGTTTCGGCTGTGCCTCTGGTACTGAAACGTATGAAATAGCACTTGGAGACGAGTATTGTGCGCCCCTGGAAATTTCTTATATCGCCATGCAGGAGATAGAAGGAAATTCCGGAACGCTCGATAGTATCTACGGGGTGGCATTTGGGATTACAAACGGATATTTTATCCCCTGTAGCCAGTTGCCTGTCTATGAAAATCCACGATATGCACAGGCGCACGATTTTCAAATATCGCCCAATCCGGCCCAAAGCAGAATAAGGATCGTTAATCAGGAGGATATTGCTGTTTCTACACTTATATTTTACAATCATCTGGGTAAAATGGTAGCGGAGTATCCTGCCGAACCAGGTAGTTCACAAATTGATCTGGATATTAGCCAACTGGCATCTGGCATTTATCTCGTAGTACAACGATTTCCTGATGGGCGCACAAGCGCTCGAAAATGGGTAAAAATGTAACGGATTACCGGGCTGAGGTTGGCAGAACTGGGTTGCCCTGCCCTGGCGAACTCTTCTCCAGCACCCCCATTCCAAACAGCGCATAATCGTACTTCACCGGATCCAGCGGATCAAAAGCCCGGAGATTTTCCGTGAGCTCCAGCACGGCCTTCCAGTCGGTTTGCAGGCGTTGCAGCAGGCCGAACCGGCGGGCTACCCGTTCCACATGTACATCGAGGGGAATAAGCAATTGTGCCGGACTGATTTGCCGCCATACGCCAAAGTCTACACCGGCTTCATCGCGGCGAACCATCCAGCGCAGGAACATATTCAGGCGTTTACAGGTAGATCCACGCTCGGGCGTAGCCACATGTTTTCGGGTGCGGTCGGGCGCGTCGGGGCTGTCGAAAAAGTCGCCGTGAAAACCGGCTAGCGCC
>JALHMA010000499.1 GCA_022844265.1 Saprospiraceae bacterium | reverse complement strand
TACACGCTACCTTTTCCGGGTAATACGGAACGTTAAGCCTGCTCCCGCTTGGATGACATGGGCAAATTGTGTATCGCCGCTTCCGAAAGTCTGTATGGTACAGTGCTGAGGCTGGTTTGCGTAATATGACTGGGTAAGTCGATGTAGTCGGATTCACACTCCTGCTCACAGGACAAGCGGCTAAGTGTCAGAAACATGGTAGCCAGTACAGGCCAAAGAAAACGTCTTTTCATGGTCTCGTTTTTGTAAATAACGTGGAAAGACGGGGGGAGGTTGGGGGGAGCATGGCGCGAGCGGTTGGAGACAAGAATTAAGGATTCCAATATAAAGTATCCAAGCGTCCTGTATTTTCGCTATTTACCTTCAGAGCAGGGCCTTTATCGGTTTTAATTATTTCAGGCAGGTCCCATCTGCGGCAATACTGGGGCTTGAAAACGCAAGATTCTGACAACACATTTCGTTCTAAAACCGCGATATATGACTGACCACCCGACCTAATTACCTGAGAAGTAACCACAATTCGGTATCTCGAACTGAAAAACACCGTTTCGTCATCAAAGTCGAATGTACGCTCGAATGGGAGAAAAATCGCACCGCCGGTTAAAACAAAAACGATCATAAAAAGACTGCCGCAGCCAATACATGTATTTTTGGCTTTATGTCGCAAGTCGATCAGGTACTGGCGGTAATCTTCAGGTAACCCAAAAAAGTTGACAAGCAGAAAACCACTGTATACCAAGGAATTGGTATAGTATCCGAGTGGGTAATATAAGATCAAACTGGAAAATAGCAGGAAAAGGCAAAGGGCGAAAAGGAACCAGAAAATGATTTTTTTGCGGGTCATGAGGTTAAGTTGGATTTAATCAATAAAAAGCGGCTTCAATTTTCGCTTTAAATGATATATTTTTTTACCTTTTTTACCTTGATTGATTTCGTAGATTTCTAAAGCATCCCAGTCTGAAATTGCCAATCCAAATTTTACCCAAATTCCAGAAGAAGAACGGAACAGAATCAGATCTCCTTTTCCTGGTTCTTCAGCGTAATCTACAATTGGTTGGTATGCAACAAAAGTATCCAATCCAATGATGTCGCCTGTATCATTTAAGGAAACATTTTCTTCTCCGTTTTCGTACTCGTCTGCATAGAAGGAGAATGCTGTGCCAAGTACATTACCTTGAGAAACGAGTTGAAACATATCATTAGCAACATGAAGCCCATTATTATTCAATGTCAATTCTAAAGGGATGGCCATGTCGGAAGAATCCTGGTGAAGGAGCCATTTTCTACCACCCATGTAAGTCGGTTTGAAAGGTTTCCAATCTCGCAATCGAAATTGTAGCCAAACAAGCGAGTCTCCTTCCTTAAATTTAATCGAAGAAATATAAATTTGGTCTTGGACAAACCTTGCGGAACGCATATCGCGGAGGTAAAGAGGGTACTTATAGTTGGTCCAAAGGCCGCTTTGAGGCAACTTTTCGAGATGTTCAGCCCCAGGGGCGCAAAATCCCAAAATGGTTGTTATTGAAAAAAGTAAGACAAATTTCATCTGGACAAAGATGCTACCGCTCAATAGTTTGGCGTGAGCGGGGGTATTGGACTTGCTACAAAATAGGATTTACAACCTTTAATTCTGCTATCTTTATAAAATCTGCCGTATTCCGAGTAAAAACCTCAAGCCCATGGACAAAGTCCAGGGATAGTACGCACCAAGCAGAGCCTGGCGCGAGCGTGGGATCGTATCGCCTCAAAAGATTTCCAGAATTCCCATTTCTAAGGAATTGTTAAGTTCAAGTAAATCATCGAAATGATCCTGCAATACGTTTGCAACAGATTGAGTCGAGCGGTTCCCCATTCGGAGCAGAACAATTTTGGGTGGGAATCCAAAGCGATCTACCAAAATTTTAAAATCTTCATCGTTCGTTATGATAATCAAATAGTTATTGTCCTTTGCCCAATTCCATATGTCCAGATCATCCGCTGGAATAGATAAGCCAGTCCGAGTTACATGCAAGCATTCTGGATAGGTCTTACTCAGTTTTTTGACTAAACGATAAGACAAATTGGCGTCAAGTAAAATTTTCATTTACGCCGCCACAATTTTCACCCTTTGCTCCCGCCTCGCTGCAAAAGCAAGTGCTGCGCGGATTTTTAGATCATCCAGTTCCGGAAAATCTTCGATGATCTCATCAAAAGACATGCCTGAAGCCAGCCATTCCAATATATCCTGCACAGCGATACGGGTTCCGGCGATACAAGGTTTACCAAAACGGATATTGGGGTTGATATTGATAAAGATTTCCCAGTTTTCCATAAATTCTAAATTTTGTCTTTTTTTAATTTGTCATAGTTGCTCATTGTCAAATGGCAAAGCACGATCCTTCCGTTCATTAATTTGCCATTCCAAGGCATCCCCAAATGACGAAGGAGTCGTTGCCTTGAAATTGAGAATTCTTTCAATTGCTTTTTCTCGTTCCTCATCCGTTACAGGTTTTTGTTCAAGCTGCTTGAATCGAATATTCAATCTCTTGGCCAAACTGAGAATCAGTTCGGCATCCTGTGGGTCAGATATTTCCAATTGAAGTATCATACTCGTTTAACAATTGTAAAAACGCTCTGAAATCCTTGTTCAGTACCATATTTCCAGCGGTTCAAATTAAGCGCCAATATTTTTTCAAGCCTTTTGAAGTAACTCCAACCCAGCAATCCGATCAAAATGCTTGGCATTCAATGTAGCAATGGGCATACCATGTACCAGCGCGGTTGCACCAATCATCACATCAGAAATGCCTATTTGACGGTTGGTTTTTATTAAAGTTTGCTGAATTCCACCCGCTTTCTCTGCTTCGAGTTCGCCAAAAGGAATCGTTTTTAGAGAAGCAAAGAGATTTTCCCAAAATTCGTGTTGATCTGGGCGATTGCCCACCCATATCTCAAACTTGGTGATAGCAGACACATAGATTACCTCATTCCTTCCGGCCAGAGCGTAAAAGAAGGTTTTGGTTTTATCCTGACTGCGAAAATATTCAATGAGGACTGTTGTATCAATGAGAACCATTTGTGCCGAGTTGGTTAAGTTGTTCTCTTGTCTTCAACACCTGCTGATATTCCTCTTCCGTCCAGACAGGACCAGTGAGCAGTAAAGCCTGCAAATTATTAGGTGCAGGTGGCTGTTTTTCAGCCTTTTGTATCGTATCTAATAATATTTTCCGTTGTTTGGCAGGCAACTGCATCACCATTTGAAGCAGTTGTTCGAAGCCGATTTCTACGTTTAGGTTCATATTCCAATAATTTTCCAACAAAGTTAACCCAAATCACATATTCCTCCTATACTGCCCACCCACTTCAAACAAAGCGCCCGTTATCTGTCCCAGCGAACAGGTTTTTACCGCTTCCATCAGTTCCGCGAAGAGGTTGCCGTTTTGTACGGCCACCTGTTGCAGGCGTTTTAAGGCGGCGACTGATTGATCCGCATTGGCCTTGTGTAGGTTTTGCAGCGTAGCGATCTGATCCTGTTTTTCCTCCTCCGTGGCGCGGATCACTTCGCGGGGCAGGATGGTCGGCGAGCCTTCTTTGGACAGGAAGGTGTTCACCCCGATCAGCGGCAGTTCGCCGGTGTGTTTCAGGGTTTCGTAATACAGGCTTTCTTCCTGGATTTTGCCGCGCTGGTA
>JALHMA010000498.1 GCA_022844265.1 Saprospiraceae bacterium | reverse complement strand
TTACAACGCGGATGGAAATCCGCTGGTAGAACCTGTCTCCGTTTTCAATAACCTGCAAAATGGGCTGGGGATTTTTTCGATCGCGGAGGAGAAGAATTTTGAGTTGTGAGTAGTGAGTAGTGAGTAGTGAGTAGTTAGAAGAATGAACTCAATATTCTTCTAACTGGACGCCACTCACTACTCACTACTCACAACTCACGATATCAATCGTTTAAAATCCAGTTTTTGCACCGGCTGCACCAGCAGCGGCACATCTTCCACGATAATATCCGATTTATCAAGACCGAAGGCTTTTTCATCGGACTGGCTCAATTTTTTCAACGTGAAATAACTGTTGAGCAACAGGCTGTCGCGCAGACTGAATTCGTTTTCCAGCGACAGGAATTTTTCAATGACGACGAACTTGAAATCCGGTTCCGGATTGTATTTCGTACTGCCATCGGGGCGGATATGCAGGTTCAGTTCTTTGTTTTTAACCAGATCCTGCACAATTTTTTTGAAAAACAACTCCGTGCGCGGCTGGACCCGGAAACCGAGGTTGATGTCAATCCGAATGACCTTATCGTCGAGCAATTCATGCACTTCATAATTCAGTGTGTAAGGACTGTCGGTACGGTTGAGGTGGAGGAACCAGTAGACATCCGCGCGTTTCGGTTTTTTGGAAAAAATGGATTTGACCACTTTTTCCTCAATGTGGCTGCGGTGATCCGCTTTGGTCAGGTAAATCAGATGGGTGCTGAATTTGGGGATAGCATCGTCTTCACTCAAATCGTTTAACAGCGGCAGGTAAGTGTATAAGTCCACAAAACGCACCAGTTTGTTGTTGATTTTGCGGGCAAAATACCAGGTATACATAATGCCGAACAGTACGCCGCCAATGATGAGTGTGATAAAACCGCCCTCCGGGAATTTTTTGAGGTTGGCTACAAAAAAGGAAAGTTCAATAAAAATGAACAGCAAACTCAAAAACCCTACCAGCACCAAGGGCCATTTCCTGACGCGGTACAAATAATAACTCAACAAAATAGTGGTGGTCATCATGGCCAGGGTGATCGCCAGTCCGTAGGCAGCCTCCATGTGTTCCGAGTTCTGGAAATACAACATCACAGCGATGCAGCCCGCCCAGAGCATGATATTAACACTCGGTATGTAAATCTGGCCTTTCAGTTCCGTGGGTTGCCGAACGCCCACCCTGGGCCAGAAATTGAGCGACATGGCCTCACTAATCAGCGTATAGGATCCGCTGATCAGCGCCTGCGAGGCAATAATAGCCGCTGCCGTAGCGATGATAATACCCGGAATCAGAAACCAGTGCGGCATGATTTCATAAAAGGGATTGCGACCCAAAAGGTAGTTGTCGCCGTGGTGCAGCAGCCAGCCGGCTTGGCCCAGGTAGTTGACCACCAGACTGGTTTTTACAAAAATCCAGGTATACCGAATGTTCCATTTGCCGCAGTGACCCAAGTCGGAATACAAGGCCTCCGCGCCCGTGGTACATAAAAAAACCGCCCCCAAAAGCCAGAAACCATGCGGGTACCGGGTGAGCAACTGCACGGCGTAATGCGGACTAAGCGCCCGGATAATGTCCGGATAATGCGCCAGTTGTACCAGCCCCAATACCAGCAACATGGTAAACCAGATAGCCATGACAGGGCCGAAAGCCTTGCCTACCGTTTGGGTGCCGAATCGCTGGAAAAAGAAAATCATGGAAATAATGGCAATTACAATCGGTACGGTGGGCAAATCGGGCGCTACTTTAGCCAAACCTTCTACGGCGGATGCAACCGATATAGGCGGGGTGATCATGCCGTCTGCCAGCAACGTGGCAGCGCCGACCATCGCCGAAAAAACAAGCCCTTTTCCATAGCGGCGCACCAATGCGTACAGGGAAAAGATACCTCCTTCTCCATGATTGTCGGCAGTAAGCGTCAGGATAATATATTTGAAAGTCGTCTGAAAAACGAGGGTCCAGAACACGCAGGATACGCCGCCGAAAACCAGCATTTCAGAAATTTCTTTTTCATCGACGATGGCCTTCATGACGTACAGCGGACTGGTTCCGATGTCTCCGTAAATAATACCGAGTGCAACAAGCAGGGACCCGAGGCTGACCTTGGAAGCAGTAGAATGAGCAGGTTTCATGTGTTTATTTGAAAAATAAGTACTTGATTTTAACGTAGGCAATTAGCGCCATTGATATGGAAAACAACCACCAAAAGATGACTTGTACCCACTCCGCAGGTGTAAGTTTTTTATCTTCATTCTCCATGATGCCTTGATTTTTTTGGATAAAAACAAGGACACAAAAGTGGAGGATGAGGTATAAATTCGGTATAAAAGTGAGAGGCGCAGTATAAATATTTTATAAAGAACCGCCGGAGAAGCGGTACCCAACCCCCGAAGCGGTCAGAATGTACCTGGGCTGGTTGGGATTGTCTTCCATTTTTTTGCGCAACTGCCCGATATAGACGCGCAGATACTGCGATTGGGAGGTATAAGCGGCGCCCCAGATTTCCCGGAGGATAAACTGGTGGGTCAGCACCCGTCCTTCGTTTTGCACCAGCAATAAGAGCAATGCGTATTCGGTAGCGGTGAAGTGAACGATTTCGCCGTTTTTACGTACCTGTCGGGCCACAAAATCTATGCTCAGGTTGCCGAACACCCGGCTGGGCTGGTTGTCTTCTTCCCTGGAAACACGCAGTGCGGAGCGGATGCGGGCCAGCAGTTCTCCGGTGCGGAACGGTTTGGTCAGGTAATCATTGGCGCCGTGGTCGAGCGCCTGTACAATCTCTTCTTCCTGGTTTCGGGCCGACAATATGATGACGGGTTTTGTGTACCACTCGCGTAGTTTGAGCAGAACGGATTGCCCGTCTTCATCCGGCAGTCCCAGGTCGAGAATGATAAGGTCGGGTGGATGCATGGCAGCAGCGATCTGGCCGTCTTTAGCCGTGCCGGTTTCCAGCACGCGGTAATGTTGCGCAGCAAGCGTGATTTCCAGTAGCCGGCGAATAGGCGGTTCGTCGTCGATGATGAGAATGGTGGCTTCAGTCATCTTTTTCCGGTTTTAAATAGTTCAGTTCGACAGGCATCCGTATGCTGAAATGAGCGCCTGATCCCGGCAGGCTTTCCACAGAAATACGACCGCCCTGGGCTTCTACAAAACCTTTTACTATAGACAAACCAAGCCCGACGCCGCCCGCTCCGGCCAGTCGGCTGCGGTAAAACTTTTCAAAAACATGTGGCAAATCCGCAGCCGGGAAACCGTCGCCGCTGTCTGAAATGTCGATGATACATTCCTGGTGTTGTGCCTGGGCCGCAATCACAATGCGCGAACCTTCCGGCGTATGTTTGGCTGCATTGAGCAGGAGGTTTTGTAATACCTGCTCCATAAGGCCGAAATCAAGTTTAACCAAAGGCATATTTTCGGGAATTTCCACCACTACGCGGTGTTTATGCAACACTTCTTCCAGCCGGTTGACGACGTTGTAAATCAATTCCGACATATCGCACCAGTCTGTTTTTGGCTGGATAAAACCGGATTCAAGCCGCGACAGATTCAGCAGGTTTTCGGTCAGGTGGTTCAGGCGCTCCGAAGCCTTGTTGATTTCTTTTACCAGCGTTTTCTGATCCCGTTCAGCCAGGTTTTGTTCTCCATAAAGCAAATGGTCCGAAGCGCCCATAATAGTTGCAATGGGCGTGCGCAG
>JALHMA010000497.1 GCA_022844265.1 Saprospiraceae bacterium | reverse complement strand
CCAGCCGGCATATCCCGCGCATTCGTATACATCCGCAAAACCATGACCTGGTGTATGCGGCCGTTTTAGGCGATTTATACAAACCGAGTGAAGAACGTGGTATTTACCGCAGCAAAGACGGCGGCGCTACCTGGCAGCGCGTACATTTTGTCAACAACAACACCGGCGCTGTCGACCTGTGTATGGATCCCACCAACCCGCGCATTTTGTATGCAGGTTTCTGGAAAGTACGTCGCACACCTTATGACCTGAGTAGCGGCGGACAAGGCAGCGGCCTCTGGAAAAGTACGGATGGGGGCGACACCTGGACGGAATTGAACAGCATGGAAGGTTTTCCGAAAGATACTATCGGGATCATCGGCGTTACGGTAAGCGCCGTTCGGCCCGACCGCGTCTGGGCCATGGTGGAAAGCCAGAGCGGCGGTTTGTTTCGCTCTGACGATGGCGGCAAAAAATGGGTGAAAGTAAATGAAGACCGCTCCCTGCGCCAGCGCGCCTGGTACTACACCCGGGTGTATGCCGATACCAAAGACGAAGAGGTGGTGTATGTGATGAATGTCGCTTACCACAAAAGCAAGGATGGCGGCAAAACTTTCAGCACCAAATACGCGCCGCACGGCGACCACCACGACCTCTGGATAGCGCCCGAAGACCCCAAGCGGATGATTATCGGCGACGATGGCGGCGCCCAGATCAGTTATGATGGCGGCGAAACCTGGAGCACTTACCACAACCAGCCGACTGCCCAGTTTTACCGCGTCACTACGGACAATCATTTCCCTTTCCGTATTTACGCCGCCCAGCAGGATAACACCAGTATCCGAATCAGCCACCGCAGCGACGGTTCGGCGATAACAGACCGCGATTTTGAGTCGACCGCCGGAGGAGAAAGCAGCCATATTGCCGTGGATCCGCTCAACCCGGACATCGTCTACGGCGGCGAATACCACGGTTTTTTGAGCCGCATGGATCACAAAAACCGCAGTAACCGACCGATCAACGTCTGGCCGGAAGACAATATGGGCCACGGCGCAGATGATGCGAAATACCGTTTCCAGTGGAATTTTCCCATTTTTTTCAGCCCGCACGATCCCAAAAAACTGTACGCTGCTTCCAACCATCTGCACGTCACGACCAATGAAGGGCAAAGCTGGCAAACCATCAGCCCCGACCTGACGACGAACGACAAAACCCGGCAGAAATCGTCGGGCGGGCCTATCACGCAGGACAATACGAGTGTTGAATATTACTGCACCATTTTTGCGGCTGCCGAAAGTCCCCGGGTGAAGGATTTACTCTGGACCGGCTCCGACGACGGGCTGGTGCATATCAGTCGCGACGGCGGCGCAACCTGGACGAATGTCACGCCGCCCGATTTGCCCAAATGGACAATGGTTAATTCCTTAGAGGCCGATCCGCACAGCGACGGAGGCTGCTACATCGCCTGTACGGGGTACAAATCCGGCGACAACCGCCCCTACCTGTACCGCACGAAAGACTACGGCAAAACCTGGACAAAGATTACCAATGGTATTGACAATGAGCACTTTACAAGGGTGGTTCGGGCTGATCCCAAACACGCGGGCATTTTGTACGCGGGCACCGAAGAAGGCATGTACATCAGTTTTGCCGATGGCCGTCAGTGGCAGAAATTTCAACTCAATCTACCCATCGTACCCATCACCGACCTGACCATTCGCGACAACCACTTGATTGCCGCCACGCAGGGCCGGTCGTTGTGGAGCATAGACGACCTTTCGCCGGTGCAACAAATTGCGGCGGCCCCCGATTTCCTGTCCAAGGGCGATCTGGCACAAAAAAAACTGCACCTCTTCCAGCCGGCTCCGGCCTACCGGATGCGCGGCGGCTCGGCGAAAGGTTCAAAAACAACGGGTGAAAACCATGCGAACGGCACCCTGGTGCACTATTTTTTGCAGAACAAACCCGCTGAAAAAGACACGGTGACCATCGCTATTCTGGAAGATGACGGTGATACGATCAAACTGTTTTCCAATAAAACCCTGCCGGCCGCCTGGGAAAAACGGGGCGGCAAAATAGAGCCGAAAGCCGGAGGCAACCTGTTTGTGTGGAATATGCGATACCCCGATGCTGAAAAGTTTGAAGGCATGGTGCTTTGGAGCTACGACCTGACGGGGCCAAAGGCAACACCGGGCACGTACCGGGTTCGGGTTTCCGCCGCCGGAAAAACCGAAGAAGCGCGTTTTGAAATTCTGCCTGACCCGCGCAGCAACGCCACAGCCCAGACATTTACCC
Organism: Saprospiraceae bacterium; assembly: GCA_022844265.1. Classification (GTDB taxonomy): domain Bacteria; phylum Bacteroidota; class Bacteroidia; order Chitinophagales; family Saprospiraceae; genus M3007. Next base: position 1,446 of record JALHMA010000497.1, on the reverse strand, counting down.
AGCAGTTTGATTTTGTGCAATCCGTCGGCGGCAAACTCAGCGAAATGCACCGCGCTATCCGCCAGATTCGCGAATTGCGCAAACAAATCAACAGCCTGACCGAAGGATTGCCCAAAACGGAAACGTACAAGCCGATCCGCACCAGGGCTTCCGCCATCGACTCCAGTATGACGCTGGTGGAAGAGGCGTTTTACCAGACCAAAAACCGGAGTTCCCAGGACCCGCTCAATTTTCCGGTACGGCTCAACGACAAACTCGCCAACCTGATGGGCCTTAATGCGGACGGCGATTTTCCGCCTACTCAACAATCCATAGAAGTGCGCGAACACCTTTTTCAGCAGGTAAATGAACAATTGACGCGCTGGAAATCTTTAAAAGAAACTGACCTGCCCGCGCTGAATCGCCTGATCCGGGAATCGGGAGTGGATTTGGTAAGACTCAAGGAATAATACTTAGTAACGCTCAAAAAACAACTTATGCTTTTGACTAACCCCCGCGCTTTAGCCGGGGGGAATGAAGGGAACAAATACAGATGGGTTTTAACCCAAAATGAGTGGTCTGGGGTTAAAACCCTATTGGGTTTGCTGTCTTCGATTCCCCCGGCTAAAGCGCGGGGGTTAGTCAAAAGCATAAGTTGTTTTTTGAGCGTTTCTTAAGTACAAGTACGATATTAATTGATATTAAGATATTATCACTCAATCTATTGATTGTCAATAGAATATCCCAATATCTTAATATCTCAATAATTTTGCCCTATACTTAAATTCAGATTTTTATGAAAAAAGTTACTCTCTTCTGTTGCCTGCTGTCGCTTGTGATGTATGGCAGAATGTACGCTCAAAATCCCGGCTGCGATGGCGCCCGGTATCTAGATGATATTTTTACGACAGTCAAAAAAACGACCGTCAATTACGCCCCCACGGTGGGACACCTGAACAATGCCATGACCCTGGCCATGGACATTTACGAACCGGAAGGCGACAACCTGAGCGCCCGCCCGGCCGTGGTGCTGGCGCATGGCGGCAGTTTTGTGCTCGGCGATAAAAGCAGCATGCAGCCCTGGTGCGAACTGCTTGCCCGCAAAGGATATGTGGCAGTGAGTATTCAGTACCGCTTGTTTCCCTTTTTTACATTGGGTTTTCCGGATTCACTGGATATTTTTGATACTGCCGTCAAAGCAGTCGGCGACATGCGGGCTGCGGCGCGGTTTTTGCGCGAAGATGCCGCTACGGCCAACCTGTACCGGATAGATGCGGACAATGTTTTTATCGGCGGTTATTCTGCGGGCGCCGTGACGGCCCTGCATTGCGGTATGATCGATGAAAATGACGAAGTGCCTGCATTTTTGCAAACCATTATTGACAACAACGGCGGTCTGGATGGCGTCAGTGGTACTGTGTCCAACAGAACCTACCCTTCCGATGCAAAAGCCATTGTCAATATGTC
>JALHMA010000496.1 GCA_022844265.1 Saprospiraceae bacterium | reverse complement strand
GTTTCTTCAATCATCGGATACACCACATACACCTGGCGGCCTTTGGCAATTTCTTCGCGCATAAATCCCTGTACCCGCAGGCGGTGGTGCTCCGTTTTGTGCAGCGTGGTAATGGGTTTTCGGCCCGGCGGCAGTTCGTCGATCACGGATACATCGAGGTCGCCGTATAAAGTCATCGCCAGCGTGCGCGGGATCGGCGTGGCGGTCATCACCAGCACGTGTGGCGGCCCGGCCGGGTTTTTGGCCCAGAGTTTGGCGCGTTGTTGCACGCCGAAGCGATGCTGCTCGTCTATCACACTGATGCCCAGGTTTTTAAACTGTACCCAGTCTTCGATGAGCGCGTGGGTGCCGATGACGATATGTATGTCGCCGGAAGCGAGTTGTTCCAGGATCGCCGCGCGTTTTTTGCCTTTCACGTTGCCGGAAAGATAACCTACCTGTACGCCCAGATCGCCCACGAGTTCGGTGATATTCGCAAAATGTTGTTGCGCCAGAATTTCGGTCGGCGCCATCAGGGTAGCCTGAAAGCCGTTGTCGATGGCCATTAGCATGGTCATCAGGGCCACAACTGTTTTGCCGGAGCCGACATCGCCCTGCACCAGGCGGTTCATGTGTTTGCCGGAAGCGAGGTCGCTGCGGATTTCCTTAATCACTCTTTTTTGAGCGCCGGTAAGTTCAAAGGGCAGTTTTTCCTGGAAAAAACGGTTGAAGTATTCCCCTATTTTGCTGTACACAAAACCGCGTATGGTATCTTTTCGGCGGGTGCGAATCTGGAGCAGCCGGAGTTGCAGGAAAAACAATTCCTCAAATTTCAGTCGCCGGGTGGAGGCGTCGAGTTCCTGCTGGTTTTCGGGAAAATGGATTTTGCTCAGTGCCGACCAGCGCCCGATAAGTTTGTATTGAGACAACATGTAATCGGGCAGCGTTTCGGGTACGTCCGAAGCGGAAAGTTGGTCGAGCAGGGTGCGGAGTAATTTGCGCAAACCTTTGGCATCCAATCCTTTCTGCGTGAGTTTATCGGTGCTGGGATAAACCGGATCGAACGTTCGAGAGGCTACCTGGGCGGTCAGTACCTGCCCGGATCCATTTTCAGCAGGCGCCACTACGGTCGCTTCTTCCATTTCCGGGTGCGTAATATTGAAACGCCCGTTGAATTCATTCACCCGGCCGAATACAATGTATTCTTTACCAACCTGCAGCGATTTTTCGAGCCATTGCACGGCCTGAAACCACACCAGTTCCATCATGCCTGTTTCGTCGCGGATGCTACCAACCAGGCGGCGTGCGCGGCCTTCGCCCAGTGTTTCGAGCCGCCGCAGAATGCCGCGTATCTGCACCTGTTCGCCCTCGGTATGGATATCGCGGATGCGGTGAAATTTGGTGCGATCGATGTAGCGGAAAGGGAAATGAAACAACAGGTCCCGACAGGTAAAAATACCCAGTTCCTTTTTAAGCACTTCAGCCCGATGCGGGCCGACGCCTTTGAGGTATTCGATATTGGAGTCGAGATTGGGCATGTTTTGTTATTGGTTATTAGTTATTAGTTATTGGGGCAGAAATGTTTGGCTTTGTTAAGTTGTGTGACCGAAGGCTGCAACACAAATAACTAATAACCAATAACCAATAACGAAAACAAAGTAACATCTTTTGTTTGAAATATACAAAAGGGCCGGCCCGCCGGAAGCGGGACAGCCCTTTTTTTCATGGTACGTTTTGTTCTGTTGTGACGGCTTTTAACCAGCCGTCTGGCTGCTAATGATGTCGCGTGCAAACAGGATTTTAGGTTTCCAGTATTTGGAGGTCGAAATGTTTTCAACAACGATACCGCGGCTGCAAGTGCTGTGGACGCAAATAATGCCTTCCGGGGTATTTTCAACTACCATGGCCACATGCTGAATACGACCGCGGCGTCCGAAGAAAACAAGATCGCCAGGCAACACCTCTTTGAGGGAAATCCGGGCACCCTGACGGGACTGCGTAGAAGAGCAGGAGGACACTTTCAGGTTGAACTCTTTGAGAATGTAGCTGGTAAATCCGGAACAATCGAATCCGGTTTTTGGAGCGGTGCCGGCGTAGCGGTAACGAATGCCCAGAAAATTTTGGGCGTAGCCGGTGATGTCGCAGCGCATTTGCATTGTTTCTACATCTTCGGCGCGGTCAGTCGGACTGCGGCCTATGCTCTTAAAGGAAGAGCAAGCGATGAGAATAAACAATAGAATAGGTAAAAAAACACGCGTTAATGAGTCTTGGGGTCGACTGGAAGGTAACGTTTCGTTCATGTGTGTAAGTTTACAGTTCAGGGCAGAGATAAAAAATTACCTATGTGCCATGCTCATCAAATGAGTTCACTGCTGATGAAGATTAAATTGGTTTCGGTGGGGGCCGAACAGGCTTCAATGACTTGCGCGAAGGGAGGAAAATCAAAAAAATTGATTAAAATGAAGCCCAAAAAAGACTGTCTATTATTGCAAGCCGGTGGCAAAGGTAGCAATGGTTTTGAAAAAACAATACATTTGGAATAAAAAGTGGAAAAAAGCGCTCAGTGCAGCGTAAAAATATCTGCATCCTGCAAAAAAGGTAATTGTTGGCGGTAATGTTGCTGGTCTGCCAATGAAAGTTCGGCAGTTATCACGTCTTCCTGCCCGGAAATTTGACAAATCAACTCTCCTCCAAAATCAATTATGGTGGAGTCGCCGCTGTAATCCAGCCCGTTTCCGTCTGTTCCAACCATGTTTACACCAATCGTAAATGCCTGATTCTCAATGGCTCTGGCTGCCAAAAGGGTGCGCCAGTGGTGCGCGCGGCGGCTAGGCCAGTTGGCGACGTATATTAACAGGTCATATTGCTGCCGAAAACCTGTGGCCAGCCCCCCAATTGTATTGCGGCTCCATGCCGGAAAGCGCAAATCGTAACAAACCAATGGGCAGATCCGCCAGCCTTTCCATTCCGTCGTCAGGCGTTTTTTTCCGGCTGTATACCGTTCGTGTTCGCCTGCCAAACCGAACAAGTGTTTCTTGTCATACGTATGGAAACTGCCATCAGGTCGCATAAAAACCAGGCGATTAAAAAAACGACCCTCTTCCGAACAGATGAAACTACCGGTAACGGCGGCGTCCAGCGCACGGGCTTGTGCTGCCAACCATTGCATGGTCGGTCCATCCATCGATTCCGCCAATTTTCCAGCCTGCATGGAGAACCCCGTGGTAAACATTTCAGGTAGTACAACCAGATCGGTTTGCCCCGCCAATGGAGCGAGTTTTTGAGTAAAATCAGCCCGGTTTTGATCGGGATTTTCCCAGGCAAGGGTCGATTGAATAATGGAAACACGCATAGTTAAATGGTCTATCTTTGCCGCAAACCTAACCATTTTCCTATGGACATCACACAGCAAGGCTACGTCCATTCCGAATTAATGCCGGAAGGCGCGTTGCACATCACCTTTTTTCACCCCAACCACAATAGCCTGCCCAGCCGCTTGCTGTCAGAACTCGTAGCCGCTTTTGAAGCGGCTGGTCAGAATCCCGATGCCAAAATCATCGTGTTGCGCAGCGCCGAGCATAAAACATTTTGTGCCGGAGCGAGTTTCGACGAATTGCTGGAGATTCAGGATATTGAATCGGGCAAAACCTTTTTTTCCGGCTTTGGCAATGTGATCAACGCCATGCGCCGCTGCCCGAAAATTATTGTGGGCCGTATTCATGGAAAGTCGGTAGGCGGCGGCGTCGGACT
>JALHMA010000495.1 GCA_022844265.1 Saprospiraceae bacterium | reverse complement strand
TTTTGTGCTAAGTGTTTAAACATGAGGACCTCCTGTGTTTTTGAGTGTGTGGTAATACTCAAATTTACACAGGAGGTCCGTTTTTAAAAATCCCGCTAAAATTCGGGATGACTCATGTTTCGAGCCGAAAAAACCAAGTATTATTTGGCGTTTTATTCCATTTCGTCCCTTTTGACACAACCCCATGCTATGCTCAAAAACCCGTTTTTATCTCAATCGGATTGCTCAATATCTTATGCACCGGGCAGGCATTGGCAATTGCCAGCAGCCTTGTTTTCTGGGCCTCATCGAGATCACCGCTGAATTTTAAGGTTCGCCGGATGATCGTTTTGCTTTCTTCCGGGATAAAATCCAGGTCGATATCGATCTGTACTTCCTGCAGGTCCCAGCCTTTCCGGTCGGCGTACATCCTGAGCGTCGCACTGGTGCAGGCCGCCAAAGCGGAGGCCAGTAGCTCATTGGGTGAAAAACCGGCATTTTTTCCGCCCACATCTACCGGCTCGTCGGCTATGAGGACATTGCCGGAAGGCGAGGTGATTTCAACTTTGTACAACTCGTTTTTGATGCTGGACGAGACTTTGGCCATGTAGTTATTTTTTTTATTTTTTGATGCCCTGCAAATATGCGGAAGCTTTCTCAATCACGCCTTCCAACCTGATTCTTAACATCGCTTATTGCGCTACAATAGCCTTGACCAGACTCTTCCATTGTACATCCGAAAATCCGAGCCAGGAAGCTACCGCAGTCGCCACATTCCGTACCGTATCCAACAGGCCATGGGATTCCGTATTCACGGTCTCTTTGCTGCCAAATACCTCCGCAGTAACACGGTCGCCCAGGCGAAACACTGCGAAAGTATTGGCCGCTTTGTCATCCAGAAAATGCGCGACATTGCCCTGGTCGTTTAAAGGACTTGGAGCAGGCCGCACCCGCATCAGCGTCATTTCGTCGGCTGAAGTGTTTTTGCTGTCCTCCACAGCTTCTATACGTACCCAGTCTTGTCTGTCTCCCGTCTGCGGCCCGGGTCCGGGGATATCAATCTGCATATAATCGCCCACTTCGGGCAATCTATACCCCACCGGTTCGCCCTGGGCATTGCGCAGTCGAAATGTACTGCTCGCTCCACCACAGATATGTTGCCAGTTATTGACGTCCAGCAGGCGCTCGCGCGCAACCCGGAAAAATTGCCGGGCCGTTTCTACGCTGTCAAACTCCACCGTTTCGCTGAAGTTCTGTTGAATACCTTCTTTTTGTTCCGGGGTAATATCCTGATGCTCGTTCATAGTTGACCTTTTTTTAGGAAATGCTAAAAAAGGTGTGCCAACATTACACGCCATTCCTACGAAAAGAAAATAGTGCGCTCCTTAGGCGTACGAGCGGATGATACTGCCGAGGGTTAAGTGCATATACCAAGCAAATGTGTCATTCTGAGGCGGCGTGCCGCCTTCGGCATCGATCAAAACGTAATGAACCGAAAGTCTCGCGCAAGTGAGGCGGTGACTGGCAGTCACCGCCTCACTAAAACGGGCACCAAAGTTTAATTAAATTTCATCCAGAGTTTTGGAAGCAGCGCAGGAAGCTGCTCTTGCGTCCAGTCAGTGCCTTTGGTTGGCGGCGCTCCCAGATCGTAGTCAAGACCCATTTTAGAGGCCATGTTTCTGGGAAAGGTTTCATCTTCTTCTTTACCGGTTTTCCTGGAATAAGCGTCTGTTGCAACATACATCAGTCCTTCCCAACTGCACATATCTCCTTTATTGACAATGTTCGCCAGATAGTCCGGATTTTTTAAAGTTTCCGCATACACTTCTTGGCCTTGTCCGATTAACCAGCAACGGAAATACAAATACGAATCATCGGAAACATAGTTTGTGATGATTTTTTGCGCCGCCATTACTTTATAATCATCGGCATCGAATATACATTGGCGAAAAACGATCTCGAAATTATTGATTTCCTCCAACGAGTGTTTTTCGAGTACGGCGCTGAGGAATATTTCTTTCACAAGATCATTCCCGTTGGCGACTTTGACAGCGTCGTCAAGTAATAACCAGAATGGGGCGGTGGATAGGGTGTGCATATTTAAATTGGTTGGATTGGGAACGGTACTCACCTTGTTGGCCTTTTATCAGGCAAAAGGACAGGTGTTTGCGGTGACTCTGCTCCCATAATGATAAATTTAGCGTGAAAAGGGATTAAAAATGAATAGGGCCAGGGCGTCGCTGCAAATAACGTTGTTATGAGAAGCTGTCAAGTAACGCTTAAAAAAACAACTTATGCTTTTGACTAACCCCCGTGCTTTAGCCGGGGGAAATGAACGGGACAAACACAGATGGGTTTTAACCCAAAATGAGTGATCTGGGGTTAAAACCCCCTTGGGTTGGGTTTCTGATATACCCCCGGCTAAAGCGCGGGGGTTAGTCAAAAGCATAAGTTGTTTTTTGAGCGTTACCAAGGCGGCACGGCCGGAACAAATATAAAGGTTTTGGGAAATTTGTAAATAGGGTGGAGTGATTTTATCGGCTTTACCAACACAGGGTTGTCACAACTAGAGGCCATTGAAACTTGCCACATGCTTGGTATGTTGTTTGCCAGCGGCGGCAGTTGTAAAGCATTACTTTACAACTGCATTTTATCTAACTTCTTCTATTTCAGTATGTTGGAAATTTGTTGCTTATGGTTTGCTTACAGGTCACAAGAAATTGGCGGGATGCTTTCATTTCATCAGCGCAATGGCAGCTCCAATGCGGGAAAAATCCGTTTTATCCACCCTATCAGTGTTGCCCTAATATTCCTACTCGGAAAAAAAATCCGTGTCCAATCCTTTAAATCCGTGTTCCTTGTTGTCAACTCTAAATCGGAAAAATCCGCGTTCATCCGCCTAATCCGTCTAATCCGTGTTGCCATTAACGCTACGAAGGAAAAACAGCGCGAAGCGCAAAACCCCCAAAATAAAAAAACCAACTGCCTGAAAATCAGACAATTGGCTTTAAAAGTTGTGGAGCTGGCGGGATGACAACCTAAAGTTGTAAAAAATTGATTATCAATAATTTGTGAATGAATATAGTGGGTTTGGTGACACAAGTGGTGTCAAATTTGATGAAAATAAGTCATTTTGGTACCAATTATCCCTGCCCGTTGAGCACGAAAGTAACAGCTATTCACAAACATTGATGCATCATGCAAGATCAATCCATCCAACCCAGCAATTTCTTCCAAAACGCCTCCACCCGAATCTTCCAGCAGATCAAGCAGGCCGAAATTATTGAACGTGCCAACCAAGTTTACACGGAGAAGACGTACCTGGAACGGAACAAAAGCCTGTACACTACTGCCAACATTGCTTCGTACTTGCTTCAAGGAAACTCAGCACTTTTCGCATTCACCTATGGTCAAAATTTGGTGGCCAGTGCCTTACCTCCACTGGGCGAAGTCTTCGTCCTGTTCACCTCCTGTCTTCTTGCTTCCTTGCTACTGATTGGTGTTGAAATATTCAAGCGGCTTTGCTTTGGATCGTTTGTCGTGACGCTCATCCAGTCTCGGACATCGTCGTTTTCTTGGGTCGCATTGCTCGTCAACATACTACTAATTGGTGTCGCCGTTTTCACATCCACACAGGGAGCCAAGGAATTAACGAATCGACAGTCAGATAATAGTGATGTGATTCGTGCGAGATATGCAGTTGTGGCAGATCGCACGGTTAAGACCTTCCAAAAACAGATGGATGTGACAAGCCTGGAATT
>JALHMA010000494.1 GCA_022844265.1 Saprospiraceae bacterium | reverse complement strand
TCTGAAAAAATGGCAGGAAAACCTGCATGGCACGAAGTCTGATACAGGGGCTATGTCCACAGAAAATTCTGTTTTGTGGCCTCTAAACTTGTTTCACCAAAACATAAATATTTAAAAAGTATGAAACCAATCGCTGACCGTGTGATTATCAAGCCCGCTCCAGCCGACGAGAAGACCAAGGGGGGTATCATTATACCCGACACTGCCAAGGAAAAACCACAACGTGGTGAAGTCGTTGCAGTAGGCCCTGGTAAAGACGGAAATATGATGACTGTAACCGCCGGTGACATCGTGCTCTATGGCAAATACGCTGGACAGGAAATCAGCTACGAAGGTCAGGACTACCTGATTATGCGCGAAGACGATATCCTCGTCATTATTTAATTGAAGCAAGGTTAATGGTATGTAAGTAGTTATTAGTTATTGGTTATTCGTGCTGATAATCAAGCATTACCACCAATTTAATCTACACTAATATCGACATACTACCTTATAAACCATAACCCCATAAACGATCAACCCCTCCCCCGTCAAACTACTTACTCATTATTCTAACATTCATTATTCGAAAATATGTCTGCCAAGCAAATCAGCTTTAATACGGAAGCGCGCGAAAAACTCAAAGAAGGTGTCGACGCCCTTTCCAATGCGGTGAAAGTGACCCTCGGTCCTAAAGGCCGCAACGTAGTCATTCAAAAATCTTTCGGCGCGCCGATCATCACCAAAGACGGTGTAACGGTTGCCAAAGAAGTGGAACTCGAAGACCCCATCGCTAACATGGGCGCTCAGATGGTGAAAGAAGTAGCCAGCAAAACTGCCGATGCAGCAGGTGACGGCACCACGACCGCTACCGTTCTGGCACAAGCCATTGTGACCGCCGGTCTGAAACACGTAGCCGCCGGTTCCAACCCTATGGACCTCAAACGCGGTATCGACAAGGCTGTTAAAACCATCGTGGCCGATCTGGGTAAACAAACCGAGCAAATCGGCGAAGACTTCGGTAAAATCCAGCAAGTGGCTGCCATTTCTGCCAACAACGACGAAACTATCGGTACGCTGATCGCCGACGCCATGAAACGCGTCAGCAAAGACGGTGTGATCACGGTGGAAGAAGCCAAAGGTACCGATACGTATATGGATGAAGTCATCGGTATGCAGTTCGACCGCGGTTACCTCAGCCCCTATTTCATCACGGATGCCGAAAAAATGGTAGCCGATTATGAAAACCCATACCTGCTGATTACCGATAAAAAAATCAGCAACATGCAGGACCTGGTACCAGTGCTTGAAAAGAGCCTGCAAACAGGTCGCCCGCTGCTCATTATCGCAGAAGACGTTGACAGCCAGGCACTTGGTGTGCTGGTGGTAAACCGCCTCCGCGCCGGCCTGAAAGTAGTTGCCGTGAAAGCCCCGGGCTTCGGCGACCGCCGCAAAGCCATGCTGGAAGATATTGCCGTCCTCACCGGCGCTACCGTCATCAGCGAAGAACAAGGTTACAAACTGGAAAACGCAGGCCTCGAGCACCTCGGCTCCTGTGAGCGCATCACCGTCGACAAAGACAACACCACCGTTGTAGGCGGTAAAGGCAACGCGGCCGATATCAAAGCCCGCATCGGCCAGATCAAACAACAAATCGAATCCACGACCAGCGATTACGACCGCGAGAAACTCCAGGAACGCCTTGCCAAACTGGCAGGCGGTGTGGCAGTGCTCTATATCGGCGCCGCTACTGAAGTGGAAATGAAGGAGAAAAAAGACCGCGTCGACGATGCCCTGCACGCCACACGTGCTGCCATCGAAGAAGGTATCGTACCGGGCGGCGGCGTTGCCCTCGTGCGCGCTATCAACAGCCTGAAAGATATGACCGGCGTCAACGAAGATGAAACCTTCGGTATCGCCATCGTGCGCAAATCACTGGAGGCGCCTATCCGCATCATTTCCGAAAATGCTGGTGTCGACGGTTCATTGGTATTCCACAAGGTGTTAGACGGCAAAGGTGATTTCGGCTACAATGCCCGCACCAATGTGTACGAAGACCTGAAAAAAGCAGGTATCATCGACCCGACGAAAGTAACCCGCGTTGCATTGGAAAATGCAGCCTCTATCGCAGGCCTGGTGCTGACTACCGAGTGTGTCATCAATGACAAACCGGAGAAAAAAGCAGGCGGCGGCGGCCATGGTCACCCGGATATGGGCGGCATGGGCGGCATGATGTAATTGATGAGTATTTGACTATTCGAGTATTCGAGTATTTGACAGACAACCAATCATTTATACTCGAATCTTCGTATCCTCAAATACTCAAAGAACTTGAATCAACAAATAGGGAGGGCGCTATCGAAAGATGGCGCCCTTTTTGTATTAACGTGGGAATTAGTCATTGGTCATTGAACATTATAGAAATTTGTAACTGGTTAGCCCTGGGGCAAGCGCATCAAAATTATTGATTCCAAGTGCCTTTTTACAAATGCTTGATTATCAACACGGATAACGGATAACTAATAACCGATAACTACTTAAACTGCCCCATGACCGTTCGTTCTTCCACCGTTTTTCTTTTGGTATGCACCCGCAGGATACGTTCGTTTTCAAGGCGCACTTCCGGAAGCCCCCGGTGTTTCCACAGCACATCGCGGGCGTAGGCGCCCGACTTTTCCAGGTCGACCATCGGCGTCGGATAGTTTTCACCGGGTATAAAATGGTACATTTTTTCTTCCAAAGCGGTCATCTTCCAGGGTTCATGGGCAAAAGCGACCGGTAACATTTGTAATTCCGGGAGCCATTTTTTGATAAAAACAGCCTCCGGATCGTGCTCCAGCGATTGTTTAACCGGATTATAAATGCGCAGGGTATTGACGCCCATCACACCGGACTGCATCTGAAACTGGGAATAGTGGATACCAGGTTCGTAGTCCAGAAATTGCCGCGCCAGGTGATGAACCCCGGCCTGCCAGGGCTGCCACAGGTGGTGGGTGAGAAAGGAAACCAGCATGGCGCGCATCCGAAAATTAAGGTAACCGGTGGCCGTTACGCAATGCATACAGGCATCTACCAGTGGAATGCCGGTTTGGCCGATTTCCCAGGCCAGCACCCGGTCGGGATGCACATCTTGTCTGATGCTGTCGAAACCCCGGTTGAGGTTTTCAAACTCCATGCGGCATTCTGTTTCAAACTTCTGCACAAAATGGCTTTGCCAGAACAAGCGGCTTCGAAACTGCTCCAGGTTGTAGCGATTCCCCGTCTGATCAATAGCCGTTTGAGTGGCCTTCCACACCTGCCTGACGCTCAGATTACCCCAGCACAAGTAAGGCGAAATACGCCCGCAGGAGCGCCGGGATGCTTCCGGTTTGGAAATGTGGCGGTAATAATTGCGGCTGCGTTCTTGCAGGAAACTGTTCAGATACCGCAGGCCCGAGGTTGCTCCACCCGGTTGAAACTGCGGGTTCGGAACCTGAATTTCCGGCGGCAAAGTATGGTGATTGAATCGCCGAAAAAAAACATCCGGCAACTGAAATGGTATACATTTCTGAAAATCAGGGGTTTGTAGCGGTTGTTCGGCTCTTTCTACAAAAGTTTGTTCCCAGCCCCTGCGATGCTGCAACCGACGGGTCACGCCGCCGCTTGGAGTCTCCTGCCAGTCGATTCCGTGTCGCCGGCAAAATGCTGCCACTTGTTTGTCCCTTTCAAAAGTCAGCGCGTTGCCCGTTTCTTCATGTGAAAAAATACATTGTACCCGGGCGAA
>JALHMA010000493.1 GCA_022844265.1 Saprospiraceae bacterium | reverse complement strand
CGAAGTCCGTAGAGTGCGCCGTTTCATGCTTAGGAAAACCAAGTATGAAACGGCGCACTCTACGGACTTCGCACTTCGCACTGATGACTTCGCACTTACGCGACGGCACACTCTACGGACTTCGCACTTCGCACTGACGACTTCGCACTTACGCGACTTCGCACTTCGCACTGATGACTTCGGACTAGTTTCGGACTACTTCAAAGAAGTTACTTCCCGCACTTTTGCATAACCCTTCATACTGAATACGTATTTGCGGAATTCGCCCCATTCTACGGTCACTTTTTTATTGATCATCGTTTTATATTGCGACTCAAATGTGTCGGAGCCGGTGAACGGGCGCAGCCAAAGAAAAGATTCTTCGCTGCCGTCTTCCAGTTTCAGGATAATTTTTGGCGAATCTCCAGTGGTTTCGAGCCGGACGAACGTACCCGCCGTGGAGCCGCTGTCGGTATATTGCGCTGTAAGCGGCACACCGTTTTTCTCTATTTCTCCTTTACTGATTTCCATAAAGAAACTGATAGAGCCCGGGCATTTACTCACCAGAGCCTGGCCGAATTTTTCGCCGATCAGGCGGGCGGTTTCGTTATTCAATTCATTGAGTTCATAGCCGTTGTCTTTGGCCAGCGCCTCGATGTGCTTCATCATAACGTTTTGCATACATTCCATACCCTTCGCTTTTTTGGCTTCCGGGTCCAGTTTCTGTTTATCCAGGCCTACAATACAGGTGCAGGCTTCGTTGTAAGCCTTATCTACGTCTGTTTTTTGAGCGAAAACGAATATGCTGCTGAAAACCAATAGGAAAAGCGGGAAAATCTTTTTACTCATGGGATGTTTTGTTGTGGTGAAAAATGGAATCGGGGGCAAAGGTAGACCATGATTTTTATGATGGAAGGATTACCAGGATGGAATTTTTTTTCCAAAAAAAACACGCGGCCAATACCAACACCACTCCTGCTACCATCCACCAGACCATAGATCCGGAAAATGCCATGGCCGTCATATCGCCGTTGGCAACCGCTGCCGCCCAGAATACCGGGTGGGCCTCATCGTGCGGAAGTTCATCTAAAAAACGGAGTTTTGCCTGCCGCAGGGCTGCATCCTTTGACATTCCGGAGCGAATATTCTGGAAAAAAAGGCGGATCAGTTTCGCGTTTTTAGCGTCGTCCACACTCCAGAGCGTAGCAACAATGCTGCGCGCCCCGGCGTGAAAAAATCCCTTGGCCAGGCTGATGACGCCCTCGCCGAGGCGGTTTTCTCCCACACTTGTTTCGCAGGCGCTCAGCACCACCAATTCTGCCGGAAGGTGTTGCAGATACAGGTCGCGCACATATAAAAAGGTGCTGCTGCTTTGTGTATCAAGCGATGGTGCGAAAGCCAGATAAGAAAAGTCGCCTGCCACGCTGCTGGCCTGCCCGTGGGTGGACAACAGCAAAATACGATAATCTCCCGCCGCCTTCAAAAATGAGGCAACAGTAGCCTGCTCCTGATCCAGCAGATCACCTCCTAACAGTTTACAAACCTCCCGGGCTTCCGTCCGGTTGTGCTGCAATGGGCGCAGGCCATACGGATTGTTCTTAAAATCCGGCGCGACGCCCAGCAGGGTTTTGGGGCTTTGAACGGCGGGCGCCGACTGCAAATCCGCTAATTGTGTGGCAGAATAGCCGTAACTGATCTGGTAATCGCGCAGCAGGTAATGGTGTTGTTTAAACTTTTGAACATCAACGGGTTGTTCGCAGAGCAATGCCTCGAAAGGCAGGTAGGAAAGCGCCCCGTCGGGAATAATAATCAGTTTTTCAGGCAGGGCCACGACGGTTTGCACGGGCGCCACAACGTTTTGAAAAATACGAAAGGCGCGATCGGCATACGTCGCAGACAGGGTAGTGGCCGCTGTACCCGAAGCGCCCGGATAGGCCTGGACACTGTTCCTGAAATCGGACACCCATGCGTCGAGCGGGAAGTTTTTGACAAGCCGGATACCCTGAAAAACATCCTGCGTTATCACAAAAACAAACAGCACGCTGTCCGCCATAAAATACTCCGCCAGCGCTTGTTTGTCATCCTTCAACAGGGTGGTGCGAACCGTTTGGAGCGTGGCTGTTTGAACCGCATACTTCAGGCGGTAATAGTCGGGGTATTGTTTTTCAATATCGCTTATCAATGCGCTGACGACCTGCCGCGCTTCGGTAATGCCTGCCTCGGCCTCCCGGGCTTTTTCCAGTTCGCCGCTGCTCAACCAACTCAGGCGGTTTTTTTCCCTGATATTGAGTTCTTCGCCCCAGTACCGCTCTTTTTCCAGCAGGGAATCGGGTACGCCCGCAAAACGCGCTGCTTTTTCTTTATGCAGGTTTTCGAGGAGTTGTAAACTTCTGCTGCGTTCGGCGAGTATGAATGCGCGTTCCAGCAGGGGCGATTCACCCGTAAGTTGCCATAAATGAAAACAGGCTTCCACGGCGCTGATATGGGCCGGGTATTGTTTGTCCAACCAGCGTTGCCGTGCGGCAGAGGCCGTCAATTGCAGGCGCAGGCTATCGGCGAATTGCAGGGCAGCCTCCATCAGCGTTAGCGATTGCTGTAAGATGACCGTGTCACGATTGCGTATGCCGCGCCGGCAAAGCACGGCGCCATAGTCCGTCAGCACTTCCACCTTATTTACCGGATCGGTACCGGGGTCTTCGCGGAGGGCCTGCTCAAAAGCCGCCAGCGCAGCCTGTTCTTTGCCGGTACGTTCGAGTGCCAGGCCTTTGTTTTTCAGGGAAATAGAAAAATCGGGGTGCGTCCGGGCGTTTTTGCGGAAAATTTGTTCGGCCTTTTCAAAATAAGCAAGCGCCGCTAGCGCATCGTTTTTTTCCAGGCAGGAAACACCGAGGTTGTTGTACAGTAACGCTACATCGGGATTTTTTCCCTGCCCCGATACCTGGTACACTTTTTCGGCTTTCCGGTAGTAGGCAATGGCTTGTGCGTAGTCCTTTTTCCCTACATAACAATTACCGATATTGTTCAGCAGTCCGGCCATGGAAGGATGTGCGGCGCCCAATGCAGTGGAAAGCGCTTTTTCGGCATCCAATTGCAGCGTGAGCGCCCGGTCGAAGTCGCCGCCGTACTGGTAGCAAAGCCCCATTTTTTGTTGCAGGGAAGCGACGGGCGCGCTCTGGGCGGGGTGCAGGGTTTGCTGGATACCGTAGGCTTCCCGGAATGCATCGAGGGCGGCGATGTAGTCGCCATTGTCGAAATGCAGTTCGCCGATATTCTCCAGGGCGGCTGCCACTCCCGGATGATCGGCGCCGAAATGACGGCGGCGAATATCGACCGCTTGCCGGTAATAACGGGCGGCTAATCCGCGCTGACCGAGCGTTGCGTAACAATTGCCGAGGTTGTTGAGTATCTGGGCCGTTTTAGGATGATCGGTGCCCAATACCCGCTGCCGGATGCGCAGCGCCGATTCAAAACAGCGCAGCGCTTCCGGGTATTTACCCAGCAGCAAATAACAGTTGCCGAGGTTGTTGTTGCTCGTAGCCAGGTCGGGATGATCTGCCGGCAGCACCGCCCGGCGTATGTCGAGCGCTTTTTGATGCCAATCCAGGGCAGCTGCATATTGCCCTTTTTGCACCATACAATTGCCGAGGTTGTTGTAGGAATCGGCTACCGATTCGTGGCTGTTCCCAAACAGGACCAGCCGGATATCCAGGGCTTTTTTATACCATCTTTCGGCTTCGGCGGCATCGTTTTTTTTATAATAGTACTCCCCCAGACTATT
>JALHMA010000492.1 GCA_022844265.1 Saprospiraceae bacterium | reverse complement strand
ATCAGCGCCAGTACGCCTTGCATATAGTTCATCAGCGATTCAAAATTGGCGATTTGCGGCGCCCAGGCTACCGTAATCACCATAAAAACCACCGTGGCAATCTGGCCGGCCCGAACAAGACCTTTGGAATCCATATTCGGCCGGAATTTTTGTACAAAATCCATCGTGACAAGGGTGCTGGCCGAATTGAGCGTCGCGCTCACCGCCGATGCCATGGCTGCCAGAAAACCAGCCACGACCAGACCAACCAGGCCGGCCGGCAACAACTGGAACACCAGCGTCGGGTAAGCGCCATCCGCAAAGTTCTTTAACTGACCGGCGTACATATCCTGCAGGTTCGGGTACAATTTCAAGGCCGCCAGCCCGGGGAAAACCAGCAAAAACAGGATCGGAATTTTTAACAAAGCTGCAAACAACGCACCTTTGCGCGCCTCATTGGCATTGCGGGCGCTCAGGGCGCGCTGCACGATAAACTGGTTGTTGCACCAGAAATAAAAACCCAGCAACGGCACGCCCAGCAACAGTCCCGGCCAGGGCATATCCGGGTGATCGATCGGCTGCACCAGGTGCATAAACGACGGATCTTTGGCATTTGCATGTGCCACGATGGCATCATAACCTCCCGCCTTATCGTACACGATGAAGCACAAAATCACCGCCGAAATCAACAAAATAATCGTGTTCACCATTTCCGTCCGCATCACAGACGACAGTCCGCCGAAAATTGTATACCCCGCTGCAAATACGGCTAATAAACTGACAATCAGCAAAGTATTCGCTTCCGGGTAGACTAATTTGGCAATGACCACCCCGGCAAAAAGCGTCCCGGCTGTATCGATAAAAATATTGCCGACCAGTGTGATAAAGGAAAAATAGTAGCGCGAGCGCACATCATACCTTTTTTCAAAATACTCCGGCATGGTGTACACCTGCGACTTGAGGTAAAACGGCAGGATAAACACACAGAAAAAGGTGAGCACCACCGAAGCCATCCATTCGTAATTGAAAAATACAATCCCGCCTTTGTACGCGCCGCCGGTAATCGCAATCAACGAGTTAGACGAAATATTGGCCGAAAACATGGAAATGCCGATAACATACCAGGGCATGTTGCGCCCTGCCAGGAAATACTCTTCCGAACTACCTGCTTTCCGATGATAAAATCCATAAGCCACTATCACTGCGATATATCCGACAATAATGACTAAGTCGAGGGTGGTAAATGTAAAATTCATGTACTGAAAATGGGTTTAGTAAAATATGTGGATGACAAAATAGTCAGGAGGGAGGTTTATGAGTTTATAGAGTGGCAACGAGTATGTTTCAAACTGTCGCTTGACATCGCTCGATGCTTATTGACGGGGTGACTTCAAGTCACCCCGTCAATAGCCCGCAACGACAATTTAAAATGCACCCAGTGACTACGTATAAACCTATAAACTCATAAACCTCTCTCTGGCCGCCGCAGAATTTGATTTTGAAGTACCGGCAATAAAGACGGGCAATGTTATACAAAGATTTTGAAATCTGCTACAAAATACTGAAATTCGACACCAACTTGTTTGATTACACGGCAAAAACAGGTTAAAACCCAATTTAATAAGCAAAGCAGGCAAAATAGTTTAGATTAAATTGTTTACAAATGCTTGGTTATCAACACTAATAACCAATAACTAATAACGGATAACTACTTGCTTTCCCGTTCTTTGCGCCTTCAAATGCAACGCAACGACATGCCTTCCCGCCCGCCTTCTTCTTTCGACTGGTTTTTGATGTTCATATTAGCATCCGTTTGGGGTGCTTCATTTATATTTATCAAACATTCGGTACAAATTTTCAACCCCGTTCAAATGGCCATGTGGCGCATGGTGATGGCAACGGTGTTGTACCTCCCCATCGCTGCGGCATTCTGGTCTAAAATCGACTGGACGCGCTGGAAATCGCTGCTGGTTGTGGCTTTTTGCGGCTCGGCCATTCCCAATTTTCTGTTTGCCCTGGCCCAGCAGCATGTCAACAGCAGTCTGGCTGGGGTGCTGAATTCGCTCACACCGCTCTTCACGCTGCTCCTCGGCGTGGCTTTTTTTAAGATGGAATTTACCCGGAACAAGGTAGTGGGCGTGACCCTCGGACTTGCCGGCGCTTTTATCCTGATCCTTTTCAACAGCAAAAGCGCCGTCAGCGGCAATACCTTTTTTGCAGGACTTTGCGCGCTGGCCACAGTGTGCTACGCCATCAATGCCAACGTGGTCAATAAAAACCTGCGCGATATGCACCCGGCGGGCATCGCTTCGGCAGCATTTGTGCTCACCGGGTTCTTTTTTATTATCGGACTTTGGTGGTCGGGCGGTTGGCAGGCCGCACAACAACACGAAGAGGGCCTGGAAGGCCTCGGGTATATTTTTTACTTAGCGGCCGTTGGCACGGTGGGAGGTTCTATTTTATACTTCTGGTTGCTACAGCGCACCACGGCAGTTTTTGCCACCTCGGTCACCTACATTTTGCCCATCGTTGCCATGTTGCTGGGCGCCTTCGATGGAGAAGTGCTCGGCCCCATCGATATGGTCGGGGCTGCTGTAATTTTAACGGGGGTGTATATTGCGAGGAAGTGAGCGGGTGTTTCAGGAATTTTTCAGCCGGCTTGAAACAGCCTGAATAGACAGGATCAGAAAACCCACAAAACCCGAAAAATAGGTCCATGTATCGGACAATTGAACCATTTTGCTGATACCTGCAATAAATACCAGCAGGCAGATGGCTGCGATCACGACGCTTGCTTTTTGCATATTCATGTATTGTTATAGATTGGGTAAAAGAATATTCAAAGGTAAAAAACAGCTTATATAATCCCGGGTTATAGCCTGTTTTTTCAGGTACTTTGCTGCTAATTGACAGACAAAGTGAACGAAATTCCAATGCCTTACCTTACCCATCCATAAACGGCCGTAAAAAGAGAGACCCTGATAATAGTGTTTTTCTGCGTACGCAGAAAAACACTATTATCAGGGTCTCTCTTTTTACGGCCTCAAACAAATTTACTGTTTCCCCACAGCCACCGTATTCCGAATCATATCCTGCATGATGCGGAAAGATTCGTACAGTTGCACGTCTTTTTTCTTGTCTTTCAGCCAGTCTTCATTGCGGGCGGTACGCGAAGTATCGCTCTGGATTTGCGGCATATCGGCAGCGAGATTTTCCAGGACAAAACCGTTGATTGGCAGGAAAAGGTTCTCGAATTGCTCGGCGTCCTGATCCTGGCGTTTGTTCCAGGTGCGGAATTTTTCTACCTGCAATGGATATTGCGACTGGTCTTTTTGCTTGCGCAAACGCACAGCATTGTCATTCACTTTTTTGAACGTTGCATCAGATGCTACGCGGGCTTCGCTGTCTGTTTTCAATTTATCCAGATTTCCAATCCGGTAAGCGTTTTGTTTAAACGGCACCGCATCGATGGTAGTAGAAGCGAGCGGATAATCGTTTTCGCGTTCGCCGATGTCGATGAAATTGTAGAAGTCGGGCAGCACAATATCCGGGGTGACGCCATCGAGTTGAGTGGTTTTACCTGTGATGCGGTAGAACTTCTGGATCGTCAGTTTCATTTCACCCAAAGGTTTGACGGAGTCGTCGCCGGTAGCGTTATCGAGATCGACAAAACGCTGTACCGTGCCTTTACCGTACGTGCCGGTGGAGCCGACGATGACAGCGCGGCCATAATCCTGCATGGCAGCAGCCAGAATCTCCGAAGCCGAAGCGCTGAAACCGTTGACCATAACGATCAGCGGACCGC
>JALHMA010000491.1:2245-3791 GCA_022844265.1 Saprospiraceae bacterium | reverse complement strand
TTGCGGGTGTACTGCACGTGGCCCGGCGCGTCGGCGATGATAAATTTGCGGCGCGGGGTATTGAAATATTTATACGCTACGTCGATGGTAATACCCTGCTCCCGTTCGGCGCGCAGGCCGTCGGTCAGCAGCGAAAGATCCAGTTCTCCGTCGGGTTTGTTGCGGCTCTGGCGCTCCAGGGTATGTAGTATGTCGTGCGACACGGCTTTGGAATCGAACAAAAGGCGACCGATCAGGGTGCTTTTGCCGTCGTCGACGGAACCGGCGGTTATGAACTTGAGTATATTCACTGTACTTTTTTTTAAAAAGTTATTAGTTATCAGTTATTAGTTATCAGGGTGGTAACCCTCGGCCTGATTAATTAACAAAGCCAAACAAATGCGGCCTGATAACTAATAACCGATAACTAATAACAACTTGATAATCAGTTAGAAATAACCATTTTTTTTGCGGTCTTCCATGGCTGCTTCCGACAGACGGTCGTCGAGCCGGGTGGCGCCGCGTTCGCTGATTTTGGTGTCTATAATTTCCTGGATGATGTCGTCTACGGTGATGGCCGGGCTTTCCACCGCAGCGGTACAGGTGGCATCGCCGACGGTTCGAAAGCGTACTTCCCGGTTGGTTCTCACATCATCGGCGTCGAGGTGAATATGTTCGGTGATAGCCAGTAACTGGCCGCCGGGGGTGATGACGCAGTCGCGGGAATGCGAGAAGTAAATGTTCGGCAGTTCAATTTTTTCGCGGCGGATATAATTCCACACGTCGAGTTCTGTCCAGTTGGAAATGGGAAATACGCGCATGTTCTCGCCTTTTCGAATGGCGCCGTTGTAAATATCCCAGAGTTCGGGGCGCTGGCGTTTAGGATCCCAGGCGCCGAATTCGTCGCGGATGCTGAAAATTCGTTCTTTGGCGCGGGCTTTTTCCTCGTCGCGGCGCGCACCGCCGATGCAGGCGTCAAATTCAAATTCTTCGATGGTTTCGAGCAATGTATTGGTTTGCAGTGCATTGCGGCTGGGAAATTTGCCGCTGCCGTCTTTCAAACCCTGGCGACGGATGGTATCTTCTACTTTGCGGACAATCAGGCGTTCGCCCAGTTGTTTGGCCAAACGGTCGCGGTATTCAATGACTTCGGGGAAATTGTGTCCGGTATCGACATGCACCAACGGGAAGGGGAATTTCCCCGGCCGAAAGGCTTTTTCGGCCAGTTTTACCAGTGTTATCGAGTCTTTCCCACCAGAAAATAACAAGGCAGGCCGCTCAAACTGTCCGGCAACTTCCCGCAGAATATGAATCGCCTGCGCTTCTAAGTGGTCGAGATAATCGAAATGTTTTGACATTTACATGAGTATTTTGATTAACAAAAACTTTTTTTGTTGAGGGTTGAGGTTGTTGAGGGTTGAGATTGTTGAGGGCCGCTCTAATGAAAGATAGGCTCATATACGTGTGGCCCTCAACAATCTCAACCCTCAACATTCTCAACATGAATATGCAGTCCGCACTCCTTTTTAGAAGTATCTTCCCACCACCAGCGTCCGGCCCTGAAATC
>JALHMA010000491.1:0-2145 GCA_022844265.1 Saprospiraceae bacterium | reverse complement strand
TGTGCTGTTGCAATACAATCGTTAATTCCGGCAAAAGGGCAACTGAAACGGACATATACTGAAAGTTGAGTAGTTGAGCAGGTTGAAGGTTGAGCAAGCATTAATCCTTCTTTTTCAAAACCACTTTGAATTGAAAAAAACCATTCAATAAAAAAGCCTTTCGGGTAGATACCGAAGGGCTTTTTTGTTGAATGAGTACAGGGTGAATTTAACTTTCGAATGATTTATTCAACCCATAGTGTTCAAGCCACTTCGCGAAATCGGGAGCAGGCAACAACAACAACAGGTATGGAATGAAATCAAATTGAAAAGCATGGCACAAAAGTATGTACTTTTAGTAGAGATTTACAAGTAGAAATCATATTTTTTTATTTTGCCTCACCAGTGATTACTTGAAATAAAGTAAATATTATGCCAAAAGTTGAAAATTTTACTACTTTTTAAAATTTCAAGGTATAAATTCGTACATAACAATAAATTATCAGTCTATCAATTTAATAAACTGTTTAAAAAACTTTAACCTAAATATTGGGAGTAGCCAATAAAATCCCGCCAAATAGCAGATTAGCTGCGTAGCGGCTGAGGAACCCATGTGGAGCAACCTACTGTACAACAAGTGGATAGTCAAATTTAACATATCAGTTGCCCCATGGGGAAAAACGTGGAGCAACCTGTGGCAGCCGGAAAAAAGTCGCTATCTGCTGTACCAGATTGAAACTGCCGGATACGACGGAATACTGCGGCAGATATTTGCGGAAAGACGTACTCCAGCCGGGAACAGTGTCGGCCGTTGTTGCATCGCTTTGCGCCAATCCAGGGATGGAAGCAGGATCATGCGGAATATCATTTTCTTAAATTTTTTATTCAGCCGCTGCTCCCTGACCTTTGTACCTGAAAAAAGTCTTCTTGCATGTGACCGATTTATTATGAAGAAAACAAAAATCGCCGACCTATCGGTATATCATCCCGACAGGATCGTTCGGAACAGCGAACTGGAAATGCGCCTCAATGCCGGCAAAAAGGTTTTGCCGGAAGGCAGTCTGGAGCGGCTGTTCGGCCTGCGTGAACGGCGTTTTGCAGCGGCTGACGAGCAGGTGTCCGATCTGGCTGCGAAAGCGGCGCGACCTATTGTGCAAAGAACAGGAGCCGATCAGATCGAATGCCTGATTTTTGCCGCCGCCTGCTCCGACCTCATAGAGCCTGCCACCTGCAATATCGTACAACATAAACTCGGGCTTCGCTGCCCGGCCATGGATATAAAAAACGCCTGCAACAGTTTTACGTCCGCCCTGATGACGGCAAGCAGTCTGATTGCCAGCGGCATGTATGAAAACGTGCTGGTTGTGAACGGCGAAAAACTGAGCGACGCCATCCGGTATGACATCGAAACGGAAGCGCAATTGCGCCGCCATTTAGCGGCTTACAGCCTTGGCGATGCGGGCGCCGCTGCCCTGGTGACGGCTTCTGACGACGACAGCGGGTTTGTTTTTCAACGTTTTATGACGCGGGGCGAACACTGGGAACTGTGTACGATCAAAGGCGGCGGCTCGATGTATCCGCACGACATGGATCAGAATTATTTTGAAGGCCAGACAGACGCCCTGAAAACCATACTGGCCGAAGAAGCGAACGTTTTTTTCCGGGCCTGTTTGCAGGAAGCCGGCTGGGCAGTACACGATATTCAACACGTTTTTACCCACCAGGTTTCTGCGGGTACTTTTCGCCTGATCGCAAGCATGACGGGGCTGAATCCCGACGCCTGTGAACAGGTTTTTACTCATTTTGGCAATACTGCCGCCGCTTCTATTCCGCTTGCCATACACCAGCGATTGCAACGCGGCGAACTTCAAAAAGGGGACAAAGTGGTGTTGATGGGGCTGGCGGCAGGGGTGAGTGTGTCGGTGCAGTTGATGATCTGGTAAAAGCGTGTTTGGTGTGTGGTGTTTCGTGTTTAGTGTATGGTATTTAGTGTTTAGGGCGCTTCGCCTTTGGCAACCGTGTGCATTTTGGCAGTATTACTGACAGTTGCCAAAGGCGAAGCGCCCTAAACACTAAATGAATTATTTGCTTAGGTTATACCCTATTTTTGTTTTTTTTGCGGCATGGAAATTCATAATAATGCTGCCTTAACAATGAAGCAGCGCA
>JALHMA010000490.1 GCA_022844265.1 Saprospiraceae bacterium | reverse complement strand
CTTGCTTACGACGAGGATCTTTCACATCTGCTAAACAACTTAATAAACTTTTCACCGAATTTAATTTTGCGCAAATGTATAAATTACTTTAATATGTCAAAGAACTTAACGGCCCTGCCTTTGGAGAGGGGGCCGGGGGGTGAGGCCACCACACACCAATTTTCATATATTTGCCCCATGTCACTCTTGCCATTTCTTCATGCGGATTTGATCGAAGCGGGCTGCGATGAGGCCGGGCGCGGCTGTCTGGCCGGACCGGTGTTTGCGGCGGCAGTGGTATTGCCCAAAGACTTTTTCCATCCGCTGTTGAATGATTCCAAACAACTGTCTGAAAATCAGCGCGATACGCTTCGACATGTTGTTGAACGCGAGGCGATTTGTTGGTCGGTGGCAAGTGTAAATCCCGAAGAAATTGACCGGATCAATATTTTAAAAGCCTCATTTCTGGCCATGCACCGGGCGCTCGACGGGTTTCCCGAAGCGCCTGAATTTATACTGGTCGATGGCAACCGTTTTGTGCGTTACCGCGAAGTATCACATGCCTGTATCATCAAAGGAGATGGGAAATATGCGTCCATTGCGGCAGCGTCCGTACTGGCAAAAACATACCGGGATGCATACATGAAGGATTTACATGTGCAACACCCGCAATACGACTGGCAAACCAATAAAGGATACCCTACCTTGGCGCACCGGGAAGCGATACGGCAACACGGCATCACGCCCCATCACCGCCGCTCTTTTCAGTTGTTGCCCATCGGAGAACAATTCACACTTTTCAATCGTGAGTGGTGAGTGGTGAGTCGTGAGTTGTGAGTATACAATCACTCACAGTGACCGTCACAATTCACTACTCACGACTCACCACTCACGTCTCACCACTCACCACTCACTACTCACCACTCACGTCTATGTTCATTCACCACGTTTTTTTCTGGCTCAAACCCGGCGCTGAACTCCAGCAGCTGATAGACGGATTGCAGCCACTCATCTCCATCGAAACAATTCGGCAATGGCATATCGGTACCCCTGCGGGTACACATCGCCAGGTAATCGACAGCAGTTATTCTCTTTCCTGGTTGTTGCAGTTTGACACCACAGCCGATGAAGCGTATTACCAGGAGCATCCAGAACACCTCCGGTTTGTGGCCGAGTGCTCGCACCTGTGGGAGCGGGTAGTGGTGTATGATTCGGTGGCGGTGTAGCGCCGAACCCAGTTCGGCGTATTCTGCCATGTCGTAAAGTTATTCAACGAATCGTCGGTATAACACCGAACCCAGTTTGGGCAGAATACGCCGAACAGGGTTCGGCGTTACGTGCGTTTGCTCAGGTTCGCAAGCGCCTCGGCCAGGTGCGCATTGATGCCTTTTTCCTGTTCCAGCATCTTTGTCAACCGGCTGATTTCTTCGCGCAGGGCAGCATTCTCCGCTTCCAGGCGCTTTTCCGTTGCGCCATAAGTAGCGTCTTTTTCCGCAACGCCGCCGGTATTTTCTGCATTTTCTGTAAAATAAGATTGTGTTACCTGGAAAACAGCCATCGCTTTCTGGAGTGGTTTGCGCGGCAGTTTCTCCATTTTGTAGAGTTTTGGCAGGTAGGATTTATCCAAACCGAGGGCATCGGCAATGGCTTCTGTCGTCCGGTCGTCTCTTTTGACCAATAACATCAATTTTTCACCTTCTTTGATGGGAGTCATTTGAATAAAAATCCTTTTTGTGCTTAAAAAATAATTTTAATGGAATTTTATTTTAATATATCCATTTAGTGGAATTATATTTGTCTGGTCATTTATGTAATAGCTAATCTACGCCATTATGCCAGACAATGGAAACGAACCCGGCGGGAATCTGTTGCGGGTTATCTGCGAAACCGTTGCTTTCCGGTTCAGCGATGAACAACACATCATGCTCGTTGGGGAAGCAGAAATAGTCATTGTTTTAACAGGAATGCAGTCGGAACCCGGTGTAAACCTGCATTCGGTACGGGTGGATGTCCTCTCCGCTTACGACGCGGAAGGGCAGGATGTGT
Organism: Saprospiraceae bacterium; assembly: GCA_022844265.1. Classification (GTDB taxonomy): domain Bacteria; phylum Bacteroidota; class Bacteroidia; order Chitinophagales; family Saprospiraceae; genus M3007. The sequence goes on along the minus strand of JALHMA010000490.1, from coordinate 1,781 downwards.
ATACCCGAATTATAGCGGATGCGGCGCTCAAAAGCGCTGTCGAACGGGCTGCACTGGAACATTACCTGCATCCGCCCAAGGTACCGGTGGGGCTGCCGGGGAGGGTGGAATGGTAGCGCCGAACCCTGTGCTGTACCGGCTGCTTTAGCTGCCGGATACCCAAACAGACAACATTTGCTCGTTTTTTCAGGCATTCTAGTGGCTTCGGCATGCTCCGGCAGCTAAAGCAGCCGGTACGTTGGCATGCTCCGGCAGCTAAAGCAGCCGGTACGGTTCGGCGTTACAAATACCCCTTCACCGCATCCACGGCCTCTTGCAACTGCGAAGCATCGGCGCCACCCGCCGTAGCAAAACCAGGCTGGCCGCCGCCGCCGCCTTTCAGGTACTTCGTCGCGAGTTCGCGCACCATCGTACCCGCGTTCAGGCCTTTTTCTTTGACCAGTTGATCGCTGATTTTAACGGAGAGCTGCGATTTGTCGCCTTGAACAGAACCAAAAGCGATCACACAGTTGCCCGTTTCGCGCTCCAGTTCGGTTGCCAGCGTTTTAATAACATTGACATCGCTGAAAGGCAGAATGGCCGACAGAAATGGTATGCCGCTGTCGAGGGTGATGAATTGTGTGCGCAAACCTTCCCGCAGGGAATTGGCCTGGGCCTGTATAAAATGTTCCTTTTCCTTTTGCAGGCGTTTGTTTTCTTCCTGCAAGTCCGTCACACCTTTCACCAGGTCCCGGGCTTTCAATACATTTTTGATGGCAGCTATTTCCGATTCGAGTTGGTTGACGTATTGTTCCGCCCCGGCAGCCGTCACCGCTTCGATGCGGCGCACCCCGGCGGCCACGGCACTTTCGGCTGTAATTTTAAAATAGCCGATTTTACCGGTGTGGCTCACGTGGCAGCCGCCGCAGAGTTCGCGGGAGTAAGTGGGATCGAAGGTGATCATGCGCACCGTTTCGCCGTATTTTTCACCGAACAACATCATAGCGCCCGACTTTTTCGCATCTTCGAGGGGCAGGTTGCGCGCCTCTTCGAGTGCTATGTTTTCCCGAACTTTTTCATTGACGATTTGCTCGATCCGGGCCAGTTCTTCGTCGCTCACTTTCTGGAAATGCTGAAAGTCGAAACGCAATGCCTGATCGTCCAAATATGACCCTTTTTGCTGAACGTGTGTGCCCAGCACTGTACGCAGCGCAGCGTGCAGCAGGTGCGTCGCAGAGTGGTTGCTTTCCGTGAGGCGGCGGCGCGTGGCGTCTACGCGACACACAACAGATTCATCCTGAATGTTTTCCGGTAATTTTTCCAGAATGTGGATGACCAGTGTATTTTCTTTTTTGGTATCGAGCACGCGGATTTCTTCCTCGCCGAAGGTCATCCAGCCCTGGTCGCCCACCTGTCCGCCGCCTTCCGGGTAGAAAGGTGTGCGGTTGAGCACCAGTTGGAACTGATCCTGCCCTTTAAAATTGACTGTGCGGAATTTGGTAACGTAGGAGGAACGCGTTTCCAGCAGATCGTAACCGAGGAATTCCACGTCGGCTTCGTCGCGAAGTACGAGCCAGTCGCCCACCTGTTTGGCGGCGTCTTTGCGGGAGCGGGCTTTTTGTTCGGCCAGCGCTTTTTCAAAACCGGCGTCATCCACCGTGTAACCTTTTTCCCGCGCAATCAGGCGCGTGAGGTCGATGGGAAATCCGAAGGTGTCGAGCAGTTCAAAAGCCTGGTCGCCGGCAACAACCTTGTTTTGAATACTGATATTTTCAAAACGTTTCAGGCCCGATTCCAGCGTG
>JALHMA010000489.1 GCA_022844265.1 Saprospiraceae bacterium | reverse complement strand
ATCAACGGCAACATTATGCTGGATCAGGATGACTTCCCGATCTACAACGAATGTATGATCCAGGTAGAGGTACAGGACAAAATCAAACCTGTATGCCTGCCACCTGCACACGTAACAGTTGCTTGTGAAAACTTCGACCCGAGCCTCTGGGCATACGGTTACCCGCAAGTTTCGGACAACTGCTGCCTGGACACTTTCCCGCCGATCAGCGCCAGTCCACAGGGCGTATTGAATATTCCTCCGGGCACCACGGCGATTCCCGGTGTTTGCGGTGCTACGCAAAAAACGTATTACAACGGTTTCCTGAACGCGAATTTCGATACAACCTGCAACCGCGGCACCATCATCCGCCGCTTCACGGCATGGGATTGCTACGGCCAGTCGAGCAGTTGCACGCAGCGCATCACGGTGACGTACAAGGAAGATTACAACATCGAATTCCCTGCTGACAAAACGGTGGATTGTGTAACAGAACCCGTATTTGGCGCACCGGTTATCACGAACGACGAAGGTTGTGAACTGATCGGCGTATCTTACAACGACGTGTATTTCACGGTTGTACCGGATGCCTGCTACAAAATCGAACGCACCTGGACGGTCATCAACTGGTGCACCTACAGCCCTGACGAGGCTTGCTTCGAGCAACTGCGCACAGCCGGTCGCAGTGTAAGGGTTTGGGATAGTAATCCTGACCCTCAGATAGACAATACGCCGAACTGTGTGGCGTACAAGCAGGTCATCAAAGTGATCGACCAGACGCCACCGACGATTACCTGCACACCGATCGATACCTGCGATTACAGCTCGAACTTCGATGCAGATGGCCTGCGCTACTGGAGCGACGGCGACCTGTGGTGGGATAATGGCACCCAATCGCACAACCTGTGCGAGACGGACAAAACGCTGCTTTCTATCACAGCGGAAGACTTGTGCGACTCTATTTCCCCGGTGGGCGGTCTTCGTTTCCGCTACGTGTTGTTCCTCGACCTAGACGGCGATGGTATCATGGAAACAGTTGTTTCGAGTGCAGATGCTGCAACCCGCCCATTTGGCCGGGTGCGTTACAATAATTACCAGAACCCGAACTACGGCGGCGGAAACCTCCGCAGGTTTGACCTGAGCGGAAACCCGTTTGCGTTCAACATAGAACAGACGGCTACCGGCGCACGGGTAATCTGGCGGACAGCGGGCGGCATAGTGCAGAACCCGAACCTGCCACACGGTACGCACAAGATCAAGTGGATTGCAGAGGACGGTTGTGGTAACGAAGCGATTTGTGAGCGGGTATTCACCATCCGCGACTGCAAAGCGCCAACAGTGGCCTGTGCCGACGTAAACATCAATCTGATGATCGGCGGGATGACTACCCTGTGGGCGAACGACTTCTTCCTGTACGGCGAAGACAACTGCACACCGGTTGACATCCTGGAATCGACCGTTGCGGTGATCCGCCAGGACGAAAGTGATGGCCTGACTTACCCTCCGGGCGCTCCGCAGAGCATTATCGTAACCTGCGATGACCAGGGTACCAGTGTACCGGTGGAAGTATGGCTGATCGACGCGGCAGGTAATGCAAACTTCTGCATCGCTTATGTCAGCGTGCCACCCAATATAATGAATTGCTTCACGGCCGGAATGGCGACGGTGGCAGGCCAACTGGCGACAGAAAATGCACAAGGTGTGGAAGATGCTATGATAGCGTTGGCGACAGTAAGTCCTGCCGGTCAGATGGCGCTGTTAATCCAGCAAAGCAACGATGCCGGTTCATTCCAGTTTCCGGATGCAGTGCCGGTGTCCGGCAGTTACACGCTGACGCCGACGAAAGACGACAATCCGCTGAACGGTGTGACGACCTACGATCTGGTGCTGATTTCCAAACATATCCTGGGCCTGGAACCACTGGCCACGCCATACAAAATGATCGCCGCAGACGCCAACCGCTCCGGTTCGATCACGACGTTCGACATCGTGGAATTCCGCAAACTGATCCTCGGCATCTACAACGAACTGCCAAACAACACTTCCTGGCGTTTTGTAGACAAGGCCTACATATTCCCGGAACCGGCGAATCCGTTCCAGACGACTTTCCCTGAAAATATTTCGGCACAGAACGTACAGGCGGATCGATTGACAGAAGACTTTGTGGGTGTGAAAGTGGGCGATGTGAATAACACCGTGATTGCCAATTCTTTGCATTTTGTGGAAGACCGCACGGCAGCCACCATGTTGTTCGATGTGGAAGACCGCACGGTGAAAGCCGGCGAGGTATTTACGGTAAACATCAAAGGCGCCGAGCGTGTACAAGGCTACCAGTTCACGATGAACTTCAGCGGTCTGGAAGTACTGGAGATTGTACCCGGAACAGATATGGGACCTGATAACTTCGCTGTGTTTGGGGATTTGTCCGGCGATGAGCGGGCTGCGATCACCACTTCCGTAGACGGAACGGCCAATGAATTTGCAGTAACCTTCCGCGCTGTCCAAGACGGTCAGATCAGCCAAATGTTGGAAGTATCCAGCCGCATCACCAAAGCAGAGGCTTATCCCCTTCCAGGTTCCCCCTATTGGGGAGGAGCAGATCGTCTTGATGTAGCATTCCGTTTCAGTTCTCCCGGGGCTCCCGAGGGGGTGACAATTATTAAAGGTGTTGGCTTCGAGTTGTATCAAAACCAGCCGAACCCGTTTGTGAACAAAACATTCATCGGTTTTCACCTGCCGGAAGCAAGCTCCGCCACCTTGCGCATCTTTGACGAAACCGGCCGTATGGTGTTCACACAGCAAGGCGATTTTACAAAAGGTAACAACACCTTTTCCATTGACCGTCAACTGATTACAACAACAGGCGTACTGTATTACACGGTGTTGACTGCAACAGACAGTGCGACGAGGAAGATGATACAGTCCAGGTAACGCCGATCCCTGATCGGCGGCGAGGTATGTAGCACCGAAACAAAGGTCTCAAAATTGCGGTGCAACATACCGCTCGTGCTCTTTGGTTTTCTACCGACTTGATGTCGCTACGCGATCATGAAACCCATTCTACTGGGGTAGTCACATAAAAATTTAAAAACAGATATTGGACAGGTTGCACAACAGTAGTGTACAACCTGTTTTCAGTTTTTGGAAATCTGACGACCAATTGCCCACATGAAAAGAGGTAAAGCGTTAATTGGATTTATTTTTGCTGCAAATAAGGAAACGGATCAGATAAGGCTCAAAAAATTTTGCGTAAACCGTTGGTTTTTCGACGTGTTTTCCTTCTTGCAATTTATTTACTTGTCCCGGAATGAAAATGATCTTGATGATGGTCTTTTTTTGCAGGCGCCTGAGCGTCCTGGTTTTCCTATTGTTTTTGGGGCTGTCGTTCCCTGCTGTTATAACAGGACAAATCGCTTCGCAGGAGGCTTTGACCATCGAACACGGATTGTCGCAGGGAATGGTGTTTGATCTATTGCAAACAAGAGATGGTTTTCTTTGGATTGGCACCAAAGATGGCCTCAATCGTTATGATGGCCACAATTTTCGGGTCTGGAGCAACGATCCGTCTAACCCTTACACCCTTTCCGATAACACAGTCACTGCGCTTTTTGAGGATAGTCGCGGCTGGTTATGGATTGGTAGTGGAAGCCAGGACGTCAACCTGATGGATCGCAAAAGAGAACGCTTTTACCACATTAGTTTGCCCGCCATCGCTCCGGAAAACAAGGAGGTTTTATATGATGTACGCTGTATAAATGAAGACAAGTACGGCAATATCTGGATTGTGAACAGAGGCGGCGGCCTGTACCGGTTGAGCATTCCAGATACCTG
>JALHMA010000488.1 GCA_022844265.1 Saprospiraceae bacterium | reverse complement strand
AGGCCGTTCACAACACCCGGCATATTGATCTCCATCTGTTCGGGACAATCCGGCCAAATTTGCAATAAGATGCCTGTAGCGCTGTAAAGTGCCAGTGTGCCGCCGTTCGAAGGTGTTTGCACCGTACACTTCGTAGATACCGGATTGGGAAAAATGTGCAAAAACAGCGACGGATCAGCCGGGTTGGATACGGCTGATTCAAAAGAGACCTGTGTAAAGGTAGTGTTGGTATAAATGGGACTGTTGTAATCAAAATAGATGGCTGCCTGATTGAGCAAGGGCGTTCCGATGGGTAACGCGCGTTTGGCGGCTATGGAAAAACTGAAAAATCCATGGCTGGCGGCTTCATTGCTATTGGAATCCGGCAGCATAATCTGGTCAAACACAATTTCCAGCACATGGCCGGCTTTGATCTGCCAGGTAAACGGATGGCTGGCGCCAAGCACCGACAAGGTAGCCAGGTCGAGGTCCGCATCCAGGGTATCGACCAGGCGAACCCGCTCTGCCGGATAAGTGCCCGTATTTTGAAAGCGGATGGTATAGCGCAACGGCACGCCTGCCGCTACATCATCAGGCGTAATATGATCGCCCGGCCAAACCTGCTTGTCATTCGGGTCATAAGCGCCTACCACGGTTGTTTCCAAGGCAAAACTATTGTCCGTACTGTTTTGATCCGTGTTTTCGGGCAGCACAGTGCTATGAAAGGTCAGCAAGGTACCCAGCGGAATTGTACTCGCCAATTGAACCTGCACCGCAAAATCCGCACTTCCTAAAAAAGGGATACCGGCAATAAACCAAACCAAAGAATCGCCCAAAATCAGATCAGGTAGTGGGTCTGCGCCCAGGTACTGCACATCTGCGGGTAATCTCAGGCCAATAGTCGCTGCAACAGGTACGGTACCCGCATTGGACACATGCAAATGAAGACTGTTGTCAAAACCCGGGCGCATCGCTGCGGTATGGGTGGCTGAAATGCTCAGGTCCGTAACGTCCGGCTGAAACCACACGCCAAAATCCTGGTTCTGGCGAATGCCGTTTACCAGCCGAAAGGGCGGTTGAGTGCTGTGATAAGCCACCGGCGCAACGGCCCGTACGGTATCTGCCGGCAGGTCAAAGACCAGGTTATAGCGACCTGTGCTATCCGTCAGGCTCAGGTTGTCGGACAACACGCCCATCACCTTGATATTGGGCAAAGGTGGTTCTCCCGGCTCCTGTATGCCGTTTTGGTTGTCGTCGCGGTACACCACACCGCTGCTGCTGCCTGTGGCGACCGTTCGTTGCCAGATGCCCTGACGCAGCATGGCGGCATACACCACGCCATTCTGCACGGTCAAATCCAGCGCAGGCAAGTAGTTATTCTCCGTCTCCGGCAACCCGCTATTAAATGGCAACCAGTGTTCCCCTTTGTCCGTGGAAAAGAAAATACCCGCTTCGGTCGCGGCTATGATGACGCTGTCGACGCCGATCATGTCGTAAATCGTCGTAATTTCTGTCGGGCTTACGTTCAGTCCTTCCACCGGCAGGGTTTGAAACAGCACACCGTCGTCCGAATAACGAATATCCGTCCAGCGGGGCAGAAAAAACCGCCCGTTGATGTGGAACAACTTCCCGGAATAACCGGGGCCGCCGCTGGTGAGTGGTATCCAGTCGGTCGTATTGGGCAATTGCAGGAAAATATGCCCCGTGCTGGTGGCCGCGTATAAGGAATCTCCGACGAAGAGTGTATTGTACACGTTGTCCGTCACCGAAGGGCCGTAAATCACCATGGCCGTCGGGTTTTCGGTGAGGGGCACTTTATACACATGCTGGTTAAGCGATATAAAAGCCTGATGATCATGAATATCTATACCACCGGGCGAAAAAACGGAGACGCCCGGATAGGAAATGTAGGTCCAGGTTTGTCCGCCGTCCAGCGATATCTGCTCGTAAGTGAGCAGTGTATCCGGACCCTGAGCGGCCATTTCCAGCGCTGTCGCGCCTTCTAAAAGACCGGATTGGGACCACGCGGCATTTTCTCCTGCTCTTATGTAGATGTTGGGATCACTGGAAATGGGCGAAATATCGAGCGCATACAGATGATCGCCGCCGGATTGCACGCGATATACTATCCGCCCTGTGAAACCCGTGTTGGCGTCGGTCCAGTCGGCCCCGAAACTGTCGGACCGGTACAAGCCGTTTTCAGAAAACAGGAGCCACTCGTTTCCATTCGTGTGCAGTCCCCTGGGCGGCTCCGGCGCTGAAAACACCGTCCAGTTGACGCCGTAATCGCTTGTCCAGGCATATTGCCCGAATATCAGGGCCAGCAGTCCTTTTTCACCGGAACGCCGCAGCGTCACCACATCCGGATCAAATCCTGCGGGCAGGTTCAGCGGCTGCCAGCTCTGCGCGGCATTAAACGATATTTGTACACTCAGCGCCCCTCCATTCGACTGCACGCGGGTGACAATGGCACTGTCCAGCACCACGACCTGGTAGTTGGTGTTGAACCCCGGCGCAATGGTCCGGTTGAAATAGGAATTGCCGCCGTTTTGAGAAATCTGCAGGGTAGGACTATCGCTTCCCCTCACGATCAGCCCGCCGTTCGCATCCAGAAGATCCGGTGAAGCGGGGCCGCCGCCGGGCAAAGACCCGAAGGTTGCGCCGTTGTTCCTCGATCGCAGGTAACGGTTTTGGATGGTAATCTTGCAAATGAGCAAGGCGCCCGCGGTTTTTTTGAGCGAGACATTATTTAGAGGCGGTTCTTCCGCAATTTCAGTCAACGTCCACGACTGCCCGCCGTCGGTGCTGGTGAGCAGGTCGGATCGCAATGAGCCGCGAATGATATACAGGGTGTCCTGATCCGCCAGTCCGGCCACCACCGGTTCGCGGCCCAGGTTTTCAATCCTGCTCCATTGTTGTCCGTCGACCGAACGGTATAAACCGGATTCGGAGCCGGCCCAGTATGCGCCGGCGTAGGATTCGAGGAAAAACACCGTGCCGCCGAAGGGGCCTGGGGTTTGGGTCCATTGGGCGAGGGCCAGGTTGTGGAAAATGATGGAAAGGGTGCAGGTTAGGAGGAGGTGGATGGTAAAGCGGGACATGTGTGGATGGGTTTTAGAAGTGACGTAGTGGTGGCATGGGATGGAGTACATAAATCAGTAGCAAAAATCATTCTAAATCGTAAAAAACCATTAAAACACTTCCTCAAAAGCACATTCTTGCTAAAGGCTGTGCTAAACATGAGTTATCCGAATTTATGCAATGATTCAATTGGCCAAAGGGTTCTACGGGCGGATGAAATCCGCGATCCGCGAAAATTCGGTCAACTCTAAAGCGGGAAAATTCGCGAAACTCCGCCGCATTCGTGTCATCCGCGCGACTATTATTCCTACAAGGGGAAAATTCGTCCATGCTCTGCAAGGTAAATTGAGTGAAATCACGTCGTAGAGTGAACTGATATGTCCCTCGTAGAAATAATAGTCGCGCGGATGACACGAATGCGGCGGAGTTTCGCGGAGTTTCCCGCTTTAGAGTTGACTGAATTTTCGCGGATTGCGGATTTCATCCGCCCGTAGAATCTTGGCATTTGTTCTTCGATTTTTAGGGGTAAAAAAAATCAGGATGACTCATATTGGGAGCATTCGAGATTTTTTAGTGGGAGTTCTTCCAATTTCACTCCTGATTTGCAGAATTCCAGCCCCCCATCCCATGCCACCACTAAAACCGAGCCTTATTATTCTGCGAGTGGGAACCACCTTTGAATATTGATGGTATGCGGATGTGCTGGGCCAAAGTTTTTGAGCAAATTCTGATAGGCGGCTTGTAGCAATAC
>JALHMA010000487.1 GCA_022844265.1 Saprospiraceae bacterium | reverse complement strand
CCTCCCCTACTGCGCCCCCCCCCCCCCACCCCAACGTCGCCAAGCCTGAAACACCACTAATAACTGATAACCAATAACTGATAACTATTTTATATGCGTCTCCGCCTGTTGCAGCAGCCGTTCATCCCTGAGCACTGCTATGCCCGCATTGAGTTCAAATCCGATGAGCAGAATCATGCAGTTGAGTTGTATCCAGATCATGAGCACGATCAGGGTACCGATGGAGCCGTATATTTTGTTGAAGTTGCCAAAATTATCCACGTAAAATGAAAAGCCCCAGGAGCTGATAACTGACAGCAGGGTAGCCAGCATCGCGCCCGGATTGTAAAACGAAATCCTGCGCCGGGTGGATGAACCGTAGCGGTAAATCGTGGAAAAAGTGGTGTAAAACAACAGCAACACAACGATCCAGCGGAAAGAAAACAAGGTGGTGCGGGTAACCAGATCGGCCTGGATATAATGAAAAACAAAACTCAGGATGGTATTTCCCAGAATAACCAGAACAACGGAAGCCACCAATACAAATGCCACCAGAAAGGTCAGTTGGATCGCAATAAGGCGTTTTTCAAACCCAGTGCGGCGTTTGAAGGTGGCGGAGTAGTCCTTTTCCAGCCCCCGCATCATCGACAGCATACCGTCCGACGCAAACCAGATGGCCAGAAAAAAACCGAACGACAACAGCCCGCTGCGGGGAATGGTGGCGATATCTTCAATCGTTTTAAAAATCAGTTTACCGGCGCTGCCCGGCATGATCTCGTGGATAGAATCACGCAGCACATCGTCGAAGTTTTCATACAACGGCGTATACGCCAGCAGCGTGAACAGTACGATAATGGCAGGAAAAATAGCCATAAAAAAACTGTACGCCATACTGTTCGCCCGCGTTACAATGGCGTCTTCTTTCGTTTCTTTTTCTATGAAAATCAATAAGTTATAAATCGGGATGCGACTCAGACCGGGCAGAGAATGCGTTTTCGTCCATTCCACAATCCGCAGCCACAGCGGGTGAAATTTGAAAAAATGTGAAATACGAGCGAGGTAATCAGTTCTTTTCATGGTACGTACGATACATTACTACACAAAATACGGCCTTAACTTTTCAAGCAGGTATTCCGGCGCCTGCACGACTTTGCGCGTTTTGGCATCAAAGAAACAAAGCCTTACCGTACCGGCATTCACCATTTTTCTTTTCTCGTTTAAAATTTCCACATGAAAGGTAATGTGCTCATCCGGTAACTTGCGCAATGCGCTGCGCACCGTGAGCAGATCGTCGTAATACGCCGGCCGGACAAAACGCATATCCAGGCTCACTACAGGCAGCCAAATGCCGTACACCTCTTCCAACTCCTTGTAGGTCAGGCCCAAAGAGCGGATCATTTCCACACGACCCACTTCGTAATATTGGGCGTAGTTGCCGTAATAGAGATAACCCATCTGATCCGTTTCGCCGTAACGAACGCGGATTTGTGTTTCGTGCATATACATGGTAATGATGAATGATGAGTGATGAATGATGAATGATGAATGATGAATGATGAATGATGAATGATGAATATATCAGCATTCGTTAATTAGTTTAATCGCTCGTGCAGGGTTGATTTTCAAATACTTGTGCAAAAAATATATCCACTCGAAAGCCTCTAAGGGCAATATATTCATCACTCATCATTCATCACTCATCATTCATCACTCATCATTCATCACTCATCACTCATCATTTCTTAAGCGTTGGCAAAACAATCCCCGAAGGCATACTTGCGTCCTGGTGAATCGTCACTTTTAACGGAATGAAATCAGCGTCTTTTGCTTCGTAGATATTGATGAATTGTTGTGGATTGCGGTCGGCCAGGGGGAACCAGCTGCTTTGCACTTGTATCATCATTTTATGGCCCGGCAAAAAGGTATGGGCTATGTCCGGCACTTCAAAACGCACGCGGGTCGGGTCGCCGCGCTCAAAACCTTCCGGTTTTTCAAAACTGTTGCGGTAGCGTCCCCGGAAAATTTCGCCGCGGACCAGCATTTGATAACCGCCGAGTGGGACGCCGTTTTCCACTCCCTGGAGCGTATCGGGAAATACGTCGATGATTTTTACCACCAAATCGACATCCAATGCAACATTCGGGGCGGCCAGGCCATCGTCGTCGAGGGAAACCCAAAGATCGGCTACCACCGGGCCGGTGACCGTCACGGGCGTGCTGAGCGGCGCGGTCTGGTATACCAGCACATCGGGGCGGCGGGCGGCAAATCGCTGGTCGTCGCACATATATTCTTTGGTGCGATCCAGGTGAATATCTTCCGTATAGGCCACCGGGCGGGCCGGATCGCTGACGTAGGTAACAGATTGAATGGGCGCATCGGCAGCGGTCATCTGGCTGGAAAGGGCGTCTTTTCCCTGAAAAAAGTATTTCACCGGTTCCGTATTGGCGGGCGGCCAGGAGGAATAGGTGGTCCAGCGGTTGCTGCCTGTTTCAAAAACGTATGCATCCGGCAAATCCATCTTGCCGATTCCTTTCAGGTAGTATTCAAAAAATTTCGGCTCTATTTCATTTTGGTAAATATCGCTTGTTTTTGATCCGAAGGTCACGTTGCCCAATCGTTCGCCGGTCGTGCGCGCCCAGCCGCCGTGCACCCAGGGGCCCATTACAACCCGGTTGGAATGCGACGCAACATTCTGATTTTCAATAGATTTGTAAGTATTCCAGGCGCCCCAGCAATCTTCAGCGTCGAACAGGCCGCCAACCGTCAGCACGGCGGGTTGGATATTCTTGAGGTGTGGACGCGGGTTGCGGGCTTTCCACCAATCGTCGTAATCGGGATGCTCCATGAGGTCGTTCCAGAACGGAATACCTTTCATACCGAATTTTTCGGCATAGTTGCGCAGTGCGCCTGCCCGCAGGTAAAAATCATAGTTGTCCGGGGTTTTCCAGTCTGAAAAACCATCTGAAGATTGTGTGGTCGGTTGTGGGCGGGGTTTGCCGAAGCCGGAATAAAAGGAGAAGGCATCCATCAGCATCAGGGCGCCGTTGTGGTGAAAATCGTCGCCGACAAACCAGTCGGTCACCGGCGCCTGCGGAGAGACCGCCTTGATGGCAGGGTGACCCGCCAGCACGGCCATGGTGGCATAAAAGCCGGGATAGGAAATACCGTACACACCCACGTTGCCATTGTTGCCGCTTGCATTTTTCAGCAGCCAGTCCACGGTATCGTAGGTGTCGCTGGCTTCATCGACGGGAACTTTGCCGCTTGCTTTCGGCTTCTTCGCCGTCGCCGGGTTGTAGGGCCGAATGTCTACAAAATCACCTTCGCTCATGTATTTGCCCCGCACATCCTGAAAAACAAAAATGTACCCGGCGCGCGCCAGGTTCATGTTTTGGAATGTGTTCGGATACGATCCTGTGCCGTAGGGAGAACAGGAATACGGCGTCCTTTTCATCAGAACAGGATATTTTTTGCTCCGGTCTTTCGGCGTGTAAATGGCCGTAAACAATTGAATGCCATCGCGCATGGGGATCATGACTTCGCGTTTGTCGAAGTTATCGCGGACAAAGGCGGAATCAGCGGCGGCGTTTTGGCCAACAAGCGCGGCGGTGAAAAACAGTCCTGTGAGGAGTAGACAAAATTGTTTCATGTGCAGGGTGTAAGGATTGATGCGGCGCGAAAATACGCAAAAAAAAAAGCCTCATTCCAATTAAGGAACAAGGCTCATTTATATTGAGTTGGCACCGACTTACTCTCCCGAGGCATCAACCTCAGTACCATCAGCGCTGATGGGCTTAACGACTCTGTTCGGAATGGGAAGAGGTGGGACCCCATCGCTAAAGGC
>JALHMA010000486.1 GCA_022844265.1 Saprospiraceae bacterium | reverse complement strand
GTGTTCATAATGCTTCGAGTTGAATGAGTTAAGGTTATTTCTACAATGTAAAATTAACTCTTCACTCGAAGCTTTTCAGTGCATGGGTGGCCATGACTCAAGCGCAAACATAGGGTCTGAATTTTTCTAAATGAGTATTTGGAATTTTTATTGAATTACCCCCCCCCATGTGAGAGTGGAGGCATCGTAGCACGGCCTTTTATAAAGTTTTTTTAAAAAACGGCATTAAATGGGGTTGAAACCCCGTAGTAAGGCATCTGTACCTGCTCCCGGCTGAAGCCGGGAGTTATTGAAACAGCGTTTTGGCCCATCAAAATCGAGCGGTTTATTTCAATAACCATCGGCTTCAGCCGGTGGTTAGTCAACGAAATACCATTTAGGGGTTTTAACCCCTAAATGCGGTTTTATTAAAAAAACTTCAATAAGTCCGTGCTACCGAGGAATTCCGCTGCGGTTTGTAGAAAATGCAAAAATTCGGGATGACTCATATTTTGGCGATTTTGATTAGTTTTAAGCCATTATTCCCATTATTAAGTAAGTGTGCAAAAGTAGTTTTGTCTAAATTCTTTGTAAATGCTTGATTATGAACACTGATAACCGATAACTAATAACCGATAACTACTTAACCGACAACTACTTAAACCATGAACTTACAGACAGATATTCCACCGGTTTCTGGCGATACGGATGCGTTGCGGGAAGAGCATTTGCCTGTATTTCAACAATCGTGGTGGCTGAATGCTGTTTGTGGCAATAACGGCTGGGAAGCCTGTACTTTGCTGGAAAGCGACAGCGCTGCGCCGTTGGTATGGCCGGTAAACCGGAAGAAATTCGGTCCTTTTCAATACCTGAGCCTGCCTTTATTTACACAAAAACTATCCTGGGAATGGAAACCCGATGCGGATTACCGGTACACCGGTTTTTTTGAACAAAATCCCCGGGCCGTCATGTACCGGCTGGGTTTGCCCGATACCCAGGGCAACCGGCAATTGCTGCAACAATGGGGATTTGAAGGTCAAAAAGCCTTTACTTATCAGGCGCTCGTGCCTGCACAACCGGAAGATGCCTGGAAGCGGATCAGTCCGACGGCGCGCGCGCGGATCAGAAAAGCGGCCTCCAGACTGACGGTTCGTTTGGATAATAATGCAGACAAACTGTATCAACTCGTATCAAAAAGCCATCACCGCCACGGGATAGGCACAGGATTCAACGCAGCCACCTGCACGCGCATCGTACAGGCCTGTACGGAAAAAAATCAGGGCGGTATATACATAGCAGAAGACGCCACCGGGCTGGTTCATGCTGCCGCGCTGCTGGTGTGGGATCGCCGATGGATGTATTATTTGCTCGCAGGCATGGATGAACACATAGAACAAACAGGCGGCGCGCGGCTGCTCATCTGGCACACCATGCAGTTGGCTTTTTCTAAAAACCTGTCTTACGATTTTCATGGAGGCATGGCGCCGTCCATTGGCAGCGTGTATGCTTCTATGGGAGGAAGCCCTGCTTATTATCTTCGCGCCACCCGCTACCGCCCGGCCTTTCTCAAAAAACTCATCACCACAGCCAAACGCCTCTATGCGCCCAACGATCGCCTTTTTCACTGATCCGGCCCAGGCGCAGCCGCGTATCCGCTACGTGCTGGATGCACTTGAACACCATCCCCATGCGCCCGATCGCCTGCAATGCCTGCTCAATCCGGCCACGCCGCCGCCGGACAGCGTCATTTGCTGCTACGGCGCAACAGAAAACGCGCCTGAAAAGGCCGTTTTGATACCTGCTCAACGCACCTTTTTTGTTGTGCAACCAACAGTCCGCCAATCCGTTGTGTGCAATCGGTATGATTTTGAAGGCCGAAGTGTGTACGCTGTTGAATCCCGTTCAAAGACTCCCGGACAAGCATTTTTTGCCGGCGACACATTCGGTTTCGACTGGCTGGAAACCCTGTTTTTTCATTTAAGCAGAATAGAAGAATACGCGCCCGCGTCGTCCGAAACGGACGATATCGGCATGATGAAAAGCAGCGCTCAACTGCTGCCCCGACATAACCTGCACCACATCCCGGTGGTCGATCACCTGGTTGCGGCCATTTTGCATGCCCTGGGTTTTTTACCGGCGCAGCGCCCCAGCACTTTTTCACTGTCGCACGATGTGGATGATTTGTTGGTCTTTGGTCCCGGATTCCGACTGCTGCGCTACCTGGGCGGCGTCGCGTTGCGGCACCGCAGCCTGCGCCACTGGCCGCGCATCGTGTCCGATTACCGGCGGGTGCGCAACGGACAAATGACCGACCCGGGCGATACGTTCGACTGGTTGCTGCGGCTCGGGCCGGCGGTCGAAAAAACGATCTATTTCGGGGTGGGAAACCACAGCCCCTACGATCATTTCCCGGATTTGAATACGCCGGGACTGCTCGAAGTGCGGGAAACAGCCCGCGCGCTGGGTTATCAGGCGGGTATACACCCGAGTTTTAATACCTGGAAAAATGTGGACTTATTCCGCCTTGAACGCCAAACGGCGGAAGCATGGCTGGGCGCGCCGGTGCTCAAAAGTCGCCAGCATTACCTGCATTTTGCATTTCCCGAAACGGCCGATGTGCTGGAAGCGGCCGGCATGGAAGAAGATGCGACCCTTGGCTTCCGCGACCGGATCGGCTTCCGGGCTGGCACCGGATTTCCATTTCACCTGTACTGTTTTCAATCGGAAAGGCCGTACCGCTGGGTGGAAAAACCGCTGGTGGCAATGGATTGCGGACTGGTACGGGAGGGCGGCGGCAACCCGAAGGAAGTGCTGCGTATCTGGACAGATTTTATCGCCCAAAACAGGGAAGGAACCGCTGTTTCACTGAGTCTGCACAACACGTATCCCTACGAACAGGCGCTGCACGGCATCGATTTCCGGACGCTGTTCGGACAGGTTTTATCGCAACAAAAGGAACCGGTATGAGGGGCTTGTTTTATTTCCGCACCCACCGCGACGACATTGCCAATCAAGGCGTGGTTCAAAAATGCGAGGCATACACGCAGGCTTTCCGGGCGCACGGCGTCGAAACAGATGTGGTATGGTATGGTGATAAAGGTTTGATTTTCAATGATGTAAGTGCCTTCAAGTCGCTCCCTGGCAACCGCAAAAAATCAGCCGGGCATTTCCTGCTGTTTTATGCCCTGGGCGATCGTTTCCTGGCGCGCAACATAGATTTCAGCCGCTACGATTTTTTCCTGATCCGGCACATGCCGACGCACCCGGCGTTTTTATCCTTGTTGAAAAAAGCAAAAAAGGCCAACCCGAACCTACGGATCATCATCGAATTGCCGACCTGGCCCTATGACGCTGAAATGAAAGACTGGGTCGCCCGCGCCATGCTTTGGGTGGATCGTTTGTGCCGATCGCAACTCAAAAATGTGACAGACCGCTTTTTGCACTACGGCGCGGAACGGGAAATATGGGGCGTGCCAACCATTTTTGTGCAAAACGGGATCGATATGAGCCGTATTCCAAAACACATACACCCCGAACCGCCAAAAGACCTGGTTCGGATGATCTTCATCGGAAGTATGGGTTACTGGCACGGCCTGGACCGGCTTCTACACGGGATGCGCGATTTTATGGATCGACACACCGAAACAAAACTGCAATTAAAAGTGCTGGGAATTGGTGCGGAATCGGAGGAGATACGGACGCTGGTGCATCGCTTTCACCTGGGCGGCGCCGTACAGTTGATTCCGCCTTGTAGCGGGGCGGCATTTGATGCGCAAATGGCGCAAGCCGATGTGGGTATCGGTACCCTGGGCATTCACCGGATCGGGATTCCCCTGAATTCGGCGC
>JALHMA010000485.1 GCA_022844265.1 Saprospiraceae bacterium | reverse complement strand
GGTATTGTACACCCTTTTCAAAAATGTCGATTTGAGCGGCTGTCAAATGTGGTTTCAGTCCATGTGCGCCGAATGCGCCTATGCTTACAGCAAGCGCTCCGAGGATTGCAGCGAGTTGTAAAAACTTTTTATTATTAAATTTCATACCATAAAATATTGACAGTCAATTAATTGTGTGTACTTTGTACAATGACCTGTTGAAAAAAGTGCCGAAAAATCGGCTATTTCGCCACTAAAATCTCCTCTATGACTCATTTTTTTTCGCGCAGCCCCAGGGCGCTCCTATTGGCTGCGGCTGTTCTGACAGTTATACTGGTACTTTATTTCTCCATTTCAGCCAAAACAGGCATCTGGCATGCGGTACCATCCCACACGGCATTGGTGATGGAATTTAACAGTATGCGGAAGCTAGAACGAATGACAGACAAAATGGCGGATTCGGGTTGGAAAGACCTGTTTCAAGCCGAAATTTTTGAAAAATGCCGCCAGGATGCCGCCTTGTTGCAGGACTTGTTTAGTGCGCAGCCCATTGTCAGAAATGCATTTGAAAACGGGCGGATGCTCAGCGCTTATTCACTGAACGACGCCGATAGCCTGCACGGGCTTTTTGTTTTGGAGCTGCAATCTCCTTTTGATCTGCATGGCGCTTTGCTGGACAATTCCAAAACACAAAAGTATTTTCCGGCTACTTTTCACAAACATACGCTTTATACGGTCTGGTTTTCCAAAGAAGAACGCATGGTGGTATGCCAGGTAGACAAACTGTTGCTGTTTTCGCGGTTTTCTTATGTATTGGAAGAAGCCATTACCCAGACAGAAACAAGCAGTTCCTGGTGGGCTAACCGCAAGTATATCAATGAGTTAAACCCCGATGCAGCCTTGCGTCTTTTCCTGCAACCGGAGGCCCTGGCACAATTATTACCCAAAAAAATCAACCCTGATATAGGAAAATTGCCCGATCTGATCAGCCGGAACATCGAATGGCTGGGTATCGCCTGGGATGGTTTGCGTGTAAATGCGCTGGCGGAAACCAAAGGTTTTCTGGGGCAGATGGCAACCTGGGGAGCCGCGCCAAAGGGAAATATTTTTTCCGTACTTCCCAACCATACGGCACTGCTGGCCTGGGTGGGTCTTGACAAAGTAAATGCCTTTTCAGCGGCGCTGGATGATGGTCAAATGAGCGATTTTAATACTTATATCGCCCCCTGGCTGGGTGATGATGTGGCATTTGCACTGACAGAGCCCCATTCTCCCGGATTCCAGGAAGACCAACTGCTGTTTTTACAGATGGAGGACAAGGCGCTTGCTGCGCAGACCTTGCGCGATTATGGCGCCCGGCAAGGCGCCCTGCGACAGGAGACTTACCAGACATTCGAGGTGTTTGAATTTCTAAGTCCTTCGGCCATCGCACCGCTGTTGGATGGGCAGCGTGGGTTCCGGAACCCGGTTTGTACCATGCTGGATGATTACGTTGTTTTTGCAGCAACACGCTCCGCCCTGGAAGTTTGTATCGATAAGTACATTGTCAATCAAACATTGGTGAATTCGCCCGACTGTATCCAATTGCTGGGCCAACTACCGCAGGGAGGCAAGGGATATGTCATGCTGAATGCTCAATTTTTTATTTTACTCAGCCAAAATATTCTTAACAATACTACTTTTAAAAACAACCAGACATTTCTAGGAAAACTGGCACAAACCGGTTTTAGCGGCGCAGTGCTGAGTGCTTCCGATGCTGGCAAACTATCCGTACAATGGGCCACCCAGGCGCCCTCCACACAGGTTACTCAGACTGGTATTCTCTGGAAAACGCCCCTCGCCGCAGCTGTAACCACCGCGCCATACCTGGTACCAACCGAATCAGGCGCATTTATCCTCGTGCAGGATGTCGGCCATCAGTTGTACTGCCTCAACGAAGGCGGCTCAATACTTTGGCGACGGCAAATGGAAGGCCCCTTGCTTTCCTCCGTGCAGGGCATTCGCAGTCCCAATCAGTCTGATGTACAATTTGCATTCAATACGGCCAATCACATCTGGCTGCTGGATGAAAAGGGGCAGGATGTCGGCCGCTTTCCGCTGGAGTTGCGTTCGCCGGCCAGCAATGGCATCATCGCGATCGATTTTGATAATAATTTGAAATTCAACTACTTCGTTGCCTGTTCCAATGGAAATCTTTACGGTTTTGACCACACCGGCAGCGCCGTTCCCGGCTGGAATCCCAATAATGGCATTGGGGTCGTCAAACATCCTTTTCGCCATTTTCAGTTTGAAGGAAAAGATTTTTTAGTCGCCCTGAATGCCGCCGCCCAACTGCACGTTTTTGGCCGGAATGGCCAGCACAGGTTTTCTCCTGTTGCCCTGAGCGGTCGTTTTTCCAGTCCGCCACAAGTAGACGCCAATGCCCGCTCGCCGCGTATGGTGTGTTTCAATACTGCGGGTAAAGCCTTCATTTGTAATACGGAAGGGACTGTTTTTTCCCTGCAATTAGGCAAGGGGAATCAAAAAAGTCTCGGTCTCCTGGCTCCGATTTCAGGAGACAGCCGATTGGATTACGCCATTTTACAGGATAAAAAACTTGTGGCCAGCGCATACCAGGGCAATTCCATACAGCCGGTTTTTTCAACCCAACTTCCTGTATCACAGGATACGATCTTTGAAATTGAAGGACAAAGAATCGGGTTGTTGCACCGCGAAAAAAATCAGATTTTCCTGGCGGACAACAAGGGAAACATTCACCCGGATTTTCCGCTTGCAGGCACGGGGCCTTTTGTGGTACACCCGCTTCGACCGGGCAGCAAAGCATCGCTGCTCCTGGTTGGAAATAACAATCAGTTGTATGCGTACACTATTCGGTGATGTAGTTATCAGTTATTGGTTATCAGTGTTCATTATCAAGCATTTACAACGACAGCCTGGGCGGTTCGATACCATGTATAAAGTGAAAACTATGGCCGATAGAATCACTGTAAAATTCGGGATGACCCATGTTTACTTACCTTTGCGTTTTTTTGATGAGTAATTAACCCAAATTCGTTTCTTTTCTTTACAGATGCTTGAGTATCAACACGGATAACCGATAACTAATAACCGATAACCACTTAACAACTCAGCCACCACACAAGAGATGTCCACGGCCCAACCAATTAAGCAAAAAAAGAAAAACACAGAAAACCAGATACCGAAACCCGTTCTTGAAAAAGCCTTTCGCCTGATGGCGACCGCAAAGGCCATGACCGAATTGTACGAAGCCAATTTCAAGTACGTCAGCAAATATGTACACGCTACATCGCGTGGGCACGAAGCCATTCAATTGGCGGTCGGGATGCAGTTGTTACCGCAGGATTTTGTGTATCCTTATTACCGAGATGACAGTATGTTGCTGGGTATGGGGCTTCGACCCTTTCAACTGATGTTGCAACTGTTGGCAAAACGCGACGATCCGTTTTCGGGCGGGCGGTCTTATTACTGCCATCCTTCGCTTCGCGATCCTGATTTTCCAAAGATACCGCACCAAAGCAGTGCAACGGGCATGCAGGCTATTCCGGCCACGGGCGCCGCTTTGGGCATCTGTTACCAGGAACAGACCAAACGCAATCGCCAGATGCCGGTCGTTTTGTGTTCGCTGGGCGACGCTGCCATTACGGAGGGAGAAATTGCCGAAGCCTTTCAAATGGCGGTACTCAAAAAACTGCCTATTCTTTATCTCGTTCAGGACAATGGCTGGGATATTTCGGCCAATGCCGGAGAAACCCGGGTAGCCAATGCCGCCGAGTATGCCAAAGGTTTCCCAGGATTAGAGACCGTAAGCATCGAAGGCAATGATTTTGCCGCCTGCTGGACGACCG
>JALHMA010000484.1 GCA_022844265.1 Saprospiraceae bacterium | reverse complement strand
AATTGCTGCTCGATTTATCGCCGGAAGAAGAGGGACTGCTGCAACATATCCGGCAACAACCGGAAATTGCGATTGATCAGCTGTCCGTTTTGTCCCGGATGCTGCCGGGCGAACTGGCTTCGACCCTGCTCGGGCTTGAATTCAAGGGCGCCATTCGCACCTTGCCCGGCAAACGTTATATAGTATCCGGTTGAAAATTTTACACAAACTGCAGGGGATCAAACTTCCTGCCCAGGATTTGTTCAGCATCGGCTTGTAACCACCGATCCAGCAAGGTGGAATACACCTGCCTGAAATCGATCTGGTATTTTAAATCGCCGGCATCCAGGTCCAGCAGATCGGGAAGCGGGTTCAGCAAACCCTTTTCGCGCAGGCCGCCACCCAGAAAGATCATATTGTTGGCTGTTCCGTGATCGGTACCTCCCGAAGCATTTTGTGATACGCGCCGGCCAAACTCCGAAAAAGTGGCGACTAATACGTCTTCCCATTTTCCGTTTGATTTCAGTTCTTTGATAAATGCTGCCAGCGCATCGTTCATTTCCTGAAAAAGCCGTTTTTGCTGGCCTTCCTGGTTGATATGGGTATCAAAACTGCCCAGCGACACGTAGTAAACGGTAGTGTCGGTGTCTGCCAGAATCAGCGATGCGATCGTTTTGAGTTGTTTGCCTAAGCCTGTGGCAGGGTAGGCCGCCATTGCCGGTTTTCGCCGACTTTGCTGATAAATATAATCTGCCGAAGAAAGCGTCTCGGCCATTGTTTTATAGAGATAGGCGACGGGCGTGTCTTCGTGCTTTTCAGGAGGGTGCGCGGCGGCGTAATCGACAAAGTATTGACCGCGGGCGCTTTCAAACAGGCGTTTGGGGTCTTGCAGCGCCAAACCCTTGCTCTGTATGCCCTTGAGTGCCAGGCTCAGCGTATCATCTATCTCCAGGGCAGCCGAGGGCCTGCCCGCGCATTGTGCATCCAGGTAGCGGCCAATCCAGCCTGTTTGCCAATATTCAGATGCTGCGCTGGCCGATTGCCAGATGTCCATACTTCTGAAATGCGAACGGTCGGGATTGGGATAGCCTACACTGTTCAACACCGCCATTTCACCCGCATCGTATGCTTCCTTCAGGGCTGTAAGCGTCGGGTGCAGGCCGGCCTCCGTACTCAGTGAAAGCGATGTTTCACGTGGAACAGCGATGCGCCGACGTTCTTTGTAATAAATATCGTTGCGCACCGGAATAACGGTGTTCAGGCCATCGTTGCCGCCGTTCAACTGCAACATGACCAATACTTTACCTTTGGGCGCCAGTGTTTGCCTGCCTTCCACCGCTTTTAAAAACCTGGGCAGTAACAGCGAGGCTGTAGCCAATGAACCCGTTTTTAGAAAATCCCTTCTTTTGATTAGCATATTGTACGGTTTGATAGTTTGAAAAGGTTTGAGGGGTTATCAGTCAACACAATTGATATTCAGGCGTGGCCATGAGCCGTATCATAGCCGTTTTGATCAAACGCTCCTGACTGCTGTGATCCGTATATTTTTCCAGAACGGCGGCAGGAGGCCGGGTATCCGTCTGCCACAGGTATTGCGCCATACTTGTTATCAGATCGCTGCTACGCACTGTTGAAAACTGCTTCAGAACTGGCTGCCAGTCGATATCGGCAGCCAGCATGCGCGCCTGATTCATACTTTTTGCGCCCATTTGCTGGTCGTCGTCGTCTTTTGTTTGCACGTCCAGGTCGCCACGATCGACGATCAATTGTGGAATGCGCATCCGAAGCATCAGCGAACTGCTGTCGATCCAGGCTTTTCCGCCGGGCCATCCCGCTACGTTGGGCGGGTAAAAAAGAATCTGATCCAGCACGCGTTGCAGTTTTAACTGTACCTCAGGGTCCTCCAGTTCGAGGGGCAGCACCCGGCGAATGCCCACCCAGTACTCTACAGGCGATTTGATGCGATTACCGGTGTTTTCAGGCGCATAAAACCAGTCGCTGCGAACGATATCATCGAGCAGGCGCATGATCTGATAGCCTGATTCATAAAAACGATTGGCAAGCCAGGAAATCCGTTCTTCCGGTACCAGCGTGTCGTTTACCAGAAAACGGTACATTTTTCTGGTAATAAATTGGGCTGTTTCCCGGTTTTCGAGCAAAATGTCCAGCACATCATCCCCATCGAATTTTCCGGACTTGCCCAGCAGGGTTTTTATGTCTTTATCGTGGTCGTTGGGGCGAAAAACAAAATCGCCGTTCAACCTGAAACTCCAGCCCGTAAAAGCGCGGGCAGCTTCTTTTATATCCGTTTCCGTGTAATGGCCGCGCCCCATGGTGAAGAGTTCCATTACTTCCCGGGCAAAGTTTTCATTGGGATGCTGCTTTTTATTTTGCTGGTTATTCAAAAATGCGATCATGGCTGCGCTTTTTGAAACGGCGCGCAGTAAATCGCCAAAATTTCCCAGCGCATTTTCCCGTATAATGTGCAGGAGTTGCTGCTGATACAGGATATTAATGTTGCGGCTTGCAAAGTGGCCATGCCAGAAGAGGGCCATTTTTTCCCTTAACTGCGCTTTGGTATTCGTCATTTCCTCCAGCCACAACAGGTTCAGGCTGCGCAGGTTATCGCGGCTTTGCTCGCGCAAACGCTTTTTATCCGCCTGGTCGAGTTCCCGGCGCTCCATTTTCCCCAATTCGCCAATTCCCATCAGCAATCCTTTAACAGCGCTGTCAGCCAGATCAAAGTATTCCGGTTTTGTTGCGGCATCGTCTTTCATCTTCGGCCACCAACTGGTCTCAGGAAGCGAAACCCACTTGTCCCAACTCTTGGTGCGCGGCCCGAATCCGAGCCGCCAGAACAAGTGCTTCAGTTTTTGCATCTTTTTCTCCATTTTTTTGTTTTACTAATTCCTTCGTGGATATTGGCATTACGTTGTAAAGAAGACGGATGAAAAAACAAGGAGTTTAATCCCTTAACAAATGTTTAATCTCTTTTCACTTCAGGCATCCTGCATCAGCGTCCGATTTGAAAAATTCAGGTGGATTAGTGGCTTCGCTTTCAAGCTGTTGTGCTGATTTTTTATTCAAAACCACCCTGCCCCCGGCATATTTTGATAATTTTAATTTTTTTTGAGATAAAACGCCTGTTCTCAAATGTTAAACTTGTGACTTTTTGACCAAAAAACGTCTGAAACCTACCTTTTTCTGAGAAAACAGGAACTTTTTTTGCCCTACCCCTTGCGCGGAGTATTAACAAAATCTTAAATTGCAGCTTCTTAACAGACAAAGGCTTGTTTAACGGCCTTTTTTGTAAGGTTTAATCCCGAGTGGTTTCCGAATTTTCGGTCAACCGAGCCTGGTAAATTGATTGTTATTGCATCTTCTATTTAACCCATCACCGATCCTGAAATGTATGCAGTCAACAACCGGATTTGATAACAAAAATTTGAGAATGAGCGACTTACACACGAATCTTACCCTTACGTCCGATCCCCAAAGTGTATCCAGAGTCGAACCATTTGTACATGATGTAGCGACGCGTTATAAACTTTCATCTTGTACACAAGGCAATATCCTTGTTAGTCTTACTGAAGCAGTTACAAATGCTATTTTGCATGGTAACGGCGGAGATTGTTCCAAAACAGTTTGTATTTCACTTCGTCACAAGAAAGATTCTCTTTCTATTCGCGTATCGGATGAAGGCCCTGGATTTGATCCGCACGGCGTACCTGATCCAACCAATATCGAATATTTGGATAAATGCGGTGGTCGTGGACTTTTCCTGATGCGCAACCTGAGTGATGAATGCCGTTTTACCTGTGGGGGCCGTACTGTAGAAATGCGTTTTAAATTGGATTAAAACATTGCGTTTTTTACCCGAAAAATCTATCTGAAG
>JALHMA010000483.1:2978-3888 GCA_022844265.1 Saprospiraceae bacterium | reverse complement strand
TACACCGTAAAACTCAATATTTTCGGCAGTATTTCCGCGCGTTTATTCAGGATTCCTGTTATTGCAAGTGTGGAAGGACAAGGTTACGCAGCCACGGCTTCTGCCCCTTTTCGCTTTTTTATTTTTTTATTATACCGATTCGCTTTTCGCTTTACCCGTCGGGTTGTTTTTCTCAATTACGACGACTGCCGGGAGTTCCTGCAACACCATGCCGTATCGCCCGAAAAGGCCGTTGTCGTCATGGGGACCGGTATCGATACGGAATATTTCAAACCTTCCGTTCAATCTAAACAGGCATCCAATATCTTTTTATTCATCGGCCGACTGCTTAGCGACAAGGGCATCCGGGAATTTGTCCAGGCTGCTGCCATCGTGAAACAGTATTCGCCGGAAGTGCGATTCCAGATTCTCGGAAGTACGGACGAAGGCAATCCGGCCTCTATTCCAGCCTCGGAACTTCAGCAATGGATTGAAAGTCAACACATTGAATACCTTGGCTATTCGGATGATGTGCGACAATACATTTCTGCCGCCGACGCCGTAGTACTCCCCTCCTACCGCGAAGGCATGCCGCGCGTCTTGCTGGAAGGCATGGCAATGGGCAAACCTGTCATCACGACGGACAGCGTGGGGTGCCGCGATACGGTGGAAGACGGCATCAACGGTTTTATTGTACCGCCAGAAAATGCCGCCGCTTTGGCAGAAGCAATGTTTCAATTCTTACAACTAAGTCGTATCGAGCAGTTAGCCATGAGCAGGTACAGCCGTTATAAAGCCGTCAAAAAATTCAGCAACGACCGGGTACTGCCGCAGTACTTGCGCATTATTCGAGCGGTGGCGAGACGTGAGGCGTGAGACGTGAGACGTGAGAAGTGAGGCGTGAGACGTGTGGCGTGAGTGGCTGCTCGGT
>JALHMA010000483.1:0-2968 GCA_022844265.1 Saprospiraceae bacterium | reverse complement strand
TAACGAGCAGCCACTCACGTCTCACGATTCACGTCTCACGATTCACGTCTCACGATTCACGTCTCACGATTTGATAAATCTGTTCCGCCGCCCGATCCCAACTGAATTGCCCGCGTTGCTGGCGGCCATTTTCTACCAGGGATTGCGCAAAGGCAGGTTCCACATATATTTTTTCCAGCGCTGCCGCCATGGAAGATTCGGAAAGGGGGTCGACATACAAAGCGGCTGCTCCGGCCACTTCGGGCAGGCTGCCTGCGTTGGCCGTTACCACGGGCGTGTCGCAGTACATGGCCTCCAATACCGGTAAACCGAAACCTTCGCTCAGCGAAACATAAGTCAGCGCCAGTGCGGAGGCCATCAGGCGGGCCAAATCCGCTTCCGGCACATAACCGAGCAAACGAATATCGGCGCGGCTGTGCGCCTGTTCATAAGCTGTGCGCACCTCGCCGGTCTGCCAGGCAAAACGACCGGCCAGCAGCAGCAGCACGGGCGCGCCGGTACGCATTTTAAACTGATCGAATGCACGGATCAGCCGGGGTATGTTTTTCCTGGGATGTATGGCGCCGGTATAGAAAAAATAAGGTTTTCCTTCGGAAAAATTATCTCTAACCTGTTGTTTTTCAATATCTTGTAAGGGTTTAAAAATATCGCGACATCCATTGTGTACGGTGGTGATTTTGGCGGCGTCTATCCCGCAGGTTTGAACAATATCCTGCCGTACAAATTCCGAAACCGTGAGCACATGATCGGCCCGGCGCAAAAAACGGGGCAGAAAACGCAGCAAAAAACCGCGGTGCCTGGCCGCCACTTGTCCGGGAAAATGCAGCGGCACCAGATCGTGGCAGGTCATGACGGTACGTATGTCCGACGACAGGCTGCACATCGAATCGGGTGAAAAAAACACATCCGCCCGTTCGTGTCGTAAAATGCGCGGCAGCATCCAGTCGAACCATATCCGAAATAAAACCGGGTGCCTTGCCTGGGGCGGCACAACAACGGGTTTCACGTTGGAAGCGTACACAAAACGTGGATCGTAAGCCCGGTCGAACAGGAAAATAAAGGTGTCCTCCGGGTGGTTGAGCACCATGCGACGCATGATTTCATGGGTGTACCAGCCAAATCCCTCCAATTGGTCCGGCAGCAAAAAACGGGTATTCACCGCTATCCTCATTTCTTAAAGTACGTTCAGACTTTTTTCATTTTGTGCGTGGTACTACTGCGGACTGTCTTACTTTTGCAGCCACAAAGTTCATCATTCCATGATTATTGTTCATCGCAAAATATACCCCAATGCTTGATTTTTCCGCTGCCCGTCTGACTCGTTTTGCTGCTACCTGGGTGGGCAACAAAAGCCGGTTCGAAGGCGTATCTATTCCCAAACAAACCCTGGTGCCGCTGCATGCCGTAGCCGAAGAAATGCTGCTGACTTCTTTCCTGAAACCTTTTGAAAAAACGGAAGAGTTTTTCTATTTCCACCATGAAGAAGATGTGAGCCATCACCTGGTGTATCAACGTTGTATGGCCATTTTTCAGGACCCCGAAACGATGAACGAAGAGGTGGCCAAACTCGCCCAGCAACTGTACGAACACGCCGAAGCGCCGAAGGTACAGGGCGGTGAATTTTTTGTAGCCCACTTTGAAGACCTGATGCTGCAGGGCGAACCGGTATCCGCTATCGGCCTGTGGAAAGTGCAGTCGAAAGAGGCGTTTTTAAAAACCGACCGCACCGCCGAATCCTTTGCCCTGAATATCATAGATGGCATCGCCACCGGCAAACCGGAAGTGGCAGCCCTCATTTTCCAGCTCGATGAGTCGGAAGGCTACCGCATCTGCGCGGTCGATACGGTGAGCAAACGCGACGAGCGCTCTTTCTGGAAAGACGAGTTCCTGCGCCTGCGCCCGATCGAGGACAATTACTTCAACACCCGCCACTACATCAACCTCACCGGCGAGTTCATCACGCAAAAAGCGCCGTTCAAATTCGGCATGGATCGTACGGAAACCATCGACGCGCTCAACCGCTCCGGCGATTATTTCAAGGACAACGAGCAGTTTGAAATGGAGGACTTTTCCAATAGTTTGTTCCCGGAACCAGAGCAACGTGAAGCATTTCGCGAATTCCGAGACGAATACTCCAAAGCCTATGCTGTGCCGCTGGAAGACCAGTTCGACATCAGCGGACAAGCGGTCAAAAAGGAGTTCAAGGTGTTCAAAAGCGTCATTAAACTAGACAAGAACTTTCACCTCTATGTGCATGGCCGCCGGGACCTGATCGAACGGGGATTTGACGACGACAAGGGGAAGAAGTATTATAAGGTGTATTTTGATAACGAAGAGTAGAACTCACCCCAACAGGTGAAGCTAACCCATAAGTCGGGGTATCCTATGAGTGCTTTTGGATTGGTTCGGCTACGCCCCTCGTAGAGCAATGGGAACACGGATGACACGGATTTTTACGGATTAAAACGGATTTTTGGTGGCCTGACGGCCACTTCTTTTTGATTTTTTACGGATTTCACCCCGCCTCCGGCGGGCGGATACAGGGGCGTCAGAGATGAAACGGAAACCATAGATTTGAAGTAAATATTTGCTTCGATTATTTACGAGGTTTATTTACTCTACGGCCCGCCGGAGGCGGGGTGAAATCCGTAAAAAATCAAAAAGAAGTGGCCGTCAGGCCACCAAAAATCCGTTTTAATCCGTAAAAATCCGTGTCATCCGTGTTCCCATTGCTCTACGAGGGGCGTAGCCGAACTAATCAAAAGGCATTTTAGTTGTTTCTAAACCTCACCTCCATCGGAGAGAGGGCTGGGGGGCGAAGTCTATCCCCAGCCAAACTTCACCTTAAGCTGCTCCGATATTTTCCGCACCACCTCGTTCCATGCCTTGTCCTTTTTGGGATAATCCTCCACCGGAACGCCGTCTTTGGGCAGGCAGAGCAGTTTTCCGATGGGTGTCATGTTCCAGA
>JALHMA010000482.1 GCA_022844265.1 Saprospiraceae bacterium | reverse complement strand
TCGTTTACGCCGCTATGATGTGCGGCATCCGGCTGGCTATTATCGACCCGGAAATGGGCCGTGACAACTACCGCGAAAAACTGCGGCAGTTGAACCCCGAATGGGCTTTTGTGGATGCGCGCCTCTTGCTGTTGCAGGAACACCCGCTGTTGCGCCGGCTGTATTTCCGGCTATCCAAAAAAGGGATGTATTTCCCACGGTCACCCGGTGTACGTATCATTGCCACCGGCCCCTGGATGCCGGTTCTTCAAAAAAAAACATGGCTGAAAAATTTGTATCAAACAGCGCTGCCGAATAACCCGGCGCAAAACCTGCCCGAAACAACCGATTTCCTGATTACTTATACGTCGGGCACCACTTCTATCCCCAAAGGCGTCGTCCACAGCATCGGCGCCATTACCGCAAGCATTGTGCAAATAGCCGACCTGATCCGGGGCGGACACAACCGGCGCATCGCCACACACCTGCCTTATTTTGCCCTGATCGGACTGAACGCCGGCGTGGAAGCCCATCTTTGGGACTACAAAAGCAGTGCTGTTGCCAAACTGCAATTTATTGAACAACAAGGCATTACAACGCTATTTGCTCCGCCCTGCGATTATCTGCCGCTGATGGAATTGTGCGAAAAAGAAGGACGGCTGTTGCCCGCTTGCCTGCAACATTTGTTCTTCGGCTCAGCGCCGGTGTACCGTTCTTTTCTGGAACGACTCCTTCCTTTGCTGCCCGGCCATGTACGACTAAGCTGCCTGTACGGCATGACTGAAAACCTCGTAGTTGCCACCATCGACGGGCGGGAAAAAGTGCAACTTCCCACCGATGCTGGCGATATTGTCGGTTTTCCCGCCCCGGGCGTGGATATTCAGTTCGCGACCGATGGCGAAATCCTCGTCCGCTCGCCACAGATGTACAGCCGCTACCTGCATTTGGACAGCCGCGATGCCTGGCACGCTTCCGGCGACCTCGGCCACCTCGACGCGGAAGGGCGGCTGGTGCTGACAGGCCGCAAAAAAGATATGATCATCCGCCGCAATTTTAACCTGTATCCCGGTCTGTACGAACCGACCATCAACCGCATTCCAGGCGTCACAGAATCGGCTTTTGTCGGCGTATATGACGAACAAAAACACGACGAAACCGTCATTCTTTTTGTCGAGACCCACCGCCCGATGACGGAAAATGCCCTGCGCCGCGCCCTGGCCTTCGGCCCTTACTCTATCGACCAGGAAGCCCTGCCGGACCGGATTGTGTTTACTACGCTGCCCCGGAAAGGAAGGCAAAGCAAGGTGGACAAGGAAGCTTTAAAAGTTGTGAGAAGTGAGAGAGTGAGAGAGTGAGAGAATCATCCCGTTTGGCGGCTGTTGTTACTTGGGTTTGGTTTTTCAGGCCTGTAATTTTCAGAATATTAAAAATTGCAGGCTTCAACTTTATCTTTACACAAACGACTGAAAACGGGCACGACTTCGCACTGATGACTGGAGACTTCGGACTTTAAACGACTTCGCACTGATGACTTCGCACTTCGGACTTTAAACGATTTCGCACTGATGACTTCGCACTTCGGGCTTTAAACGACTTCGCACTGATGACTTCGCACCTCGGACTTTAAACGACTTCGCACTGATGACTTCGCACTTCGGACTTTTCACAACGGGCGCTACCGGTTTCGTAGGCGCCGCGCTGGTACGGCACTTTGCCGCTACGGGTAACCGGGTAACTGGTAGCGGACGGGGAACAGCACCGCCGGCATTGCTTTCAGTAGCCGGTTATCACCAGGCGGATATCAGTCGGCCGATGGCGCCTGTGCAGGCTGACGTCGTCATACATGCGGCAGCGGTAGTCTCCGATACGGCTTCGGAAGCGGCATTACAAACGGCGAATGTCGCGGGCCTCCGGCATGTATTTGATGCAACGCGCGAATGTCCATTGTTTATTTATATTTCATCCTCTTCCGTGTACGATACAAAACACCCAGAACACATTGAAGATGAACCTGTTGCGCTGCCGCTGCTCTCCGCTTACGGACGCAGCAAACGAATGGCGGAAGATTGGTTGATCCGGCAAGACTGGAGCAAGCGGACGCTTGTCATTCTACGCCCCAGGGCAGTGTACGGCCCCGGCGACAGGGTATTGCTCCCCCGTCTCCTGCGATTGGTGCGGGGAAAACGGGGCTTCATTCCCGGCGATATGCGGGTGCAGAGTTCGCTCACGCATGTAGGCAATTTGTGCGCAGCCGTGGAATATGTTATCCGGCATTTTACACAACAACCCGGAGGTGTTCACATATTCAATGTGTCGGATGCAACGCCTTATGAGATGCGGGCGGCAGTGGGCGGACTACTTGCTGCCGTGTGCGGGCGTGAAATTGATTTTGTGGAAATACCGTTAGCACCGCTCCGTACTTTAGCCGGAATAATGGAGAAAATGAACCTGCCTGCCTCTTTTTCCTCCATGAGCCTGGCCGTCGTTGCTCAAACCAACATCCTGAATGTAGAAAAAATCACACAAACAATTGGATTTCAGCCGCCTATGAATTTGTGGGATGAAATGGAAAATGTCGGCGCCTGGGCGCAACGGGTAGGATGGAGGGCGCTGCGATCGGCGGATCCGATGCTGCCATGGATGTGAAAGTTTTTTTACCACATAGGCACATAGTTTTCCCACATAGAAAACATAGTTTTTAGAGTACTCTACGCTACGTGTTCTATGTGGGAAAACTATGTGCCTATGTGGTAAAAAAAACTCTACTATCAAATCGAAAAATCAATCGCCTCCGGGATCAAATCCTGAATATCCTCCAGGGTTTTGGATTCGAGTACCGCCAAAGTGGCATCGCGCACCTGGACGAAGACGGCGTTGATAGGACAAATTTCTTCCGTACAATCCGCGCATTTCTGATAAAAATATAAACTGACGCAAGGCAACAGCGCGATGGGCCCGTCGACGACACGAATAACAGTAGCGAGGCTCGTTTTATCCGGCGCATTTCTTAAAAAGTAACCGCCTCCCCTACCCTTTTTACTGCCGAGTATCTGGGCATTTTTGAGTTCGAGGAGTATGTTTTCTAAAAACTTGATCGGTATCTTTTTTTGCTCGGCAATATCTGTAATCAGGACAGGCCCCTGATCCTGCCGGGCTGCCAGATAACTCAATGCCTTCAAGGCATACTGTGTTTTTTTGGATAACATGATTCGTTGTTAAACTTGATTTTTGTTAACCACACAGGCACATAGATTTCACACATAGAACACGTAGCGTAGAGTACTCTACGCTATGTGATTTATGTGTGAAATCTATGTGCCTATGTGGTTAACAAACTGATCACGCCACAAAGGTAAGTCACATTTTTAATTACTTTTAAAAAGTCTATAAAATTTGTAGAGAATACATACTTTTGCAGCGAACAATCTAAACTTTTCTACAATATGAGCTTACGTTTAGGAGACATCGCCCCCAATTTTCAGGTTCAGACCACTTCCGGCGACGTAGATTTTTACGAATTTCTCGGCGACAGCTGGGGTATCCTGTTTTCTCACCCGGCTGACTATACCCCGGTCTGTACCACAGAATTGGGTAAAACGGCCATTTTGCAGGATGAATTTGCCAAACGCAATACCAAAGTCATCGCTGTCAGCGTCGATCCACTGGACAGCCATTTCGGCTGGGTAAAAGACATCAACGAAACACAGCACGTCACAGTGGGCTTCCCGATCATCGCCGACCCGGATCGCGTCGTGGCTACATTGTACGACATGATTCACCCGAATGCATCGGAAAAAACGACTGTTCGCTCCCTGTTCATCATCGGACCTGATCGTAAAATCAAACTCATGATTACGTATCCGGCTTCTACGGGTCGCAATTTCCAGGAAGTACTGCGCGTACTCGAATCCCTGCAACT
>JALHMA010000481.1 GCA_022844265.1 Saprospiraceae bacterium | reverse complement strand
ACAATGGCTAAAGTTACCATAGACGGATTTGAAACCGAAGTGCCCGACGGCACCACCATCCTGAATGCGGCCCGGCAGATCGGCGGCGACATTGTGCCGCCCGCCATGTGCTACTATTCCACGCTGAAAGGAAGTGGCGGCAAATGCCGCACCTGCCTTGTGAAAGTGACCAAAGGCTCCGAAAAAGACCCGCGCCCCATGCCCAAACTCGTGGCTTCCTGCCAGACAGGGGTGATGGACGGCATGGAAGTGGCCAATATCACCAGCGACGAAGTGGTGAAAGCCCGCGCAGGTGTGGTCGAGTTTTTGCTGCTGAACCACCCGCTGGACTGCCCGATTTGCGACCAGGCCGGCGAGTGTCACTTGCAGGACCTCGCTTTCGAGCACGGCGCAGCCAATACGCGCTACGAATTCGAGCGCCGCACCTTTGAAAAAATCGACATCGGCCCGTATATCAAACTGCACATGACGCGCTGCATCCTGTGCTACCGCTGTGTGTATGTGGCCAATCAATTGACAGACAACCGGGTACACGGTATTCTGGGCCGCGGCGACCACGCGGAAATCAGCACGTTTATCGAAAAATCCATCGACAATGATTTTTCGGGCAATGTCATCGACGTGTGCCCGGTGGGCGCTTTGACGGACCGGACGTTCCGGTTCAAAAGCCGCGTGTGGTTCCTCAATCCGATGGATGCGCACCGCGACTGCCCGACCTGCGCAGGCAAAGCGGTGGTATGGATGTACGGACACGAGATTTTCCGCGTCACGGCCCGCAAAGACAAATACGGCGAGGTACACGATTTTATCTGCAATACCTGCCGTTTTAAAAAGAAATCGCCCGAAGACTGGACGATCGAAGGCGCCCGTGAAATAGACCGCCACTCGGTCATCGCACAGGGACATTACGATGAAACCGCTCAGACCGTCCGCTAAGCGATTAACCAAATCAGACATGAAATACATTCTATCTTTTTCCATGATATGCCTCCTCTTGTCTGCCTGTGGCGACGGAGACAGGGCTCGAAAAGTGGTTGAACCGACGGCTTACAGCTTAGATTCGGCTGGAATTGCTACGACATTGCATTCCTTTTTCAAATGGTATGGTGAAACAGGCGAGCAACTGATTACCAGGATCGATTTTGTAAATACCAAAGGTCCGCACCCGCTACTGGATGAAGCCTTGCTGACCAATTACCTGGCAGAATTCACCAAAAGCGGCACGGTAAATGCCAAATTTGTGGAAAACGAAACCAAATTTTACCGGGCCTGCGCCGAACTCTGGAAAAATGAAAATTCCGATGAAATGTTTTCGGGTTTCGATCTGGACCACTACTATTGCCAGCAGGACGGCGACGTGACGGAGTTTTTAAAAGCGCCTGTTTCCGCTAAAATCTCAGGCGATTTTGCAACCGTGCAACTCCTGCTCGACCCAAACGGCCCAAACGGTGGTCCGCGCAGTTTTGAAATGAACAAGGAAAACGGGAAATGGCTGATTTCTAAATTGGGCTGTGACACGGGTATTGAAGTAAAATAACACTGATACGCATGATAGACATGATATTGTTATACGATTTTGCATTATTTGCCCAAAAAGCGGGGCTGATAGTGGTTGTTTTTGCGATTACGCTGGGCGTGGCGGCTTATTCCACTTATGGAGAGCGCAAAATCGCCGCATTCCTGCAGGACCGCCTCGGTCCGAGCAACGCTGGGCCTTGGGGACTTTTGCAGCCCATCGCTGATGGCGTGAAAATGTTTACGAAAGAGGATTTTATCCCGAATAAATCGGAGCGCTGGATCTATATCCTGGCGCCGGGCGCATTTATTTTTGTGGCGCTGATGACTTCGGCGGTGATTCCATGGGGTACCCGACTGACCTTGTTCGGAATGGACCTCGATTTACAGGTGACGGACATTAATATCGGCATTTTGTACATCATGGGGTTTGTGTCGCTGGGCGTGTACGGCATTATGCTGGGCGGCTGGGCTTCCAATAACAAATACTCCCTGTACGGCGCCATCCGCGCCAGTTCACAAATGATTTCCTACGAACTGGCAATGGGCCTTTCCCTTATTGCGGTGATTATGCTGAGCGGTTCGCTCAGCCTGCGCACCATTGTGGATCAACAAACCGGCTTCGGCTGGAACGTGCTGTATCAGCCCCTCGGTTTTATCCTGTTTTTCGTTTGTGCGCTGGCAGAATGCAACCGCGCGCCGTTCGATATGGCGGAGTGCGAAACGGAACTGATCGGCGGCTACCACACGGAATACAGCTCGATGAAACTCGGCTTTTTCCTGTTCGCGGAGTACATCAATATGTTCATTTCCTGCACGGTGATTTCAAGTCTTTATTTCGGCGGCTACCATTTCCCGGGTATCGACCCGAACTGGCTGGGCGGATTGATGGGACCGATCGTGCTGTTTTCAAAAATATTCTTTTTCATCTTCGTCTTTATGTGGATTCGCTGGACTTTGCCGCGTTTCCGCTACGACCAGTTGATGCACCTGGGCTGGAAATCGCTTATTCCGCTGGCTATTTTGAATATGTTGCTGACGGGAGCAGGGGTGCTGCTTTTTGAGGGATGAAGGATGAGGGAATCATTTTAATCAAGGTAAAAAAATCAGGGTAAAAAATCAGGGTATGCAACTCACACAACGCTCTAAACAGGTAGTTCACAAGGAAATGACGTTCATGGAACGCATTTACCTGCCGGCTATCTTAAAAGGCATGTTTACAACGCTGAAACACTTTTTCCGGCGTACCAATACGCTTTCTTATCCGAAAGAGCACCGCGAATTTGCGCCGGTGTACCGCGGCTGGCATGTGCTGAAGCGCGATGAGCAGGGCCGCGAAAACTGTACTGCCTGCGGCCTGTGCGCCGTGGCCTGTCCGGCAGAAGCCATTACGATGGAAGCTGCCGAACGCGAAAAAGGTGATGAGCACCTCTACCGCGAAGAAAAATATGCTGCGGTGTATGAAATCAATATGCTGCGCTGCATTTTCTGTGGTTTGTGCGAGGAAGCCTGTCCGAAAGAGGCTATCTTCCTGACCGACCGTATCGTACCTTCGGATTATGTACGCCAGGAGTTTATTTTTGGAAAAGACATGCTGGTGGAAGGCGTCGAACCTGAAAAACGGATCGACGTGACCAAACGCCAGCGGCACTTGGTAGAGCACAAATAAATAGTATTAATCGATCATATTGACAGCGAAACCAACGCATTATAGATGACACCTTACATCTTTTTAACCCTTGCCATTATATCAGTAATAACGGCTTTGCTCATGGTGCTTTCCCGCAACCCAGTGCACAGCGTGCTTTTTCTGATCCTCACATTTTTTGCCATTGCCGGCCAGTATGTACTGCTGAATGCGCAATTTCTGGCAGTGGTACACATCATCGTCTACGCCGGCGCCATCATGGTGCTTTTCCTGTTTGTATTGATGTTGCTCAACCTGAGCAAAGACACGGAACCGCAAAAATCGAACCTCTGGAAAATCAGCGGCGCCATTGCATCCGGTTCGCTGCTGCTGACCTTAGTCGGCGCTATGCGCGGCAGCATTGCCGTGCAGTCGCCGGAAGTAAGTGATCCCGGCGTCGGGCTGGTAGAAAACCTCGGAAAAGTACTCTTCACCGACTTTGTAGTGCCCTTCGAAATTGCCGGCATTTTGTTCCTGGCAGCGATGGTAGGGGCAGTGCTGGTTGGAAAACGCGACTTAAAACTTTAATGATGAATGATGAATGATAAATGATGAATCAAAAGCGGCATCTCGTTCGGTTATTCATCATTCATCATTTATCATTCATAATTCATTCGAATTATGTTAGAAATAATACGACAAATACCCATCGACTATTACGTCTGGCTCAGCACCGTGCTGTTTGTCATCGGCGTTTTTGGGGTGCTGATACGCCGCAATGCCAT
>JALHMA010000480.1 GCA_022844265.1 Saprospiraceae bacterium | reverse complement strand
AGATTTTTGAATATTCGAGGATGCGAGTATTTGAGTATAAATGATTCGTTATCAGTCAGATACTCGAATACTCAAATCTTCAGATACTCAAAAAAATTAGGCGACTATGTACTAATAACTAATAACCAGCTCGGAAGGTACAATGTCCAAAATTAATTTACGCCATAAAAAAACCTCCTTCCGGACGAATCCGAAAGGAGGTTTTAAATATAGAAAAAATGCCTGCTCAGTAGATGTGCAAAATTAGTTTTGGTTAAATTTTTTGTAAGTGCTTGATAATGAGCACTGATAACCAATAACTAATAACTACTTACTATTTCGCTTTCGCCGTTTTGGCTGGAACAGGCTCCGCAGTAGGCGCCAAAAATCCTTTTTCTGAAAGTACGTCTTCTTTGGTAAAATCGACGACTAATGCCGAAGCAACGAAAACGGAAGAATAGGTACCGAACAGGATACCGATAAACATACCGAATGCGAAACCGCGGATAGCGCCGCCACCGAATACCAGCAACAACAGGGTAACAACAACGATGGTACCCGATGTAATCAGGGTACGACTCAGCGTGGTGTTAATCGCCATGTTGAGTACTTCTTCTTTGGGACGACCTGCATATTTGCCAATAAATTCGCGAATACGGTCAAATACAATCACCGTATCATTCACCGAGAAACCAATTACCGTCAGGATACAGGCAATGATAGCCTGGTCGATTTCCAAAGAGAATGGCACAAGACCATGTAACAAAGTGAAGAACGTCAGGGTAATCAATACGTCGTGGAACAAAGCCAATACGGCGCCCAAAGAGAACTGCCAGCGGCGGAAACGCACCAGCAGGTACAGGAAGATGAACACCAAAGCCCAGATACCCGCTTTTATGGAAGAATCCCGGATGTCGTCGGCGACGGTCGGGCCTACCTGGCTGGAAGAGGTGATATGGGTACCTGAACCATCCGTCTTTCTAAAGTTGGACAATTCGCTGTTGACACCTGCTTTGGTCAGGCCTTCATGCAGTTTGGTGATCACGCGGTCTGCAACATCTGGGCCTTGCTCATTGATGAGATAAGATGTCGTGATATTGTAGGTATTGTCCGTATTCACGGCTTTGATGATCGGATTGCCGCCAAATGCTTCCGTCAATGGGCCACGCAGTTGTTCGATTTCAACAGGCTGCTCAAATTTTACATTATAAGAATTACCACCTTTGAAATCGACGCCCAGTTCGAAGCCGCGCATAAAGAACGAAACGGCGCCAACCACCATAATGGCAATCGAGAAAGCGTATGCGTATTTGCGTTTGCCGATCCAGTCGTAGTGGAAACCCACCAGCCATTTTTCAGACCAGGGGTAACTGTAGCTCAGTTCTCTTCCCTTCTCTAACCACCATTCAGTGATGTAGCGGCCTACCAGTACTGCCGTGAAAAGTGAAGTAATGATACCCACCGTCAGTACGGTACCGAAACCTTTGATTGGGCCTAAACCGAAATAAATCAAAACAACAGCTGTCAGCAAAGTAGTAATGTTCGCATCGAGGATGGCAGGAAGTGCGCGCCCGAAACCGACTTCAACGGCTTTGGTCATCGACAAACCGCCCCGCAATTCCTCCCGGATACGTTCGTAAATAATAACGTTGGCATCCACCGCTGCTGCCAGGGTGAGTACGATACCTGCGATACCCGGCAAGGTCAATACCGTTCCCAAAGAAGCCAGCGTTCCCAGCAGGAAAAAGATGTTGGCCAGCAGAGCGATCACACTCACCCAGCCGCCGCGGCTGTAATACGTCACCATGAACACACACAGGAACAGAACGGACAGCACCATGGTAAAGAGTGACCGGTTGATGTTGTCGGCGCCCAGGGAAGGTCCTACCTGGCTTTCCTGTACAATACGTGTACCGGCAGGCAGTTTACCCACCTGCAGGATACTGGAAAGGTCTTTCGCTTCGTCTACGCTGAAATTGCCGGTGATGGACGAATTGCCGCCGGTGATCGGGTTGATTACCCGGGGAGCGCTCACCACCTCATCGTCGAGTACGATCGCGATTTCGCGGTTGCCATTTTCAGCGGCCTTTTTGGTCAGATCGGCCCAGATTTTTGCACCGTCATTGTTCATAGACAGGCTCACCGTTACTTCGCCGGAAGTAGGGTCAGGCTGCTCGCTGGCATTGGTAACCACCGAACCGTCGAGCGGAGCGAGGTCTGAATTGCGTACTTTTTTGATGGCATACAATTCGTATTTGCCGATCATCGTATTGCCTTCTATACCGTCGTCTTCAACGGGTTTCTGGCTCCAGCGGAATTCCAGGTCGGCCGGGAACAAGGCTTTGATCTCCGGGCGGGCAAGGTATTCGTTGATGAGGCGCATTTTATTTTTATCCGCATAACCGATCAGCGCACTGCCTCCCTGACCATTTACGGTCAATAAAGACAACAATGGTCCGCCTGCCTGTTGCGTTGGGTCGAGCGGGCGCTCTGTGATACGCATTTCTTTCGGTTTCGTCGTATCCGGCTGGCCATCGGCGCCGTTCGGGAAAACGTAGGATGTATCTTTCACCATTTGAGGCTGCAGCACGGTGCTGTCGCCGGCAAGAATGGCTTTCAGTTTCTGGTCGGCGCCCATCAGGCCTTGTGAAATACCTTCATCGCTGATACGGTAGGTGTCCCAGAATTCGAGTTTGGCAGAGCGCTGCAACATGGTGCGGGCGCGTTCCGGGTTGTCGATACCGGGCAATTCCACCAGGATCAGGTCGCGCGCGGCGTCGAGGCTGACGTTCGGTTGTACAACGCCCAGTTTGTCAATACGCTGTTTGAGGCGTTTGAACGTTTCGTCCACCGTGCTGTTAGCCAGTGTACGAAGGGTACGCACCACATCGGCATTCGGAGATTCGAAGTTGATCTGGCCTTTCAGGCTTTCATTGCGGGCAAAAAGGGAAGCCAGCGGTTTGCCGCCGCCTTCTTCCTGCCATGCCTGCGCAAAAAGGGTGATATAATCCGCTTGTTCTGTTTTCTGACGTTCCGTGGCTTTATCCAGCGCTTTTGCGAGCACAGGGTCAGGCGTATTGCCGGCCAGGTTTTTTATGAAGTCGCGCAAGTCAACCTGCAGCAAAACGTTCATCCCGCCTTTCAGGTCAAGTCCCATTGCCAACTGACTCTTTTTCAGGTCAGTATAGGTGAATTTTTTAATCAGCGGAATGGTAAATACCGGCTCTGTAGAGAGTGAGTCCAGGTATTCGCTGTAATGGGTGCGCCAACCCACATTGGGGTTGCTGGCTGACATCTGGTCAGCATAACTCTTGGCCTGGTTCTCAATGTTGTTCGTCGGAATGACGAGCGCAAACTGGTACAGACACACGATGGTGAGCGCAATGAAGAAAAATCTAACAACGCCTTTGCTTTGCATACTTCGTTCGTAAATAATTGACCGAATAAGGTTTTACACTATGACCGAAAAACGGAGGTTTTTCGTACTTTCCAAAAAAAGTGCGCAAATATAGAGAGATTGGAGGAAATCAAAGGCTTTCAGAAGAAAATATTTAAATAACCGCCGTTTCCAGCAGCGTTAACCGCCCCTCGGTAGCATCGAACGCTGCCTGAATGCCATAAGGCAATGTCATCTGGTGCGCCACATGCCCGAATGGCATACCATAAGCAACAGGTATACCCAAACCGCCCAGTCTGTCGCGCAGGGTTTCCGGCAGGGTCAGGGAAGGCGCATCGCCTTTCGGCTTACAATCTGCAAAAACGCCCAGCACAATGCCCGCCGCCCGGGCCAGGTCGCTGCCCTGCAGCATTTGCGTCAGCATCCGGTCGATGCGGTAAGGTTGTTCGCCCACATCTTCGATAAACACAATTTTATCTTTATAGGAGGGCGCAAAAGGTGTCCCCACCAGCGCAGCCAGTAAAGTCAGGTTGCCGCCGATGAGCCTGCCTGTGGCCTGTCCGGGCGTTACCACAAACGGCTCATAAGCATCGCCCGC
>JALHMA010000479.1 GCA_022844265.1 Saprospiraceae bacterium | reverse complement strand
CTGACCACAAACTGCCAGGCTTTCAGGTCGATGGCAGCCGAATCGGCGCTGGGATGCCGCGCGCTCAATTCGGCGCTGACCTGAATGGTATTTCCACTGGAAGGCCGCACTTCCACTTCCGCTTTTTCGCAGTTGATCCAGACTTCGAGGCCGGGTTTCCAGGCGACCGTTTTGCGGATGTTTTTGGTGGCTACCTGCAAGGTGGTTTGCGCGTGCAAAGCGCCGGCCAGCCCCGTTAGTACACCAAGGAGGAGCAAGGTATGTCTCATATTAAAAATTTTAGGCGTTGTGAGTACCGCGTCGCTGACTTTTTGAGTATTTGAATATTCGAGTATAAATGTTTCATTGTCAGTCAGATACTCGAATACTCAAATCTTCAAATACTCAATTTCAGATCATGATCATCATCCTGCGGAGCAATTCGGATCGCTCCCGTTCGATGCGGGTAAGTTGTACGTTGAGTTCGGTGTCGGTTTCATATAATCCTATGGCTTCGCGCAGTTCAGATTTGGCGGCGGTAAGTTCGTCGAGTTCGGTTTTTAACGCTATAAATTCGGGGTCTTTACACACCGGCGCCGGTTGCCGGCAAATTTCTTCCAGCAGTTGAAAGGCTTCGTCTTCCGGTTCGCGGACAACGGCCAGCAAAACATTATCCACTTTTTCTTCGCTGTATCGGATCGACATTTCCTCCCCGTTTCCCGACGGTTGCAGGAACCACACTGCGCACAGCAACAAACTGACGGCAGCCGCAGCGGCCCATATCGGCCAGATTCGGGCTACAAACGATTTTTTGGGGCCTGGTTTGTCAGTATTTATTTGTGCATCCAGACTGGCCCAGACCCAATCCGGCGGCTGGTGTTCCGGCAGCAGCGGGATATTGGAATCGATAGCGGCTTGCAATTGCAGGTCTGCTTCCAGTTTCGGCCACAGCATTTCCGGGGCGTCATGTTCTGGCAGCCGCAGCAAAGCATCCCGAAGTGTATTTTTATTTTTTTCCAGCATCACGATCCTGTTGTTTGAAAACTTGTTTGGCCGGCCAGCAGCGCGCGCAGGCGCTTTTTGGCATTCCACAATTGCGATTTGGAAGTGCCTTCCGAAATATCCAGCAGCACTGCAATTTCCCGGTGCGTGTATCCTTCCACTTCCGCCAGCAAAAAAATAGCGCGATAACCGTCGGGCAGTTGAAGAATCGCCGTTTCGAGGTATTCGGCGTCGATGGCTTCCATGCCCCAATCCAGCGCCTGGCGATCATGGCTTTCGTTAAAACTTTCCGTCAGCAACCGCTTTTTACGCAAGGCCGCAATGGCAGTGCGCACCATTATTTTTTTGATCCAGGCGCCCAGTGTGCTGCGCCCTTCAAATCCTCCGATATGTGTAAACACCTGTAAAAAACCGTCCTGCAATGCCTCCGCCGCCAGATCTGTATCGCCCAGCAAGCGGAAAGTCGTGCTGAACATGGCCCTCGAATAGCGATCGTACAGGGCTTTTTGCGCCCTGTGGTCGTTCCTTTGACAATCTGCTATAAGTTGGGCTTCCGTCATTCCAGTGATTTGTAAATAAAGAAGGGGAAGGAAAGGGAAATGGTTGTATGGCTGGAAAAAAAGTTATTTGTTATTCGTTATCCGTTATTCGTGTGGTTGCTTTTGGCTTCGGTATTTGATAAAGCCAAAAGCAACCACACGAATAACGAATAACGGATAACGAATAACCAATTCCCCAGGAATACAAAACATTTTATTTAAAATTACTTTCAACACCCGCCCGACCCGCGTACCTTCGCGACGTTATTGTGTGTTTGGTGTTTCGTATTTCGTGTTTGGGGTGCTTCGCTTTTGGCAACAGTGAGTAGTTTAAGCGAAGCAGCCCAAACACGAAATACCAAACACCATACACGGCCAAAAGCGAACACCCCCAAACACGAAACACCACACACCATACACCCAAAAAAAGCCAAAGGCGAAGAACCCCCAAACACGAAACACCACACACCAAACACGAAAGGTGCCATGACTTATCTCGACGAACTCAATGCCGTACAGCGCGCCGCCGTCACCACCACGGAAGGGCCGGTGCTGGTGATTGCAGGGCCTGGCTCCGGCAAAACGCGGGTGCTTACGTATCGCATTGCGCATTTATTGGAAAACAATGTAAAGCCCTGGGAAATCCTGACGCTGACGTTTACCAATAAGTCGGCCCGCGAAATGAAGGACCGTATTGAAAAAGTGGTGGGGCCGAAAGCGCAGCAGGTGTGGGCGGGCACGTTTCACTCCATCTTCGCCCGCATCCTCCGGGCCGAGGCCACCAAAATCGGCTACCCCGCTTCCTTTACTATATATGACACGGATGATACCACGAGTGTGTTGCGGGCCATTATCAAGGAAATGAACCTCGACACCAATACGTATAATGCGTCCGCCATTCGTTCGCGTATCTCGCTGTCAAAAAGCAACCTGATTACGCCGAAAGCCTATCGGGAGAATGCCGATATGATGCAGCAGGACCGGGCCGCCAAACGCCCGTACATCGTCGATATTTATGAAAAATATGTGGCGCGTTGCCGGCGCTCGGGCGCGATGGACTTCGACGACCTGCTGTTCCAGTTGTACCGCCTGTTCCGCGACAACCCCGAGCAGGTGCTGGAAAAGTACCAGAAAAAGTTCAAATACGTCCACGTGGATGAGTTTCAGGATACCAATTTCCTGCAATACGCCATCCTGCGCCGAATGGTGAAATACCCGGGCAGCGCCGAAAACGTATTCGTGGTGGGCGACGACGCACAGAGTATTTACGCCTTTCGCGGCGCCACCATCGACAATATCCTCGACTTTGAAAAGGACTACCCCAGCCTCAAAACCTTCAAACTCGAACAAAACTACCGCAGCACACACCATATCGTGTCGGCTGCCAACGAGGTCATTTCTTACAACCGCCGCCAGTTGCCCAAAACCATCTGGACCGACAAGGAAGACCGGCACAAAATCAAACTGCTGAAATGTGTGACCGACGATGAGGAAGGCCGCCGCGTGGCCGATCTGATCCTGGAGCACAAACACCGGTACCACCTGGCCAATTCCGAGATCGCGATCCTGTACCGCACCAATTCACAAAGCCGGAAATTTGAAGAACACCTGCGCAAACTCAACCTGAACTACCGCGTGTTCGGCGGCCTGTCGTTTTACCAGCGCAAGGAAGTAAAGGATTTTGTGGCCTATCTCCGCCTGTCCGTC
The DNA here is from genome assembly GCA_022844265.1 of Saprospiraceae bacterium. Classification (GTDB taxonomy): domain Bacteria; phylum Bacteroidota; class Bacteroidia; order Chitinophagales; family Saprospiraceae; genus M3007. The sequence goes on along the minus strand of JALHMA010000479.1, from coordinate 752 downwards.
AATCCCCGCGACGAAGAGGCCCTGCGCCGCGTGATCAATTTCCCCACCCGCGGCATCAGCGACGCCACGGTGGACAAACTCAGCGCATTGGCCGGCAGCAACAGCCTCACCATGTGGGAAGCCATGATGCTTCCAACCCTGGACATCACGGAGCGCGCCCGCAAATCGCTCGCTACTTTCCGGCACATGGTGGAAGACTGGCAACGCAGGGCCGGAACAGACTCCGCCTTCAAACTCGCCACAGATATTCTCCGCAAATCGGGTCTGCTCGACCAGTTGAAAGGCGACACCAGCCCGGAAGGCATCGGTCGCCTCGAAAACGTGAATGCCGTTTTGGATGCTATCGCCGAATTTTCAGATAGTAAACCTGATATGGCACCGGCGCCTGATTTTGCCGAAATGGGCGGACAGGATACCGACCGCTCGCTCGCCGCTTACCTGCAAACGATTACCCTGCTGACCGATGCGGATGAAAAAAACAACAGCGACGACCATATTACCCTGATGAGTATACACGCCGCAAAAGGCCTGGAATACAGAAGCATTTTTGTGACGGGCATGGAGGAAAACCTGTTCCCTTCCTTTATGGCTCTGGAAGAAGCCAACGGCCTGGATGAAGAGCGCCGCCTGTTTTATGTCGCCATTACCCGCGCCAAGGAGTTTCTCACCATTTCGTTTGCCCAAAACCGCTACCGTTTCGGGCAGATCAGGGTGAGCGAGCCATCGCGTTTTCTGGAAGAAATCGGTACCGA
>JALHMA010000478.1 GCA_022844265.1 Saprospiraceae bacterium | reverse complement strand
GATAACACGGATTTTGGCGGATTTAAACGGATTTTTGTGGCCTTACGGCCACTTTTCTGATTGATTTCCACGGATTTTACCCCGCCTCCGGCGGGAGCGTAGATCAAATCAGCATTTTTTATATACAAAGCATGTAGTTACCCATTTTGCAGGTTTCATTTTTTTATCTCAGGCGTTCATCCATCTGCCCGCTCCCGCCGGAGGCGGGGTAAAATCCGTGGAAATCAATCAGAAAAGTGGCCGTAAGGCCACAAAAATCCGTTTAAATCCGCCAAAATCCGTGTTATCCGTGTTCCCATTACTCTACGAGGGGCGTAGCAGAACCAATCAAAAGAGATTTAAGTAGTTCGCAGAACTACCTCATGTATGTGTCAATCGCCCTCTTACCGCACCAGCGTAATATCCCCCTGTTTGGTTATCACCGTCCCGTCAATAATATCAAATTCTGCATAATACACAAAAACGGCCGGGTTTTGAAGCACACCGCGGAAACGGCCATCCCAGCCGAAGTCGGGGTCGTTGGGCAGGAAATTTTCCTTGATGAAAACCATGTCGCCCCAGCGGTCGAAAATGTAGAACTTTCGCACGTTGGGCACCTGTCCCACATTGGCAAATACAAAAACGATGTCGTTCTGGTTGTCGTTGTTCCAGGGCGAAAAGGCATTGGGGATATAAATATTCGGTTCGTCATCCACCCTGACCAGCACCCTGTCCGTAGCGGAGCATCCGTCGACACTGATGATGGTTACCGTATATTCCGTTGATTTATAAGGATTTACATACGGATTTAACAGGTCGATGATTGAATTTCCATTAAAACGGAGTCCGTCAGTTGGCGACCAGATCACCGTATCGATCAAGGCTAAAGGGAAAGAAGATACCGTTGCCTGAATGTTGACGCCTTCTCCCAGTTTAATGTCTACTTCCGGTATAACAGAGATATTTGGATCCGGCGCCGGCGGAATTTGAAGCACTTCATTAAATACGCAGCCGTTGGCATCCCGGATAAACAAATCGTATTCGCCGGGACGCAGGCCTTCAAATTCAGGGACGGAATTATACGTCTGCCCGTTATCGATGGAATAAACATAAGGGCCTACGCCGCCGCTGATTTCCGTAAACAAAATAATTCCGTCATCGTCTTTACAGGAAGGCGGTTCCAGTTGCACCGTAAAATCATTGGGCACATTGGTTTCCTGGAACACTTCAACTTCATCCGTTTTTTTACATCCTGTGCTTTGATTGAGCACCGTCAGAAAATAGTCGCCTGTCTGGCCGACCAGCGGCGTGAGCGTATTTCCACCCGAAATAATCTGCCCGTCGGGCGTACTCCAGGAATAGGTATATTCAGGGCCGGATGAGGCCGTACCCGTCAGTTGCACTTCCTGTACGTTGCACGTAAGCGTCGAAGGCGGGCCTGCATCTGCATTCGGCAAAATGATATTGGCCGTCACTGCGGTGTTGGCTGCATTGGAACATCCGTTATCCTCGTTGATAACCGACAGGGTGTAATCTCCGGTAGATTCCACAACGACAACAGCGCTGTTTTCCCCGCTGACAATACTTCCATTCGAGGTTGTCCAGGCGTATAAAAAACTGTTGGAACCCGTTCCCGAAGTAGCGGTACCCGATATTTCAACCTGCGTCTGCAAACAGGTAAGCATAGCCGGCGCAGAAATAACAATAGAAGGCAACAAAGTATCGCTGCTCACTACCACCTGGTCCGTGCTGCTACAACCGTTGTCTTCGTTCATTACCGTCAGTTGATAGGTGCCGCTTTTCACGATGGTCGGCGTCAGGCTGTTGACGCCCGACAGGATTTGCCCGTCCGTGGTCGTCCACACATAACTGTACTGACTACCTTCGGAAGAGCCGCTGCCGTTCAGGGTTGCAAAAGTAACCGCGCAACTGAGTTCGGTACTTGCGCCGGCCTCTGCGATGGGCGGTTGTTTAATCTCCAGGACTTCTGTAATCAATATGGTTGTACAGCCGTTGGCATTATTGGTTGCAATAACTTCATAAATGCCCGGTTCGTCTACCACAACCTGTTCGGGGTTTGTCAGGTCGGAGAAATTCCCGTTAATCGTACTCCATTCATATACCAGGCTATTCAAAGAAGTTATAATTTCCAGCGTTACCTCCTCATTTGTACAGGTCAACGTATCGTGTGCAATCGCAACATCCGGGCTGATCTGGTCGTCGGGTACCACTACGGTATCCGAAGCGATACAGTTATTTTCCAGATTTAATACGTACAACACGTACGTCCCCGCGCTGGAGATCAGTGGTGTCCGGGTAAAGACGCCGCCTACAATAAACCCGCCGTCATACGCGACCCATTGATAGGCAAAATTGCCCGGAGAGGTGACCGTACATCCCAGGTTAATAACCGGCAAAGCACAGCTGATGACCTTTCCGGTATCTACCACAATTTGAGGGACCTCAATATTTTCCAGAACGGTTACACTTTTACTGGCCACACAATTGTTGGATTGGTTGGTAATAGCCAGGGTGTAAACGCCGGGTTCATTTACCGTTGGCGCGGACGACTGAGCGCCACTCACAATATTACCACCGGCCTGGGCCGTCCATTGGTAAAGATAGTTGAAGCCCTGGCTGGAGCCGCTGCTGCTCAACGTTATGCTTGATGCGGTGCAGTTGAGCGATGCGGGCGTAGCGATGACCACATTCGGCAAATCTATGGACGCATCAATAAATACACTCGCGGTCGAAGTACAACCATTGCCGCTGTCGGTAACGGTCAACGTATACGTTCCGCCGCCGTTGACAGTTGGATTCAAAATATCCGGCGCGGAAAGAAAATTGCCGGTATCCGTCGACCAGTTGTAGGAAAACTGGCTTCCCTGACTGGCAGTAGCATTCAAGGTGTAATTATTGAGAACGCAGGTAAGTTCAAAAGTGTCGCCGGCATCGGCCTGTGGCCCTGTATTGTCTACGTCAACAAGCACCTCATCCGTAGCGGTACAACCATTGAGGCTGTTTATAACAACAACCGTGTACAAACCGGCGCTATCGACGAGTGGTGTTGTACTGTCGCTGCCGGAAACAATCCCCGGCCCGGCCCATGAATAACTCAAATTAGGCTGCACAGGGGCAGCCGGGTCGCCAATCTGAAGTTGCGGCGTAAAACAGTTGAGCAGTTCGTCCGGCCCGGCATTGGCTGCCGGTGGCAACGTGTCCCTGTCGACTTGAATCATTTCAGAAGATGCACAACCATTATCAGTATTGATAATTTCCAACGTATAATCGCCTGCGACATTGACCTGCAAAACGGGCGTTGCAGCGCCGGCAAGAATACCTGGCCCGGTCCAGTTGTAGGTAAAATTAGCGCCGTTGCTGGAAGCGCCCGCATCCAGTTCAAGTTGGTTAATCGTACAATTCAGAATGCCCGGCGCTGCTATTTGCACGACGGGATCTGTGGGATCACTGTCTATCAGCACCTGATCGGTGGCCGTACATCCGTTATTCAGATTTGTTACCTGTAACTCATACAACCCCGGTTCATCCACTGCGGGGTTTTGAATGTCCGTTGCCGAAACAAAACCGCCGCCAGAAACTGCTGACCACTGATAGGCAATATTCGGGCCGGCAGAGGAAACACTCCCGTCCAGAACAAGGGCTGGAAGCAAACACAACAACGTTTGTCCGGCGCCAGCATCGGCTACCGGCGGTGTTATATCTTGCTCTGTTTCAACGGTATATGTGCTGGAACAGGAATTATTGGTATTTAAAACGGTCAGCGTGTACAAGCCAGGTCCGCTGACGGTCGCCAGCAAGGTTCCCTGCCCGGACAGGATCAGTCCGCCCGAACTACTCCATAAATAAAAGATGCCCGGCCCGGTTGAAGTGCCTGTGGCATCGATCTGAACAGATGCATTGGTACAGGTCTGTATGTTCAAGGGCGTAGCGGTCACATTCGGCAAAACCGCAGTCGTTGCAACTGTGGTGGAAGCCGAAGATTGG
>JALHMA010000477.1 GCA_022844265.1 Saprospiraceae bacterium | reverse complement strand
ATCATTCATCATTTATCATTATATTCATCCGTCACACACCCCTCTGCCGCCGTGCTGACCGATTTAATATATTTGTACAAAACACCTTTGGTGGCAGCGAGCGGTGGCGCTTGCCATTTAGCCCGGCGTTGCTGGATTTCGGCTTCACTGATTTTCAAATGAATAGTTCGGTTTACGGCATCCAGTTCGATGGTATCTTCGTCGTGCACCAGGGCAAGCAGCCCGCCTTCCGAGGCTTCCGGGGTAATGTGCCCCACCACAAAACCATGTGTGCCGCCGCTGAAACGACCGTCGGTAATCAGTGCCACACTTTTGCCCAGCCCCGCGCCGATGAGCGCTGAAGTCGGCTTCAACATTTCGGGCATACCCGGCGCGCCTTTCGGCCCCACGTACCGGATCACCACCACGTCGCCTGCTTGTACCCGTCCATTCTGTATACCTGCGATGAGGGCTTTTTCACCATCAAAAACGCGGGCGGGGCCTACAAAACGCTCGCCTTCCTTGCCGCTGATTTTGGCGACGCTGCCCAGTTCGGCGAGGTTGCCGTATAAAATCTGCAAGTGGCCGGTAGTTTTGATCGGCGCTTCGACCGGAAAAATGATTTTCTGCGTATCGAAATCCAGATCCGGCACGGATGCCATATTTTCAGCAATGGTTTGGCCGGTGACCGTCAGACAATCGCCGTGCAACAATCCTTTTTTCAGCAAATATTTCATCACTGCCGGCACGCCGCCGATGCGGTGCAAATCTTCCATCAGGTATTTGCCGGAAGGTTTCAGGTCGGCGAGTACTGCGGTGCGGTCGCCGATACGTTGAAAATCATCTTGTGTCAGCGACAAATCCACACTTTTTGCCATAGCGATCAGGTGCAAAACGGCATTGGTGGAGCCTCCTAGTACTGTTACCACCGTGATGGCATTTTCAAATGCCTCATTGGTCATAATGTCGGAAGGCTTGATGTCCCGTTCGAGCAACAGGCGAATCTGGCGGCCGGCGTCGGCGCATTCCTGCTTCTTTTCTGCGCTCAGCGCCGGATTGGAAGAAGAGTACGGCAAAGACATGCCCAGTGCCTCGATGGCCGAAGCCATCGTATTGGCCGTGTACATGCCGCCGCAAGCGCCCGGCCCGGGGCAGGAATGCATCACAATTCCTTTAAAATCAGCCTCGTCGAGTGTGCCGGCAATTTTTTGTCCCAGCGCTTCAAAAGCCGAAACGATGTTTAAATCCTGCCCTTTCCATTGTCCCGGCGCGATGGTGCCGCCGTACACCATGATGGCGGGACGGTTCAAACGCCCCATCGCAATGATCGAGCCCGGCATATTTTTATCACATCCCGGCACTGCGATCAGTCCGTCGTAATACTGCGCGCCGCAAACGGTCTCGATGCTGTCCGCAATAATATCACGGCTGACCAATGAAAAACGCATCCCATCAGTACCGTTGCTCATGCCGTCGCTCACGCCGATGGTATTAAAAATCAGTCCGACCAGGTCATTTTCCCACACACTTGTTTTGATGTCGCGCGCCAGGTCATTCAGGTGCATATTGCAGGTATTGCCGTCGTAGCCCATGCTGACGATGCCTACCTGTGCTTTTGCCATATCTTCATCCGTCAGGCCAATGCCGTAGAACATGGCTTGTGCGGCAGGCTGTGTCGGATCCTGCGTGATGGTGCGGCTATATTTATTCAATTCGCTCATGCTTCGATGCTTGCTGGTTGAGTTGTTTTTTCGCGAACGAGCAGGAGGTACATCTGGCGAAGTTTGCTCCCGATCGAGTCGGTCCATTCTTGTTTAAAAACTTTGTGGTCGATGGTTTGTATGCCTATTATTTCCGCGCCCGTTCCGCAGAAAAAGGCGCTGTCGGCTTCGAAGAGGTCTTCCGCCGTAAAGCGGCCTTCCTCGACCGTGACGCCCAGTTCCCGGCACATTTCAAATACCGTAGCGCGGGTGATGCCGGGCAAAATATGCCCCTGTGCAGGAGTATACAGTTTGCCGTCTTTTTCAAAAAAAAGATTGGCGCCCGGGCCTTCCGCCAGGTAACCCTCGCAATCGAGCAGCAGCGCCTCGTCGTAACCGGATTTTCTGGCATCCGACGAAGCCAGGATAGAGTTGACGTAATGCCCGACCGCTTTGGCTTCCATGTGTACGGAGCGCGGATGCGGGCGGCAATACGGGCTGATTTTCAGGTTCAGCAGTTTTTCTCCCAGGTAAGCGCCCCATTCCCAGGCGGCAATCACAAGCCGGGTGGACTGACCGTTGACAAGGGTCATGCTGGGGTCGCAAATGACTAATGGGCGCAGGTACGCATCGCTGAATCCATTGCTTTCCAGCACTTTATAACTGATCTGCGTCATTTCCTCCACGCTGTAAGCAAAGGGAATACCCAGCAACGCACAGGAGTGTATCAGCCGTTCGTAGTGCTCGCGGGCTTTAAATATGCGGGGGCCATGATCGGTATCGTAGCTCCGAATTCCTTCAAAAACACCATAGCCGTAATGCAGGGTTTGACCGTACAGGTTGGTATGGGCTTCTGTCGCCCGCATCATCTGTCCGTCGTAGAACAGGATGGTATTTTCATTGAAATAACTAGCCATGGTTCGTTATCAGTTATGCGTTATTGGTTATCAGGGTTGATATTGGGGTATTGGGGTATTGAGATATTGGGATATTGGGATATTGTGATATTGTGATATTGTGATATTGTGATATTGTGATATTGTGATATTAGGATATTAAATCATTGCTTTTAATTCACTGATTATCAATAAAATATCCCAATATCCTAATATCCCAATATCCCAATATCAATTTATATAATCGGCAAACTGGACAACAACCGCTTACGGCGTTTGCCCGTGCCGGGCGCGTGTTCGTCTTCGATGCGGGCGCTGATGATATCCCCAACCTGCGAAGTGTAGTGGTACTGGTTGGGATCGAGGTCCTGGGTAACAATACTTTCTGCCAGCGACCAGTTGACGGCTTCGCGCACGGCTTTGGCTTCCTCCGGCAATCCGATGTGATCGAGCAGCATGGCAGCGCTCAGAATAGAACCCAATGGGTTGGCAATGTCTTTGCCGGCAGCCTGCGGATACGAACCGTGGATGGGTTCAAACAAACCCGCGCCTTTGCCGATACTCGCGGAAGGAAGCAGTCCCAGCGACCCGCTGATGACCGAGGCCTCGTCGCTGATGATATCGCCGAACATATTTTCCGTCAGCACGACATCAAATTGCGCCGGATTGAGGATAATCTGCATGGCGGCATTGTCCACAAAAAGGAAGTCAACCGCTACGTCGGGGTATTGCGGGGCGATTTCCTGCACCACTTTACGCCACAAACGGCTGGTTTCCAGCACATTGGCCTTATCCACCAGCGTCAGTTTTTTGCGGCGTTTTTGCGCGTGTTGAAATGCCGGATGGGTAATCCGTTCTATTTCTTCGCGGGTGTACACACAATCATCGGAAGCAACCGTCTGGGCTTCGTCCACCGTCTTTTTACCGAAATAAATACCTCCTGTGAGTTCGCGGTAAATGATAAAGTCCACATTTTCGAGGCGTTCTGCTTTCAGGGGCGAGAGGTGTTGCAGCGCCGGATAGGTACTGATTGGGCGGATATTGGCGTACAGTCCGAGGGTTTTACGAAGTTTGAGCAGGCCCTGTTCCGGGCGTACTTTGGCCGAAGGGTCATTGTCGTATTTGGGGTGTCCGATGGCGCCGAACAGGATGGCGTCACTTTTCAGGCAGGCCTCTATGGTCTCGTCGGGAAGCGGATTGCCGGTTTTGTCGATGGCGCAGGCGCCCATGAGCGCGTATTTATACCGAAACGTGTGTCCGAAACGGGCGCCGACCGCATTCAGCACTTTCACGGCTTGCGCGGTTACTTCCGGGCCGATACCGTCTCCTTCTATGACTGTGATATTTTTTTTCATGAACTGGAATTGATTATGTCAATGGGTTAATTCAAATGCTTCGATGTCGCTCCGAATACT
>JALHMA010000476.1 GCA_022844265.1 Saprospiraceae bacterium | reverse complement strand
GGGCGGCCCCAGGGCGTCGAAAATGCGTCCGTACTTCTGGAAAAAATTGAAACGGTCGCCAAACTGACCACCGTCGAAGGGCAGTTTTCGGAAGTATACAACTATAGCGAATACGAAGGTTACTTTACTTTTTTATGGGATAAGAAGGTACTGGTACGCGTACGGGCTACCGTTGCAGCCGGATACGACCTCGAACAACTCAACCTCGTGGCCGATCCCGCCACCAAAACTGTTCGGATGAGTGCACTGCCGGAACCCAAAATCCTGAGCATAGACCATACCCTGGACTATTACGATATTTCGCAGGGCATTTTTGAATCGTTCTCCCCGGAGGATCACAACCGGATTAATAAGCGCGCTAAAGACCTCATCCGGGAACAGGCCGAAAAAAGCAATTTGCTGCCCGCCGCACAGGAACAGGCCGACAAAATGATCGAACTGGTGCGTTTTATGGTCGAAAGCGCGGGCTGGAAACTGGAAATGGAGGGGCGTTCGCCGCTTGGATAAGTTTTTTACCACATAGGCACATAGGTTTTACACATAGAACACATAGTTTTTAGAGTACTCAACGCTATGTGTTCTATGTGTAAAACCTATGTGCCTATGTGGTAAAACTACTTCGACAGAAAAAACTTCATCGTCATCTCATTATCAAACTCCCTGGGACGTACGTTCGCGTCCATGCCGGATTCGTATCGCAACCGGAAGGAAGTGTCGCTCGTCCATTCCAGGATGCCGAACAGGGTTTTTCCGGAGTAAGGCCCGGAATAAAAATGGAGCAGGTCGAGGGTAGCGGGTTCGGCTTTGCAATCCAGTTGATACGCTAATAATACCGTGTCATACTGGCTGCCAAAACGGGTGAGCCACATCGCTTTGCCATCGTTCTGGAAAATAAATTCCTGTCCTTCCTGCGTCGTCCAGCGCCCGGTAAGTTCGTGGCAAGTCACCTTGTTGGTGCAGAAAACGAACATCTGCACGGTGAAAAGCACCAGACATAGATAAATGTGTGTAAAAAATCGTTGCATAGGCGGAGTTGGTTTATCGTTTAATGGTATTTAAGTAGGTGTGCAAAACCAGTTTGGGCTAAATGCTCTGTAAATGCTTGATTATGAACACTAGTACTGTATCATCTGAATTTTGAGTATTCGAGTATGCGAGGATTTGAGTATAAATGATTCGTTATCAGTCAGATACTCGAATACTCAAATCTTCAAATACTCGAAAAAATTAGGCGACTATGTACTAACAACCAATAACGGATAACTATTTAACCCTGCAAAAGACAAATTTGTTTGGGAGAAAGTGGCAGTATAAAGACTAAAACTTTAGGGAAAAGGCGGATTCAAAGAAATTATCCGGCGTTTTGGCCCAAAAGACTATTTTTCGGGCGAATACAGTGAAACAATTCATCTCCGTCTGTCGAGCCAATGGATTTCAATCGCCTTTTTGAAGTACTGGAATACCAGCAACACCGCTATCCGCAAACAGTGGCTATGGCAGGCCGCGCGCACAACCAATGGCAAATATGGACGACGGCCGGCCTGCTCGCCGAACGCGACCGCCTTAGTGCAGGCCTGCTCTCCAGCGGACTGCATGAAGGCCACAGAGTGGGTATTCTGGCGCATTGCGGCAGCCCGCAGTGGGTAATGGCCGATGCCGCCCTGCTCCAGCTGGGTATGATACCCGTTCCCATCCATTCGACCGCCAGGCCCGATGAAATAAAACATATTACACAGGACGCCGACCTGCGCGCCTGCTTTGTCAGCAATGCCGATATGCTGGCCAAATTAGAAAGCGCCGGAGTGCAGGTACCCATGATTTTTTCCTTCGAGGACCAGGCGCCTGCCGGCAGCCTTTCCGCCATCTCCTGGCCGGAGCTGGCCTGCGATCCTGACGAACACCTGCGCGGACGGATACAATACCTCCGCGACGGCATACGGCCTGAACACCTGGCTACCATATTGTACACCTCGGGCACAACGGGTTTGCCCAAAGGAGTAATGCTGAGCCATGCCAACATCATCAGCAATGTCAAATCGGTGCTGGCGATTGTTCCCGTCGGCCCCGGCACCACGGTGGTCAGTTTTTTGCCCATGAGCCATATTTTTGAACGTATGGTAACCTATGCTTACCAGGCTGCCGGGGCGCCGGTGTGGTTTGCCGAATCGGTGGAACGTTTGCCCAAAATACTGCCGGAAGTGCGCCCACATTTTATGACCGCCGTGCCGCGGGTGCTGGAGCGCATGTACGAGCGCCTGCAGGAAGAGCGCAGCAAGGGTGGGGCGCTCCGCAAAAAAATACTCGATTGGGCCATTGCGCTGGGCGAGCGTTATCCGTATTCCGGCGGGCAGGCGATGCCGCCCGACTATTATTTCAAACGCCTGCTGGCCGATGTGCTGGTGTTCCGGCAATGGCGCAAACGAATGGGCGGGCGTATTCGTTACATCGCAGTGGGCGCAGCAGCCTTGCAGCCCCGGCTGGGCAGGCTGTTTTCGGCGGCAGGCATCGAGGTGCGGGAAGGCTACGGACTCACCGAAACCAGCCCGGTGGTTGCTTTTAACCGTTTTGAACCGGGCGGCGTGCATTTCGGCACGGTCGGCATCCCCGCGCCCGGCGTGGAAGTGCGCATCAGCCGGGAACAGGACGAGGAAGGCAATGGCGAAATAGAAGTGCGCGGCCCGAATGTGATGACCGGATACCTGCACCTGCCCGAGGAGACGGCCGGCCGCTTTACTTCCGATGGCTGGTTCAGGACAGGCGATGTGGGTCGTTTTGAACACAAACGTTTTTTGAAAGTGACAGGCCGCAAAAGCGAGATTTTTAAAACAACTTCCGGTAAATTCGTGGCCCCGGCATTCGTGGAGCAACAACTATTGCGCTCCCCGTTTATCAGCCAGTGCATGGTGATTGGAGCGAACAAACCCTTTGCAGGCGCATTGATCGTGCCCGAATTTGTTGTGCTGGAAAACTGGTGCAAAGAAAACAAGGTACACTGGACCTCCCCGCAGTTTATGATCCTGAACCCAAAAGTGGCAAAACTGATTAGCCAGGAAATTGAGGCAATCAACGAAACCCGGCTCGGCCCGGTTGAAAAAGTGCGCAAGTTTCAGTTGTTGTACGAACCCTGGACGCCGGAGAACGGTCTGCTCACGCCCACGATGAAAATGCGGCGGGAAATTATAGGGGAGCGATATGCGGCAGAGGTGGAGAAAATTTTTTAGGATTCAATTCTGATGTGAAATCCCGGGCGCCGGTTTGTCCGGTATTGAATGCCCATTTTTCTGTTACGGAACACGCCTTCCGGCGCTGCTGTTAGCAATACTTTGGGTTGTGTCAGGCCCGAGTCGCCGGTGCGCAGCAGGATGTTTTGGAATACCCGGATTTCCGTAAAAAGACAAAACTGGGTAAATCCGGCCTCAAAATTTTCCGGAATATCTACCATTACCTCCGGAAACACCCAGGTAAGATCGCCCGGGGGAGAGCAGGCAGAAAGTTCGAATACCGGGTGTAAATGCCGAACGGAATGGTCGGAGCTGTTCGTTTCCAGGGTTTTTTGGAAATTGAAGAGGCCGGTAGAAATCACCACTTTTTCGGGAATCAGCAGCCCGCCCCGGGCCAGTTGCGGAGCCAGGTTGCGTGTAATGGCTACCTGAGGTTCGTTCTGCAAAGCTTGTTGCATGGTTTCCAGCACTACGATGTGAACGTCTTCCCGGGCCCGGTAAGTAGAAGCGTCTGTCTGAACAATGCTGCGTATGAACGCATTTACCTTAAATGCGGCCAGTGTTTTTCGGAGCAAAGCGATACTTTCCGGGTGAATCTCCAACAATGTAAATTGAACTTCCTCCGGTGTAAACAAACTTGTCAGCGGCAGTGCCAGCGTAGCGAAGGGCCCCGTCCCGGCATACAGGACATGAATCGGCCGGTCCGGAAATCGGGGTTGAATACTTCGGATAGATGCAATAAGGCCGAGTAGAAACTGACGCGTGCGATAAAAATCCCGAATACACATGGCAGCCCAGGTTGGGGCGAT
>JALHMA010000475.1 GCA_022844265.1 Saprospiraceae bacterium | reverse complement strand
GCCCGCACTGCCGTGCGTTTCGAGCGCAAACTCGAACTCTCCGGTGAAGGCCACCGTTTCTTCGACCTGGTTCGCTGGGGTATTGCAGAGTCTACCATGAATGCTTATCTGGCCTACGAAGGCGCTAAATTGCCCAATGCACTGGGTGGCGCTACGTTCAAAGCCAATAAAAACGAGTACTATCCAATCCCGCAGGCGCAAATTGACCGCCAGGGAGCAGACGTATTGCGTCAAAACCCAGGCTACTAAGCCGTGTTTGGTTTTTGGTGTTTGGTGTTTGGGGCGTGTGTTTTTTAACCAAAATACGATATACCAAACACGAAACACTTCCTAAAAGAAAGGTTGATGAGGCTTCGGAAACGGGCTTCATCAACCTTCTTTTTTAATGCCGGTTTAAGCAGGTTTTTTTGAACATTGCGGCGGCGACCCTGATGAAAGGAACTGATCTCTTTGGCTGTGAAAAATGTACTGGCCAACCCTCCCCGAGGTGTCATTCCGAACGCAGTGAGGAATCTGGCCGGACTTGAAATGAGCGCTTCCACTTTCCTCTTGGGCAAGTAAAAGCGCTATCTTGACGGCCTGATTGAAGTTTTTTTTATAAATCGGCATGAAGACGGGGTTAAAACCCCGTAGTAAGGTATCTGTACTTACTCCCGGCTGAAGCCGGGAGTTATTGAAATAGCGTTTTGGATCAATCAACATCGAGTGGCTTATATCACTAACCATCGGCTTCAGCCGGTGGTTAGTCAACGAATACCATTTAGGGGTTTTAACCCCATTTGTAACACCCGGGGCATAATGCCGTTTTATTTTAGAAACTTCACATGAAAATTACTCATCCACGCCTCCCTTTTCTCCTGTTTACACTATCCGCCTGTGCGCTGCTGTGGCCTGCTTGCAAAAAGCAGGAAACCCTTTTCCGACTGCTCGACAGCAGCAAAACGGGGATTACATTCAACAACGACATCACCGAATACGATTCGCTGAGCATCCTCAACTCCGAATTTATTTACAACGGCGGCGGCGTCGGCATCGGCGACCTGAATGGCGACGGCCTGCAGGATGTGTATTTCACCGGCAACCAGGTAGAAAACAAACTGTACCTCAACAAGGGTAACCTCAAATTTGAAGACATCACAGCCCGCGCCAACGCACAAAAAAGACCCGGCGAATGGTCGGCAGGTATCAACCTCGTCGACCTGAATACCGACGGGAAAATGGATATATACGTTTGTAATACCTTCGTTTCCGACCCCGAAAAAAGAAAAAACCTGCTCTTTATCAACCAGGGCAACGACGCTGCCGGCGTTCCGAAATTTCAGGAAATGGCCGAAGCCTACGGTATTGCCGATACGACCCACTCCGCCAACGCGCAGTTTTTCGACTGCGACAACGACGGCGATCTCGACCTGTTTATCGGGGTCAATTACATGGACAAACTCAACCCCAACGCGTACTTCAAAAAAGCCACCGACGGCTCCTCGCCCAACCGCGACCGGCTGTACCGCAACGACTGGAATGCCGAAGCCGGACACCCGGTTTTTACCGATATTTCCGTGCAGGCGGGTATTCAGTGGGATGGTTACAGCCACAGTTCCCTGATTTGCGATTTTAACGAAGACGGCCTGCCGGATATTTATGTCGCCAATGATTACGTCACCAATGACCTGATTTATATCCGCGATACCGGCGCTACCAATGTTTATTCCAATCGTATCGCGGGCATTTTTAAACACCAGGCCGCCTCGGCGATGGGCAGCGATGTGGCGGACATCAACAATGACGGTCGGCTCGACCTGTTTACTACCGAAATGTTGCCGTACCACAACAAGCGGAAGAAACTTTTTATGAACGCTAACAACTACGTCACCTATATCAATAACGAGCTGTATGGGTACGAATACCAGTTTTCCCGAAACACCCTGCAACTCAACCGCGGCATAAACCCGGAATCGGGTCTGCCGGTATTCAGCGATGTGGCTTTTCTGGGCGACCTGCAGGAGACGGAGTGGAGCTGGACGCCCCTGATGGCAGATTTTGACAACGACGGCAACCGCGATATTTTTGTGACCAATGGTTTTCCAAGAGATGTGACGGACCACGACTTTGGCAACTACCGCAGCACCGTCAGTTATTTATTGGCTCCCATGGACCTGCAAGAGGCCATCCCGCAAATCAAGGTGCCTAAATTCGTTTTTCGCAACGAGGGCAACCTGCATTTTACCGATTTTTCCAAACAATGGGGCGTCGACGTTTCCGCATTCTCCAACGGCGCTGCCTGCGGTGACCTCGACAACGACGGCGACCTCGACCTGATCGTCAACAACATCGACGATAAAGCATTTGTGTTTCAAAATACCCTCAATGACGGCGCTGAAAAATCCAGTTTCCTGCGCCTCCAAATCGAAGGCGAGGCCGGAAATCCCAACGCATTCGGCACGGAAATAACCGCGTATTTTGACGGGAAATCCCAAAAAGGTGTATTGCTGTCGGGACGCGGCTACCTTTCTGCTTCTGAAAATTTCTTTCACCTCGGATTGGGTAATGTCTCAAAAGTTGATTCGGTCGTGATGCGCTGGAGGGGCCTCCGAACGGCTACTTTGACGAACCTTCCGCTGAACCAAACCATTCAAGTCCGGCTGGCTGATCTGCCGTTTTCCATCGCAAAAACGGGAAAACCCACCGCCGGCATTTTTGAAACGCCGGATCCCGCTTCGCTGGGCCTGGCCTTTATGCACCGCGACACAGACTACATCGATTTCAACTACCAGGTAACGCTGCCCCACAAATATTCGCAATACGGCCCCGGCATATCCGTGGGCGATATCAACGCCGACGGACTCGACGACGTGTACCTGAGTGGTAGCGCGCGTGAGCCGGGCGCCTGGCTGCTGCAAACAAAGCAGGGCACTTTTACGCGCAAGGACCTGGCTTACAAATTGGACCCCATGCGGCGGGAAGAAGAACTGGGTACGCTCCTGTTCGATGCCGACGGCGACGGCGATAATGACCTGTACATCGTGCGCGGCGGCAACCAGTACGAAGCCGGATCGCCCTTGTACCAGGACGTGTTGTGCGTCAACGACGGGAAAGGCAATTTCGCGATTGCCACAGGAGCGTTGCCGGTGGAAACGGCCTGCGGGCAAGCTGTCAAAGCCGCCGATTTTGACGGCGACGGCGACCTCGATTTGTTTGTCGGCGGACGGGTGTTGCCCCGCTCCTATCCTAAAACGGATCGCAGTTATATCCTGCGCAATGACTCCAAAGGCAAAGACCAGCCTCTGTTTACAGATGTGACAGAACAGGTTTGCCCCGAATTGACCTATATCGGCCTGGTCAGCGACGCGCTGTGGACGGATTTTAACCAGGACAATCAACCCGACTTGTTGCTGGCCGGAGAATGGATGCCCCTGACTTTTTTGCAAAATGAAGGCGGGAAGTTTAAAAACGTGACGCCTCAAACGGGGCTGGCAGACAAAACCGGCTGGTGGACCAGTCTCGCTGCCGCCGATTTCGACAACGACGGCGATATGGATTACATGGCCGGCAATTTTGGTGAAAACGTCTATTTCAAATGCCGCAGCGGCGAACCGCTGTCCATTTATGCCAAAGATTTTGACGGCAATGGTTTTTACGACCCGTTTATTTCCTGCTTCTGGCCCGATTCTGCCGGTACGCGCCGCGAATATTTTTACCATAGTCGCGACGATATTATTAAACAACTGGTGATGATCCGCAAGCGCTTCAACACCTATGGCGCCCTGGGAGAAGCCACCATGCAGGATGTGTTCAAACCCGACGACCTCAAAGGCGCACAGATCATGCAGGCCAACTGGATGTTCAGCAGTTTTGTGGAGAACCTCGGCGGAGGTCGTTTCACTATCAGCGCTTTGCCGGTGGAAGCGCAGATAGCGCCAGTGCAGGGTATGATGCCCTACGACATCGATCAGGATGGTCTGCTCGATTTGCTCCTGGTCGGCAATGACTACGGCATGGAATTGATTCAGGGACGCGCGGATGCTTTTTGCGGCCTGGTGCT
>JALHMA010000474.1 GCA_022844265.1 Saprospiraceae bacterium | reverse complement strand
ATTTGGGCTGGCTGGAATTACTTCCAAAATTTAGTAGATGGTTTCAATATGTCAATGAACTATGCTTTTTTCAAAAAAACCTGACTTGTGGGTTAACCTCACCTCCAACGGAGAGGGGGTGACTTCACCCTTGGCATTCACTGGTAAGGAAACCAAGAGGGAAGTCACTCCCTCTCCGTTGGAGAGGGAGCCGGGGGGTGAGGTTCAGTCGCCCGGCCAGAAATGCTCGCACACTTTGTGCAGGTATGCGCCGGGTTTTGCTTTGGATGACAGGAACAGGGAAGCGCGGCAACCAGGTTCGTAGGGGCAATCGTTGATGATGGCATCGGGTTTGCCGTCGCGGTCGAGGTCGCCGAACCACAACAAGTCCACCGAAGGACTGGATTCCGGCGTTTCAGGTTTTACCCATTGCGTGAGGTCCTGGTATTGTACAGGTTCCTGGCTGTAATCGATCAGCCGCAGTTGATAGTTTGTAACGCGGACGTAGTTGTTATCCAATTCTGCGCAGCCGGTGGCAGCAATGCCGTAAGTGGGTCTGATCAGGGTATCGTTCAGGTCGTTGCCGGGATAAATAGACAACTGCCCGCCTGGCCCCAGGGTTTTGGAGTAATACATTTGCCCGATTTCAAAATTGCCCAGTGGGCCGCAATAGCCCGTCGGAAAGGGCGTCAGGCTCGCGACCAGGAATTTACTTTGTTCGCGCTGGTTGGTTTTGAGCACCCGTACCTGTGTCTGGAAAAATTCGTTAAACTCATCTGCCAGGCGCACCTGCACCCGGCGCACTTCATCGGCAAATGAATCGCGGGCATACACGCCAAACCATTGCAGCGGCGGCAAGGCATCTCCTTCCACGAAAATATCATTTTCGTAATACAATCCGTAGGTGCCGGTCAGGTAAGCGCCGAAAGCCCAGCCCGTGCCGCCTTTGAAACGCACTTTCAGCCAGGGCGCGTAGGGCGATTCGGGGTCGGTCGTGTCGGCCTGCATGTATTCGCCGTCTTTATAGGCTTCCAAAAACTGGACGACAGTGCCCTGCGTGAGGGTTCCAACTTTTTTGGCATTTTTATCCGGCAATTCGCGCAAGTTGAGCGAACTGGCTGTCACGATCATTTCTTCCTGGAAAAAAGGAGGGCTTTGTTGGGCAGAAATACCTGTTGACAGCAGGCAATTCAATAGAAGGATTTTGTAGAATGCGTTCATTTTTAAGTAGTTATCTATTATTTGTTATCAGTCCATGCCGCTGTTACCTGAAAAAAACATCCCAGGCAAAACGCAGCACGATACCTGCCACCACGACTAAAAAAACTTTTCGGATAAAGGCATTGCCGCGCAATACCGCCATTCGGCTGCCAAAGTACGAACCTGCCACGTTGCAAACCAGCATTGGCAGCGCCAAATGAAAAAGGACGTGTTTGTGGAGCAGAAAAAACACCAAAGACGATACATCCGCAATTACATTGACGATTTTGGAAATGGCCGACGCCGATAAAAAATTATACCCAATCACACTGACAAAGCCGAAAACCAGCAGGCTTCCGGTGCCCGGCCCTACAAAACCGTTGTAAAAGCCCAGTACGGCCCCGATACCGGCAGCCCAAAAGGGCAGCCTTTTTTCTGTTATCCGAAATGATTCATGCTGCCCGAAGTTTTTCGTTCGGTACGTATGGATGGCTATAACAACAATGAGCACCAGAATGATCGGTTTCAATACCTCGGAAGGCAGCATACTTTGTACGGTTGCGCCCAAATAGGAACAAATGGCCGCGCTCAGCCCGGCATACAACACCGTTTTCCAGGGAATCGCTACCACGCGGCTGTAATTCCAGGCGGCCATAGAAGTGCCTGCGGCAGAAGCAAGGCGGTTGCTGCCGATAATATTGGGGACTGTCAGTTGCGGGTATAAAATAAAAAAAGCCGGTATCTGTACGAGGCCGCCGCCACCCACGATACTGTCGATAAAACCGGCTAAAAAGGCAAAAAAGCAAAGCAGGTAGAATTCCATATACTTATCGCTCCTTCAAAAACAACTGCCCGTTCAGGTAATTCACCTGAAACGTACCCTCGATCTCCTCTATTTGCGCATCGGTGACCCTTATGCGCAGGCTGCCTTTGGCGCTGCTGAGATCAAAAATGGATGCTTCTGGAGAAAGGTCGAGGAAACTGTCCTGCGATTGGTTGCGCCAAATGGCCATTACCGGTTTCAGGTCAAAAGAATCAACGGCGCTTGTTTTCTGACCCTTCACCTCGCGCCAGATGATTTTCTGCCCGTCTGAGGAGCGTTCAAAGTAATAACCACTTGGGGGTTTGGCATCGCGGTATCCGCTGAGGCTGAGCGGGTAACATTTCGTGTAGCCGCGTATGTCGGTTGGCCCGTAGTTTTGATTGCCCTGGATACTCAGGGCGCTCTTTTCCGGCGCTGCATCACTTTGCAGCCCCAGCCAGTTCATAATGCGCCCGCTGTTCGTGTAGGCAGTCGTGACCTTCTGAAAACTATCCAGTGGCATGGGCAGCCAGTCAACGGACTCCAGGTGTCCGCGCCGGTCCAGGAATTGCAGCGCGGATTCCACCTGCGAGATTTCCGCCTGGAGCATGGGCGCCGAACCTTGTTTGAGCCGGCCGTTTTCCCAGCGCCCGTTCCTTTCCAGCACCCGCTCGATGATACCGCTTTGGCTGCGTTTGGATACGGAAAATGCGTTGAAAGGACCGACAGCGATGGAGAGCGCAATCAAACCCAGTGAAATCGGGATAAACTTGATATTATCCGATTTGGACAACAAAAAATAGAGACAGGTAATGGCCAGCCAGATGCCGACCAGCATGACGATGAAGCGCGGCTCGGTGACGCCGTAATCGCTGATGCGGGTGCCGATGGCTACAAAAAGCAGCACCGTGAGCGGCAGAACGATCCACCAGAACCATTTGCGGAAGAGGCTCACTATTTTGCTGTCGTCGTATTGCGGCAGGTAAAAATTGAGCAGCCAGGTGAAGATGCCCGCCACTGAAAAGCCGATCACCAGCGAACCCACCCAGCCGCGCGGCAGCGACCAGGTTGTAAGTATTTTAGCGCCGTAAGCGTATAAAATCAGGAAATATAAGCCCACAATCGGGATCAGAATGTACTTGCAGAGGTTGCGGAAAACGGCGTTGTAGGAAGCGTCTGCGTTTTCAAATTCATATTTTTGTGGAAAATGATACAAAAAATAACTCGTGTTGAAGATGCCTGCCAGCACGATAAACAATCGGGCATAAATCCGTTCTGATATGTTCAAATTGAACAGTTGATCCACCGCCAGCACCGCCAGCGAGAGTCCGGCAAACAAGATCATGGTAAAAGTAGCGCCCACCACAAAATTGGCAAATAAACGCCGGTTGTATTCCCAAAAATCGGCCACCGAGCGCTGGTTGAGATAGGCCGCCACCGCAACAAACAGGTGCGCGACCAACTGCAAAATCATATACCGCGGTACATGCAGGTGTTCAAATGCCGTATTGGGTTGCAGAAATAAATACCAGCCATAAGCCGCCAGTACCGCCACGCCGACGCCCTGTGCCAGCCACCGGCGTCCCGGCAACCAGTCGGCAGATTCCGTCCATACCAGGATGCCAGTCAGCAAAGGCAGGCCCAATTGGGCGGCCATCCATATCCGCGCCAGTAATTCTTCATTGGAACTGTTGCCGCTTTCCACTAGAATAAGCAGTACGGTGACGCCTGTTACAGCAGCCAGCATAGTGCCCGGAAAACGCCGGCAGACTTGTATGAATGCGTTGAGGAGGAAACCGGGAGAAGGTAATTTCATGTTTTCGTTATTCGTTATTGGTTATTCGTTATTGGTGGTGTTTCAGGCTGGCATGGTGTGCGAAAGGTGCAATTCAATTCCCTTGTGTGTTATCTGTTATCTGCTATCAGGGTTGTAACCCTTGGCTAATTTATCTAATTTACCCAAGTTGTGACCTATGGCCCAGAGGGCCAATATCTTTGTAGCATCATAAATGTCCAAGCATTTGGCGGCCCAGCGGGCCGCTATATAAATTCATTTTTTACAAGATACCG
>JALHMA010000473.1 GCA_022844265.1 Saprospiraceae bacterium | reverse complement strand
CCTTCCAGTCCGTGTGTGAGGATCACAAGCCGCCGGTTTCCGTGTGGAAGCCAGTCGAGATCGAGGAAATCGCCATCGGAAGTTTCGATTCTTTCCCGTTGGTAATCAATACCTTTTACCTTTCGCCAGATACCGGGCGCCAGGGTTTGCAGGTGTCCGTTGAATTGCCAGAAGGGAGGGCCGGGAAAGGAGGAGTGTTCTATGAGGGGCATGTGAATTATTGGTTTATGGTTTATGGAGTGGAAGGTTCTATTAGGGGTATGTGGATAAAAGGTAAAAACGAGTATGCGTTCAGGATGCAGAACATCGGCCTCTTGCTAAAGGTTGAAATTGTGGAAATATATAGTTAATCAATGGATTATAGAAGATACCTTGTTTTCTAATCTGACCATCTACTTGTTGTAAAGGAGATTATTTCCCTAGGGTTCCATAGCCGCGTAGCGGCATAAGGTCGGTAAATAAACCAAAGAGCAACCTACAAAGGTGCGTAGCACCGTAACCTTATGCCTTTGTTCCGGTGCTACGCACCTTGTGAACACGCTTGGCATTTGTTGCTACCGACCTTATGCCGCTACGCGGCCAAAGCGTCCAACTAAAATTTAACTCTTGTACAATAGACGGATAGTCAGATTTACTGACTCGAACTTACCCGGTCAATATACCGCAACGACAATTTGAAATACTCTTGAAAAAGATTCACATGAAAAGAATAATATATCCCTGCTGCTTGTTGTTCGCCATCGCAGGATGCCAGTCAGCAACGGATCAATTGCGGGAAGCCGAGCACCGTTTTTTGGAGATTGTGGCGATGCCTGCGCCAGTACAATTGGCCGTTGGCACAGATACCCTGTTTTTGGCGGTGTTGCCTGCCCCGGAAGCGGCGGGCGAGGCGCAGGCAGCGGCTACACAATTGCAGGTACGGATACAAAAAATTGATCTTCAGGCACTTGAAACGCCCGATCAACAGCGGTTGGAGATACTCCGGCAAGCCACAGCCGATCTGGTTTTAAACGGGGTTTCCGTACCGGTCGACCAGGTTTGCAGCCAGATAGCCGATCCTTTTCAGCAAGCGCTGCAATACAACAATCCCGAACTGACCAGCCGGTTTCTGGAGCACATTCCTGTGTATTTTACGGAAATGGAACAACGATGGCATGCCCCGGCCCCACATAAAATACAGGCCGCCATTTCGAAAGCAGATGCCGCTTTCGATACGCTGTATCAACTGGAACAGCAGTCGCCCGCTTCCCTGAAAAACAAGTTTACCACCGCCCGTTTTGCCCTCAAAGATTATATTGGTCTTTGCCAAAGCGCCCTGCTCTGATTCCTTACTTCTTCAAAAGTTGTTTTTCCAGGTCTTCCAGCGAGACGCCTTTCGTTTCAGGCATCATTTTCCAGACAAAGAGCAACTGAAATACCATCATCACGGCAAAAAAAGCGAAGATGGGTCCGCCGCCGAAACGCCCGGCCAGCCAGGGAAAGATGTTGGCGATCAGGGCCGCAAACACCCAGTGGGTGGCGCTGCCGAGCGAATTGCCGTAAGAGCGCACCGCATTGGGGAATATTTCTGAAATGAACACCCAGATGACGGCGCCCTGCCCTATGGCGTGGGCCGCAATAAACACAAACAGCAAAATGGGTACGAGCAGGCTATTGGCCGCAGCGCCGGAAAAAAAGGCGTAGGCAACCAGCGAAAGGGAAAAAATGTACCCGAACGAGCCGATGTACATCAGGAATCGCCTGCCCATACGGTCGATCAGGGCCACGCCGATCAGTGTAAAAACGAGGTTAACCAATCCGATACCGGTGGAAGAAAGCAGGGCAGCGCTTTTGCCCATTCCTGTTTCAGCAAAAATGCGCGGCGCATAGTAAATGACGGCATTGATACCCGATACCTGGTTGAAAAACGCAAACAAAAAAGCCAGCAGGATAGGCGTCCGGTATTTCCCGGAAAAAAAAGTAGCGGGCGGCACGAGGTCGCCGGGCTGTCGCATACCTGCCCGGATGTCGTCGATCTGGCTTTGCGCTGTTTGCGGATTGATCTGGTTCAGTACCGCACGTGCGCCTTCTTCATCGCCTTTTTTTACCAGCAGCCAGCGCGGACTTTCCGGGATAAACAAAACCGCCAGCGAGAACAACAGCGAAGGCAAGGCTACCCAGCCCAGCATCCAGCGCCAGGCATCGTCGCCGCCCACATCGCGCAGCAGGTAGTTGGCGACATAGGCAATCAGGATACCCAATACAATATTAAACTGGAACAGCGCGACCAGCCTGCCCCGCGACTCCGCCGGTGCAATTTCGCTGATGTACAGCGGCGCGGTGACAGAAGAAGAGCCGATGGCCAATCCGCCGATAAACCGGAAAACCATAAAGGTGACCACATCGGGCGCAACGGCCGAACCGAGGGAAGAAAACAGGAACAGTATCCCGATCAGGAACAGGGTTTTTCTGCGCCCAAGCAGGTCGGATGGAATGCCGCCAAGCATCGCGCCCAATACGGTGCCCCACAAAGCCATGGCGACGGCCAGGCCTTGCGTGAAATTATCCAGCGACCAAAGTTTTTGAATGGCTTGCTCGGCGCCCGAAATAACGGCGGTGTCCAGTCCGAACAAAAAACCGGCCAAAGCAACGGAAATGGACCAGCGGAAAATGGTAGAAGTATTCATGTGCAAATTTTTTTTTCAAACGGAGGGTAAGGTATTTCCAATCCTGCGATAGATGATAAAAGCAGCCAAATTAACAGTTGCTTTTCCGAAAAAAAAACCACGCACGGAACAAGCCGAAAATCCTTAGAAAAGAGTAGGCGCTTTACTTTTTCCCGACATTAAATTTCTCTCATTATGAAAACCCGTAATTTCTTTTTCGCACTGACCCTCATCGCCCTCAGCCTTAATCTTTTTTCCTGCGCAAAAGAGGCCATCTCCGAACCGATTCCCGTCGCCGATCCGCTGCCATCCATTCCTTCCGGCGATCGTATCATTATCCACTTCGGCACTTCTACCTATAGAGGCTGCATGTATAGTTTTTCCAACTGCATCTGGATCGGCTGGGGTACGGAAGCCCTGAATGCCTCCGAACGTTTCGCCATGCGCTTCGATAAAGGCGCCGAAGCCTCGGAATATTTCGGCAACTATTTTCCCCTGACCGCCGATTTTACCCTCGATGCCGCGAATGCTGCATCCATGGGATTGCCGGAACAGGTTATCCCGGCAGGGTTCTACCCTTTGTCCGATACGCCGATTGGTAAAATGGTTGTTTTTTCGCCTGAATCGGCACAACACATAGCGCCATTGGTCAATCCCGGCAATCCGCAGGACAACCTCGGCCAACTGCACAACCTGGCCCTGCAAGTCATCCTGGGCGCTGAAAACAAAGATGCCATCCGGCAAATCAAAGGCGACAGAGCCGCCATACAGCGCTTCGCTATCGAAAAAACGGCCCAGTTCCTGGAAGAATCCGGCTTACCTGTCAGCCCGGATGAACTGCAACGCGCACAATCGCTGGATCTGTTCCGAAATTATTCGGATTATGAAGCGCGTATCGAAGCCACCCGCCTGAGCGCCGGCGATAAAAAAGTGTTGCGCGATGTGTTTACACAGGCCGCTGCCATTCCAGTCTCTTCTCCGGAACAACTGAGTCATTTTGTTTCTGTGATGACCGAACTGGAAAACGAACTGGCACTATCCAAAGACCTGACTGACGCCCGCCGCGTACTTTCCATCGTTTCTGTGCTGAAATACAGCCGCTACTACTGGTACTGGAAATCTTATTCCTCCGGCGGTGGTTCCGGTGTGCCTGAACCTGCTTCCATCCCCAACTGGGTATGGGCCGACGCAATCGGTATGGAACTGGGCGGACCACTGGTAAGCGCAGCAGTTTCCATCGCAGTTTACCTGGACGAACGTTAGGAATGAGTTATGAGTTATGAGTTATGAGTTATTGGTGTTTCAGGCTGGAATGGGGAATTTAATAGACTATCCATTTCCCCATCCCAGCCTGAAACACCAATAACTCATAACTCATAACTCATCCCTGATTTCTCCCAAGGTTT
>JALHMA010000472.1 GCA_022844265.1 Saprospiraceae bacterium | reverse complement strand
ATTTCTTTGGGCAAATAACCCGCGTAAAACGGATCGTAACAATTGATATACAGATAATTATGCACCTCGTGGTCGCGCAGCACCCGCCGAATCGAGCGGAGTATGATACCATTGTTCAACCGCTGGAAAAAATTGTACACACGCCCTGGCGGCAACCAGTTGATCGGCAACGTGGCGGGCGGCTGCACGGCCATAAAATTGTGCGGAATACTTTCCAATAGCTCATAACCCACCCGCCCGCTCAACAGCCGGGGCAGTCGCCTGCGCAGTACGGGATCGCCGGAACGCAGGCCATGCACGATGTCTTTGAGCGAATAAGGGTGGTTGACATAAAAAACACGACGCGTTTTTGCCAGTTCCTTTGCCATCGAAAGCGAGATGGAGGAATAGGGATTGTCCGTTCGGAACAAACTAAAAAAAACGATATCGGTTGAGTGGGTCATTTTTGAGTGATTGGACACGGATTAATGAAAGGGATGAGGAATGAGGGATGAGGTATGGCCGAGCGCGACTAACAGGGATGAGGAATGGCCGAGCGTTATGTCCGACATCGCGCTCGGTCATTCCTCATCCCTCATTCCTCATCCCTCGCCCCATCCTCCAGGCCTTTTTATAAAATCCCGGTACATACCGGAATGCATTCAACGCATTGATTTTGAAAAATTTGTATAAAAAATACTGCATCACGACAAAACTGACCCCGTAACCGGCCAGGGTAGCGAATGCCGCTCCAAACAGGCCGAACTGGCGAACAAAAATGAAACTCAAGGTCCAGTTGAGCAATGCCGTAAACAGGGTACAAGCAAAATTCAGGCCCGGTTTGCCGGTCGAATCCATCACGGTGCCGAACTGCACGGCAAAAGGCAGGAACAAACCAAAAAAAGCCGTCAGCCGCAACACATCGGCGGAGTCGGCATATTGTGCGCCGGCAAAAACCTGTATGATCGGTTCTGCAAAAACCAGCACCGCCAGCAAAAAGGGCAGGATGATGGCCAGGATAGCGCCTACACTTTGTTCGTACAGCGAGCGGATGCCTTTGGCGCCTTCCATCGCCATGCGTTCGGCGCTTTTCGGGAACACCACCGCCGCAATGCTGAACGAAGGCGCTTCCACCATTTGTGTGACTTTGCCCGCCGCATCGTATACGGCAAAAGCCGCAGGGCCCAGCAAGTAACCCAGCGACAGTTTGTCGATATTTTTGTAAAACATCGTGCTCAGGTTGGTGCCCAGCACATATTTACCGTAGCCCAGCAACGATTTAACCCATTGAAAATCAATTTTAAAGGAGAAAGAAAGAAAAGGGCGAGCAAAATGCCAGGTAGCGACTGCGCCCAGCAGTCCGCCGGCCAGCATGGCCAGGGCCAGCTCTTGCAGCTCGATAGCATGACCGCTGAGCCGGCAAAGGGCGATCCAGGCAAACAAGGCGCCGCGATAAAAAAACGCGCCCCAGAATACGCCGCGAAACTCGAAATTGGCCTGTTGCACAAAGGAGCAGTGCGTAAAGGGCGCCATGATGAAATTGGTCAGGAAATACACCGGCAGCAACAGCGACAGTTGTGGAATCTGGTATTGCGTTGCGATCCAGTGGGCGCAGAGCCACAACAGTACATTGGAGAGCAGTGAAAACGTCAGATTGAGCGCAAAGGAAGCCGAAGAAATAGAAGTATAAGTCCGGCGATCCGTTTTGTGCATCGCCAGTGCACGCACCAGGCCGTTCTGGATCAGTCCGCTGCGGCCCATTTCCACAAAATAACCGATGATGGTAAAAATGCCCCAGGCTGCGAAGGTTTCCTTGTCCAGCATGCGCAGCAGCAACATGGCCGTGCCGAGGCTGAATAGCAGTGCCATACCTTTTTCCAACAGGGTGAAAAAGCCGGAACGAAGCCAGTAATTCGACGCGGTTGTCATGGCCGCCCTAGTTCATATTTCTTACGTCCACCTCGGTCAGGATGGCCCCGGCAAATTTTTCCCGCAGTTCCCGCAAGTTTTCCAGCGCTTCGGTGTCGGCGTGGCTGATGTTCGATTTGGCGTTGAACACTGCAATCACCTTATCGGCATAGGATACCAATTCGTACGCATCGGAATATTGATTGAGCGATGCCGCTTCCATCAAAATGTAGTCGTAATGCCCGCTCAGTTCGGTCAGGAAATGCCGGAAATGCTCCGGGTCGAGTATCTCGGAGGGCGATTTTTGAATACCTACATTGCCGATAATATCTACCCGTTGCTCTGTTTTGAGGTCTTCCGAGGGGTTTTTCATTAGAAATATATTGGCAAAACCATTGTCGCGAATGATTTTATTCAACACAGCGCTGTTGGGCGTAGGCGTGTCGGAATATTCTTCAGACAAGGGCGTTTTAAAATTGGTGTCCAGCATCAACACGCGCTTGTGATTGGCGGCCAGCGAATGTGCCAGCGAATGCATGGTAAACGTTTTGCCTTCCCCGTCTTTCAGGCTGACAATCATGTAGATACGTTCGGGATTTTGCAACAAAATAGAACGCAGTTTGCGCAGGCTTTCCCGAAAAACCGTTACAGGTTGTGTTGCGTTTTTTGCCGCGAAAAGCGTTTCAAAATTCAGGCCTTTTACCGGAACGGCACTGATGGAGCCAATCAAGGGCAACTGGTTGGTGTATTTTTTAAACAGATCGGGCGATTGCAGGCTGCTGTCCAAATAAGCCAGCAGAAAAAGAGCGATGATGGCCAGGGTGCCGGTCACAATGGCTGCAAAAATACTGAGCAAAGTCTGCCGGTTGGGTTCGGGCCATTCGGGCAGTTGTGCATTTTCGACGATGGAAAGCGGATTTTCAGCGTTTTCCAGGTTGAGTTTGGCATTGATGAGTTCTTCGTTGACTTTGTCAAATTCACCTACTGCACGCGCTTCTTCCGTCCGCAGCCGGGTTGAAATTTCATCGCTGACTACCATCGCGCCGAGTTTGTTTTTGAGCGACCAGATTTCGTTGTTTAGTTGGGAGTAGTTCTCCTCCGCGTCGATGCGGTCGAGGTCGGAAGCAACCCGTTCCTTGTACAGGTCTTCTTTGGTGCGTTTGGAGTCGTCTGTACGCAGTTTGCCCTGGATGCGGGCGGAACTGCGCACGGAGGAATTGAGTTCCGATTTTGCGTCAGCCAGTTCTGCCTCCACATCGGGGTCTTTGCCTTTTGCTTCGAGGCTTTTTTGCGTCAGTTCGCGAACACGTTCCATCTGGTCGACGGTATTGTTTTTTTCTTCCACCCGATTCTGAATTTCCCTGGCATCGCGCGACTCGCGGGTGTCTTCATATTTTTTGATCCTTTCGACCGATCCCGCTGACGATTTTTTGAGGGATTCGGCGCGTTGGCGTTCTATTTCGAGTTTGGTAATTTGTCCGACCAATTCCTCGCTTTGTTTGCCGAGAACTGGCAAACCTTTTGCTTTCAGGTATTCGAAGAGGACATTGTTGATGGAATCCACCACATATTTTTTTTCGGCGGCCAGTTTGGTGTAACTCTCCACGTTTTTGCGCTTTTCACGCACGGAAATATTATGGTAGTACCTCAAAAAGCGGGTGGTAAAAGTATTGGTCATGTATTGCGACAGGAGGGGGTCTTCTGTCACCACTTCAATGGACAGATAGTCCGTTTCACCTTTGCGCTTTACGGAAAGGCTGCGCTGGATCGCATCGTGGTCGTAACCATATCCACGGGCAATTTTGTCGAGCAGGTAATCGAACTGCTGGCTAAAAGAAGGGTCATTGATGCTGTCGAGGTTGATTTTGGAGAGCTCCGCCAACAATTGATTTTGTTCTTCCTGGCTAAACTGTGCAAACTTCGGGTTGGCCTTTCTGAAAGGTTTTTCTACTCCGTTGATGCTCGCAGAAAGGTCGTGCCTCAACATGTGGATCGTCAGGATTTTGATGCTCGAACGCGACTGTACAAACTCGATCAGGTTGGAAAAAGCGTTCTGCACCTGGTATTGCTGCACAAAAGCATCGGAATTGTCGGAATTAATACCTTTATAATTGACGATACCTGTGGCCATTATAACCGAAGCCTTGTACTTTTCCGGTCGCAATCCGAT